>DASSEM010000223.1:0-2174 GCA_035695265.1 Solirubrobacterales bacterium
GCAGGGACTGACCCGGCGTGCCGCGGAGCGAGCGATGCGGGAGTCGGTCCTGGCCCTGGTCGACCGGTTCGGCAGCGGGGCGGGAACCCCGACCCCGGAGGGGACGTGATCCGGCTTCTGTTCACGCTCTGGGATGGCGGCGGCAACTCACCGCCGGTCCTCAGCCTCGCCGGCGCCCTCGTCGAGCGCGGCCACGACATCCGCGTCCTCGCCGACCCGAGCCTCCGCGAGGCTGTCCTCGGATCCGGCGCCCGGCACGTGCCCTGGACGACGGCGCCGCATCGGGCCACGCCCGACCCCGAGACCGAGTTCGTCCGCGACTTCGAGGCGCGGACGCCGCTCGGCGCCATGGCGCGGATCCGCGACAGGCTGATCGTCGGCGCCGCCCCCGCGTTCGCCCGGGACACGCTGGCGGAGATCCGCCGCGACCCGGTCGATGGCGTCATCTCCGAGAACCTCCTCCTCGGCTCACAGGTCGCCGCGGTCGACGCCGGCGTCGCCAACATCTCGCTGGTCCCGAACATCTACCCGGGCGAGGTGGCGGGCGTTCCACCCTTCGGGCTCGGCCTCCAACCCCGCGCCGGACGGCTCGGGCAGGCTCGCGATCGCCTCGCGAAGGCGATCGGCAGCCGGCTCTGGGACAAGCGCCTCGCCGACATGAACCGGCTCCTCGGTGAGCACGGGCAACCGCCGGCATCGACGCTCTTCGAGCTGCTCGACCGCCCCGATCGGGTCCTGGTGCTGACCTCCGCGGCCTTCGAGCACGGCGGTGGCGCTCGGGCCCCGGCCAACGTCCGCTACTGCGGGCCCCGGCTCGACGACCCCGACTGGGCCGGCGACTGGAGCGAGCCCGAGGGCGACGACCCGCTCGTCCTCGTCGCGCTGAGCACCACGACCCAGGACCAGGATCCGATGATCCGCCGCGTCGTCCGGGCCCTCGGCCGCATGGACGTCCGCGGCCTCGTCACGACCGGTCCGAGCTTCGCCGCCGACGGCATCGACGCTCCCGGCAACGTCACGATCGTCGCCGCGGCACCGCACTCCGCCGTCCTGCCCCGTGCCGAAGCGGTCGTCACCCACGCCGGCCATGGCACCGTGATCAAGGCGCTTGCGCACGGTGTGCCGCTGCTCTGCATGCCCGTCGGTCGCGACCAGCCCGATACCGCAGCCCGCGTGGTGGCATCCGGCGCCGGCCTGCGCCTGCGCCCCGGCGCGGGCGCGGCGGCGATCGCGCGCGCCCTCGGATCGGTGCTCGGCGATCGCCGCTTCCGCGCCGCGGCGGAGCGGATGGCGGCGGCGATCGCCGCCGACCGCGAGCGCGACCTGGCCGTGGCCGAGATCGAGGACGCCATTGCCGCGCCCGCGATCCCCAGCCGGGAGCCAGGGCGAGCTGGGGCCCCGGACGCCCGAGCTCGTTGAAGCTCAGCGGTACTCGGGGTTCGGGTGGTCGAAGCGGGCGCCGGCGTCCCACTCGCGCCGCTGGTTTCCCTCGGCGGGGATGCCGCCGCCGCGCTTCAGCATGGCGGCGAGGTGCATCAGGTTCCAGGTCATGAACGTCGTGTTGCGCCGCGTGAACTCGTTCTCGAAGCCGCCGCTGCCCGGGTCCGCGTAGCTCGGGCCGGGGCCGGCTTCGCCGATCCAGCCGGCGTCAGCTTGGGGAGGGACCACGTAGCCGAGGTGCTGGAGCGAGTAGAGGACGTTCATCGCCACGTGCTTGATCCCGTCCTCGTTGCCGGTCACCAGGACGCCGCCGACCCGCCCGTAGTAGATCCACTGTCCCTGCTCGTTGAGCTCGCCCGAGTAGCCGTAGAGCCGCTCGATCACCCGGGTCGCGAGGCTCGACTTCTCGCCGAGCCAGATCGGCGTCCCGATCACGAGGATGTCGGCCGCGAGGACCTGCTCCTGGAGCCCGGGCCAGTCGTCGCGGTCGAAGCCATGCTCAGTCATGTCCTGGGCGACCCCCGGAGGGATCTCGTGGTCGGCGACCCGCACGACGTCGACGGCGACCCCGTTCGCGGTCATGATCGCGACCGAGTTGTCGATCAGTGCCTCGGTGTTCGATGGCATCGCCGTCGAGGTCTTCAGCGTGCAGTTGAGAAACAGTGCCCGGAGGTCGGAGAAGTCGTTCGACGGCATGAACGTTCCTTTCGCGATTGGAAGCGCCGCGATCATGC
>DASSEM010000224.1:0-2302 GCA_035695265.1 Solirubrobacterales bacterium
TCTACCTGCTCGGGCCGGTGCCGGCGCTGATCGTCTGGGGAGAGCGCGACCGGACGATCCCGATCGAGCACGGCCGCGCCGCTCGCGACGCGATCCCCGACTGCCGCATGGTGACCCTGCCCGACGCCGCCCACTTTCCCCACCTCGAGGACCCCGACGGGCTTGCCGAGGCGCTCGAGCGGTTCATCGCCGGGACCCGTCCGCACCGGATCGACGAGGCCGAATGGGCACGGTTGATCGGTGCGCGGACACTTCGCCGCCGCCACCTTCGAGCCGCTTGAACCCCGATCGCCGGCCGGGAGGGGACTCGCTCGGCGACCGGATCGAGCGGGCGATCGACGCCCGGACCCGCGCCGAGTCCGAGATCGCCCGCGGCGAGGCCGAGGCCGAGGCGCGCGGCCCGAGCATCCGCCGCACCGCGTTCTGGCTGCTCGTCACCGGCGTCTCGCTCTATCTCGTCGCCCCGAGCCTGATCGACGTCCTCGGGTCCTGGCAGGGCTTGAGGGAGATCTCGCTGCTCTGGTTTCCCCTTCTCGCGGTCCTGCTGCTGGCATCGCTGGCCTGCCTCTGGTTCCTGCAGCGTCTGACGATCCCGCGCGCGCCGTGGTCGGCGGTGATCGACTCGCAGCTCGCCGGCAACGCGCTCGCCAAGATCGCCCCCGGCGGCGGCGCGATGGGAGCCGCGCTTCAGTACCGGATGCTGGTCGAGCGCGGGGTCGAGCGCGGTCGCGCCGTCGCCGGGATCACCGCCGTCAACCTGCTCACCTTCGCGATCGTGCTGGCGTTGCCGGTGCTGGCGTTGCCGCTGCTGATCACCGGGCGCGTCGACGACGACCTCCTCGCTCCGGCGTTGACGAGCCTCATCGCATTCGCCCTGCTGGCGGGGGTCGCCGCCCTGATGCTCGTCGCCGATCGCCCCCTGCGTGCGGTCGCCAGGGCGATCGAGCGCGGTCGCAACAAGCTGCGCCGGCGCTCACCGCACACCCACGACCTCGCCGACCGGGTCCAGCGCGAGCGCGACCGCATCCTCACCGCCCTCGGCGACGACTGGCCGAAGGCCCTGCTCGCCACAATCGGCCGCTGGGCGTTCGAGTACGGCATCCTGCTCGCCGCGCTGGCCGCGGTGGGCGCGCACCCGCTGCCGGGCCTCGTCCTGCTGGCGTTCTGCCTCGCCCAGGTGCTCACCCAGATCCCGGTCACCCCCGGCGGTCTCGGCTTCGTCGAGGCCGGGCTCACCGCGCTGCTCGCCCTGGCCGGGGTCGGCGCCGGCGACGCCGTCCTCGCGACCTTCATCTATCGCCTCTTCACCTACTGGCTGCCGCTGCCGCTCGGGCTGCTCGGCGTCGCCCTTCATCGCCGCCACGGCGGCGGTGCGGCCGCTACTTGAAGTGACGGTCGTGGATGCAGAGCCCGTAGATGATCAGGACGTCGGCGGCGATGATCAGCAGCGACCAGATTGGGAACACCGCGACGAAGAAGAGCTGCCAGACCAGGTTGAACGAGCAGAGGATGATCCCGAGCCCCTGGCCGTTGGCGTTGCGGCGCAGGATCAGGGTCGCGGTGACCAGCTGGAGGGCGCCGAGCGCGAGGAGGGTCAGGCCCCAGAACGTCAGGTCGCCGAAGAACAGGTTCTCCTCCCGGAACTTGGCGTCGCCGGCGAGGGCGACGATGCCGTCGATCGCGTTGAACGCCCCGAGCAGCGCGAACAGGACGCCGATGAATGAGACCCAGCCCTCGCCTTCGGTCCGGTGTGATCTCGCCTCGACAGCCATTCTCGACCTCCATTCGATTCCTGATTCCGAGCGACGGGCGTCAGTGTAGGAGTGGGTCCGGCCGGGTTCGGCAACCCGGTACGTTGCGCGGCGATGCCGCCCGTATCGGTCCTCGACCTATCTCCGGTCAGCGCCGGGTCATCCGAATCGCAGGCCCTCCGGGACACGATCGAGCTCGCCCGCCATGCCGACCGGCTCGGCTACCACCGCTACTGGCTGGCCGAGCACCACGGGGGCGCGATGGTTGCGAGCTCCTCGCCGGAGCTGATGATCGGCCAGGTGGCGGCGGCGACGACCGCGATCCGGGTCGGCTCCGGGGGCGTGATGCTCCCCAACCACAGCCCGCTGCGCGTCGCCGAGCAGTTCAAGGTGCTGGCGGCGCTGTTCGGCGACCGCATCGACCTCGGCATCGGCCGCGCCCCTGGCACCGACCAGATGACCGCGTTCGCGCTGCGCCGCAGCCGTGAGGCGATGAGCGCCGACGACCTCTCCGAGCAGCTCGCCGAGCTGCTCGCCTTCGCCGGCGCGCG
>DASSEM010000225.1:0-4457 GCA_035695265.1 Solirubrobacterales bacterium
TGGAGTTCGTCGTCTACGACAACAGCTACGAGGACGCCTGGCAGCGCGCCTACCGCGACATGACGCCAGCCAACCTCTACAACGTCGACTACTCCCTGCTCGGCACCGCGCGGATCGAGCCGTTGATCCGGCGGATCCGCAACGGCATGGCCGCAGCGGGGCTCGTCGTCGAGAGCTCGAAGGGCGAATGCAACCTCGGCCAGCACGAGATCAACTTCCGCTACGCCGACGCGCTGCGGACCGCCGACGAGCATGCGATCTACAAGAACGGAGCCAAGGAGATCGCGGCCCAGGAGGGCTCGTCGATCACATTCATGGCGAAGTTCAACGAGCTCGAGGGGTCGAGCTGCCACATCCATTGCTCGCTCGCCGACTCGGGATCAGGGCGAAACGCCTTCGCCGCGGACAAGCAGATGTTCGACCGCTTCGTCGCCGGCCAGCTCGCCTGCTTGCGCGAGATGACGCTGATGTACGCCCCCTACGTCAACTCCTACAAGCGCTTCGTCGAGGGCTCGTTCGCGCCGACCGCGGTCGCCTGGGGCCACGACAACCGGACCTGCGCGATGCGGGTCGTGGGTCACGGCGAAGCCCTGCGGGTCGAGAACCGGTTGCCTGGCGCCGACATCAACCCCTACCTCGCGCTGAGCGCGTTGATCGCCGCCGGTCTGCACGGGATCGACTCCGAGCTGCCGCTCGAGCCGCCGCTCGACGGCAATGCCTACATCTCCGACGCGCCCCGGGTGCCGACCAACCTCTACGAGGCTCGCGACCTGTTCGGCGCGAGCCAGGTCGCCAGGGAGGCGTTCGGTGAAGAGGTCGTCGACCACTACATGAACCGCGCCCGGATCGAGCTGCAGGCGGCCGAGTCGACCGTCACGGACTTCGACCGCTTCCGGGGTTTCGAGAGACTGTGACCCGAGTCGACAGGACTTGACCTACCCCGTGATCGGGATCTCTGCCGCCGTCGAGCAGGCGCGGTGGGCGTCCTGGGACCTCGTCGTGGCGATGGCGCCGCGGAGCTATGCGACGGCCGTGCAGCGGGCCGGAGGCATCGCCGTGATCCTGCCGCCCGATCCTCTCGCGCTGTCGGATCCGGACCTGGTCCTGGACCGGATCGACGGCCTGCTCCTCGCCGGCGGCTCCGACATCGACCCGGGCACATACGGCGCCGAGCCCGAGCCCGAGACGACTGGCTTCCGCGCTGAGCGCGACGAGTTCGAGCTGGCGCTCCTGCGGCGCGCGATCGAGCGGAACGTCCCCTCGCTCGGCATCTGCCGCGGCATGCAGATGCTCAACGTTGCCCGCGGCGGCACGATCGAACAGCACCTGCCCGACCGTCTCGACGGCAGCATCCGCCACCGCGAGGTCCCGGGCACGTTCAGCGACCACGAGGTCGCGATCACGGCCGGATCGCTGGCGGCGCGGGCGACCGGCGTCGAGCGCGCCGCGGTCAAGTCTCACCACCACCAGGGGGTCGACCGGCTCGGCGATGGGCTCGACGTCAGCGGTCGCGCCGTCGACGACGAGCTGATCGAGGCGATCGAGCTGCCCGACCGCACCTATGCGCTCGGCGTCCTCTGGCACCCTGAGGAGGACATGCAGTCGAACGTGATCGGGTCGCTCGTCGCGGCGGCCGGGCAGGAGGTGAGCCGATGATCGAGGTGATCGAGCCGGCCAGCGCCGAGGTGATGGCGGAGGTCCCGAGGGCGGGGGTCGACGAAGTCGATGCGGCAGTGGCGCGCGCGAAGGCGGCGTTCCCAGCCTGGCGCGGGATCGCTCCCGGGGACCGCTCGAAGCTCCTCCACGGGCTCGCCGACGCGCTCGAGTCGCGATCCGCCGAGCTCGCCATGCTCGAGGCCCGCAACGTCGGCAAGCCGATTGCCGACTCCCGCGGTGAGATCGCCATGGTCGTCGATTGCTTCCGCTACTACGCGGCGGCGCCCGAGCGCCTGCTCGGGCACACGATCCCGGTCGGAGGCGGCGTCGACATGACCTTCCGTGAGCCGCTCGGGGTCGTCGGGCTGATCGTCCCCTGGAACTTCCCGATGGTGATCACCTCCTGGAAGACCGCACCGGCGCTCGCGGCCGGCAACACGGTCGTGCTCAAGCCCGCCGAGCTGACCCCGCTGACGGCGATCGAGCTCGAGCGGATCGCCCTCGACGCCGGCATCCCTGAGGGGGTCCTCAACGTCGTGCCCGGGCCCGGGTCGGTCTGCGGGCAGCGCCTCGTCGAGCATCCCGACGTCGCCAAGATCGCTTTCACCGGATCGACCGAGATCGGCCGCGGCATCGCCGCCGGGGCCGCCGGGACGATCAAGCGGGTGACTCTCGAGCTCGGCGGCAAGTCCGCCAACGTCGTCTTCGCGGACGCCGACATCGAAGCCGCGGCCGCCGCCGCACCGTTTGCTGTCTTCGGCAACGCCGGCCAGGACTGCTGCGCGCGCTCCCGGATCCTCGTCGAGCGTGACGCAGTCGATGACTTCATGGCGGCGCTCGAGCGGACCGTCAGGTCGATGGTCGTCGGCGACCCGCTCGACGAGGCGACGCAGATGGGGCCGCTGATCTCGGCATCCCATCGGGAGACCGTCGCCTCCTTCCTCGATGCCGAGACCCGCGTCGCCTTCCGCGGCGACGCCCCCGCGGGTCCCGGCTTCTGGTTCCCGCCGACCGTCCTCGAGCCGACCACCAACGACGTCCGCGCCGCCCGCGAGGAGATCTTCGGCCCGGTCGCCGCCGTGATCCCGTTCTCCGGAGAGGCCGAGGCGATCGAGCTCGCCAACGACACCATCTACGGCCTCTCGGGCTCGATCTGGAGCGGCGACGGCGGACGCGCCCTTCGCGTCGCCCGCGCGATCGACGCCGGCGTCCTCTCGATCAACTCGAACTCCTCGGTCCGTGTCTCGACCCCGTTCGGCGGCTTCAAGCAGTCCGGCGTCGGCCGCGAGCTCGGCCCCGACGCCCTCGAGCACTACACCGACGTCAAGAACGTCTTCTACGCGACCGAGTGACGACGTTCGCCGGGGCAGCGGCATCGCCTCGATCTCCGCGCCGGCCGATGCCGATGTCGCGGCGGGTGGAGCGGAACCGGCCCGCGAGGTCTCGTCAACGAACATATGTTCGATAGCAGGCGGCTCCGGACGGAACCCGAGCCGCGCGGTGGGCACTCAACACCGGAAGCTCATGTCGCGGTTCCGCGGAACTTAGGAACTTCATGTCGCGGTTCCGCGGATCCCGGGGCACCTCGGAGGCCGTAGCCGGCTCGCTGCCGTCAGCAAGCGGGGTTCCGCGCCGACATTCAGGCGATGGCTGTCCAACGCTGGAGCGTGACCAGGATTCGGCTGGTGGAGGCCGGCTCGTGCGACACCTGCGGGTGGGGCTTGAGCCAGTCGGAGACGGGGTTCGCGATCGAACTCGTCGTCGAGGCCCTGTTCATGGATCCAGCGCTGCTCGAGCCCCTGTTTCACCGTCGCTGTCTCGGCTGCGGCGCGCGTTACGACTGGGACATCCTCGTGCCCGAGGACGACGACCTGGAACGCCAATGGCCCGAGGAAGTCGCGCAGCAGGCGGAGCTCCACGAGACCCTCCAGGCAATGCTGAGGACGCCGCGCATGCGGTCCCGCGGAGTCGCGAGGCTGATCCGCCGGCGTTTCGGCGTCGAGGGCATCTACGTCCAGGACGGGTCCGAGGTCAGCCGACCGTTGCAGCGGCTGCAGAGCAGCGATTTCTTGGTCCAATGACCCGCGGCGCAGTCAGGCGCCCGCAGGGCGCGACCTCATAGCCATGCCGCCCGAGGCCCTCCAGATCGATGAGAGCGACGGCGGGAGCGGCGCCTGTGACGCATGCGGTGCCGGAGCTCGCCCGCCGGCTGGGTTCGTCTTGGGCCCGTCGGCTTTCTTCGTCGCCGGTTGGCAGACGGAATGCAGCTGACCGCGGCTCCAGTTCCGATACCCGACGCTGATAGCTTGCGCGCTCATGGAGCGACCCGGTCGGCTCGAGGGGAAGGTCTGCGTGATCACCGGCGCCGCGAGCGGTATCGGCGCCGAGGCGGCGCGGCTGTTCGCGGCCGAGGGGGCGCACGTAGTCGGGGTCGATCTCGCTGCGGGGGCCGAGGGGGAGCTGTCGATCGTCGCCGACGTGACCGAGTCCGATCAGGTCGAGGGGATGTACGCGCAGACCCGCGAGCGGTTCGGGCGGATTGACGTCCTCTTCAACAACGCCGGGATCAACCCGCCGGAGGACGCCTCGATCCTCGAGACACCGCTCGACGTCTTCCAGAGGGTCCAGGACGTCAACCTGCGGAGCGTCTTCCTCTGCTGCAAGCACGGGATCCCCCACCTGCTCGACAACGAGTCAGGCGGATCGGTGATCAACACGGCCTCGTTCGTCGCCGTCATGGGCGCCGCGGTCTCCCAGATCTCCTACCCCGCCTCGAAGGGCGCCGTGCTGGCGATGTCCCG
>DASSEM010000226.1:0-3257 GCA_035695265.1 Solirubrobacterales bacterium
GGTGGCTTCTTCGCCACGCTCTTCAACAACGCCTCGATCGCAGACCTCTGGGGCTCGGTCCTGAAGACGACGCTGTTCGGGGCGATCGTCGCGATCGTCTGCTCGTACAAGGGGATGAATGCGTCCGGAGGTGCGCAGGGCGTCGGCACCGCCGTCAACGAGGCGGTCGTGATCGCGTTCATGGGCGTGTTCGCCTTCAACTACGTCTTCACCCAGACGCTGCTGGCCACCCACCCCGAGATCTCGACGATCAAGTGATGGAATCGACCGGAGCTCGACGACCCTCGCCCGGTAGCCGGGCCGCCGCCGGGTTCGTCCTCGCGCTGCTGGCCGCCGGCTCGCTCGTCCTCTGGCTGGTGGTTCCGCCGCTGGTCCTCTGGGCGCTGTCGAACGTCATCGACTCCTCGACCCTTCACTACGGCATGGCGATGATCGCTGTGCCCGTGGCGATGGTCCTCTTCGCTTCGGCGCTTTCGTGGCTGAACGAGCTGTATCTCCGGATCACCGGCACCGGTCGCTCGGAGCGGGTCGACGGGGCCGATTACGGCGAGGACCGGTGGCTGACCCGGCGCGGGCCCCTGGAGCCGCTGCTGCTCGGCTCTCTCGCCGTCGCCCTGGTGGCGATGGCGCTCTGGTTCTTCCTGGTCGCGGAGAACCCCCTGCTCTGGTGACCGAGGCAGGTTGGGGAGGCATCCGGGGCGAGAGCCAGAATCAATGCCCATGCGGATCGTCATGGGAATCGATCCCGGCATCGCCAACACCGGCTTCGGCGTCGTTCGCGTCGCCGGCGCGCGGATGACCGCGATCGACGGGGGCACCGTCGAGATCGCTTCGACGATGGCCACCGAGCAGCGCCTGCGCCGGATCCACGACGCGGTGGCGGAGCTGATCGAGTGGCACGAGCCGGAGTCGCTCGCGCTCGAGAGCGTCTACTTCGGCAAGAACGTGCGATCGGCGATCGGCGTCGGGCAGGCGCGCGGGGTCTGCATGCTCGCCGCCGCGTCGCGCGACGTCCCCTGCTTCGACTACACGCCGCAGGCGATCAAGCTGGCGGTGTGCGGCAGCGGCGGCGCCGGCAAGGACCAGGTCAAGCACATGGTCGGCGTCCTGCTCAGCCTGCCCGCGGCGCCTCCCTCCGACCATGCCGCCGACGCGCTCGCCGCCGCAATCTGTCACGCGGGCCACGCGGCGCACGCCGCCGGCGATCGGGCCGCGGAGGCGGTTCCGGCCGGATGATCGCGGCCGTCACCGGCGCGGTGATCTCGCGGCGTGGCGACCACGTCGTCGTCGACGCCGGCGGGGTCGGCTACCGGCTCGCGGTGTCGGCGGAGACCCTGCGGACGGTGCCGGCGGTCGGCGAGCGGGTGTCGCTGCACGCGCATCTGATCCCCCGTGACGACGCCCTGGCGCTGTATGGGTTCGCGACCGAGGACGAGCGCGAGCTGTTCCTGGCGCTGATCTCGGTCTCCGGGGTCGGCCCGAAGGTCGCGATGGCGGCGCTTTCCGGAGGGACGACCGGGGAGCTCATGCGCGCCCTCGCCGCCGGCGACGCCAAGCGGTTCCAGGCGGTGCCCGGGATCGGCAAGCGCACCGCCGAGCGAATCATCGTCGAGCTGCGCGAGAAGGTCGCCGGCGAGCTCGAGGAGGGCACGCCGCCCGTCGCCGCCGAGGACGGCGCCCGTGCTGAGGCCCGCGAGGGGTTGATCGGGCTCGGCTACACGCCGGTCGAGGTCGAGCGGCTGCTCACCGAGGCGACGGGGGAGAGCGCCGAGGAGCTGATCGCGTCGGCCCTGCGCGGCGCTCGCGCCGCTGCGTAGGCGAAGCTTGGGTTGACGATGGCGATCGAGCGGATTCCACTGAACGAGGCGGCGATCGCGGCCGACCGCGAGCCGCGGATCGCCGACGCCCGTCAGGAGCGTGGGGAGGAGGACCTCGACCGCAACCTGCGGCCGGCCAGGCTCGAGGACTTCGTCAACCAGCGCCAGGTCACCGACCAGCTCGGAATCTTCATCGAGGCGGCGCGGCGGCGCGAGGAGCCGCTCGACCACGTCCTCCTCGCCGGTCCGCCGGGGCTCGGCAAGACCTCGCTCGCGCACATCGTCGCCGCCGAGCTCGGCGTGCCGATGGTGCAGACCGCGGGCCCGGCGCTCGAGCGCAAGGCCGACGTCGCCAGCTTCCTGACCACGCTCGAGCCCGGCACCGTCTTCTTCATCGACGAGATCCACCGCCTCAACCGGGCGATCGAGGAGACGCTCTACCCGGCGATGGAGGACCGGCGGCTGCCTGTCGTGCTCGGCCAGGGTGCCGGAGCGCGCACCGTGACGCTCGATCTGCCCCCGTTCACGCTGGTCGGCGCGACCACCCGCGCGGGGCTCCTGACGACCCCGCTCCGCGACCGCTTCGGGGTCAGCCACCGGCTCGAGCACTACGAGGCCGCCGACCTCGGGACGATCGTCGAGCGCTCAGCGTCGATCCTCGGGGTCGAGATCGAGCCGGCGGGGACGGCGGCGATCGCCGGCCGGTCGCGTGGCACGCCGCGGGTCGCCAACCGCCTCCTGAAGCGGGTCCGCGACTACGCCGAGGTCCATGGCGAAGGCGTGGTCAACGGCGCCGTTGCCGCTGCGGCGCTGGCGATGCTCGAGGTCGACGAGGGCGGGCTCGACCGCCACGACCGGGCGATCCTCGACGCGATCGCCGGCCGCTTCTCGGGCGGCCCGGTCGGTCTCTCGACCCTCGCCGCCGCGGTCGACGAGGAGCCGGACACGATCGAGGACGTCTACGAGCCCTACCTGCTCCAGCAGGGCTTGCTGAAGCGCACGCCCCGCGGCCGGGTCGTCACCGAGCGCGGCTACGAGCACCTCGGCCTCCCGGTCCCGGAGGGCTTGCCGAGCCTGTTCTGAGGGCCGAGGCTGGGGGCTCCGGCAGACGAGCGGCTTTCGGCTGTCGCATAAGCACAGCGAGGTGGCGAAAGCGTCCTGGGGGAGGACGCAACTGTCAGTTGACTGTGAGTTAGGGCTTCACCTGCTCACCGAGAGAGGAAGGCAGCGAATCGGGCTGCGGCTCTAACGAAGGGCCGGGCGGGGAAGGTCCGATGGGCGCTCCACCCGAACCCGCCGCGAAGCGGCGGGGCCCAGCGGGCCTTCCCCAACCGGCCCGACACCACCGCCAGGCACCCGACACCGATTCACTAGCCTTCCGAACGTGCCCTTCTTCATCTGCCCCAACTGCGGCAACCGCGTCCAGAGCGGCGAGCGGAC
>DASSEM010000227.1:0-8110 GCA_035695265.1 Solirubrobacterales bacterium
CGGGGCCGGCGCCGGCGGCGTGACCGGCGATGGGGTCGGCTCGGTCGGCGGCGGATCGATCGGGGCGGCGCCGGTGTCCGGGTCGCTGGTCGGAGTGCCGACGGCGACCTCGTCCTCGTCGGTCGTCGTCACGGTGGCCTCGCCGTCGACCGGCACGGGCTTCTCCGCGACCTCGGGGACGACCGCGGGCTCGGAGGCCGCCGGCTCCGTGTCGGGCTGGGACGGGTTGGCCGGAGGCGCCGGCTCGCCGCGATCGTCGGCTCGGTCGCGGCTCAGGGAGGCGGCGTCCTCGAACGGCGGCGTGGGGTCGGTTGCGAGCGCCGGATGGGAGGTCTCCTCGGGGGACGTGACCTCCGCGGCCGGCGGCTGCGGGGTCGCGCTCTCGCCGCCACCGTTGTTCATGTTGCGAACCTCGACGGCGCCCGCGGTGAGGATCGCCGCGGTGGCGAATCCGGCCGCGGCCTTGGCGCCGACGGCGCCGCCGAGCAGGCTGATCCCGCCGAGCCCGCCGGAAGCGGCGCCGGCGGAGCCGACCGCGCCTGCTCCGGATCCGACCGCGCCGGAGCCGGCGGCGCCCGAGCCGAAGAGCTTGGCGAGGATTCCGCCCTTGAACAGCGCCACGAGCCCGACCGGGAAGAGGGCGGCCATCGCCTTGCGGTCGGAGCGAAGCTGGTCGCGGAAGGCGTCACAGCCCTCGCAGCCGCGGACGTGCTTGCGGGCCGGGCCTTCGAGCTTCGAGAGTCCCTCGGCCGCCTCGGCGAGGCTGACCTGGACCTCGCCGCAGGTCAGCATCCTGGCCTGGCCGGACTCGGCGAGGCCGATCCGGGCGCGGACGAGCAGCGACTTCACGGACGGCACGGTCGTCTGCATCGCCTGGGCGATCTCCTCGTAGGAGAGTTGGTCGACCTCGCGTAGGAGCAGCGCCGTCCGCTGGGTCTCGGGAAGCGTCTCGACATCGGCGAGGAGCTGCCGCAGGTCCTCGCGCATCTGCACGTGCTCGGCGGTCGTGGTGCCGTTGCCGTGCGGGAGCACGTCCATCGAGTCCTGCCCCTCCGGCACCGGGCGCCGCATGTGGTTGAGGCAGCGATTGCGGGCGATCCGGTACAGCCACGGCCGCACGTTGATCTTGCGGTCGTCGCGGAGCATCGCGGCGTGGGCGTTGGTGAAGACCTCCTGGAGGACGTCCTCGGCGTCCTGGCGGCTCTTCAGCATCGACTGGCAGAAGCCGAGCAGGCGGCCGTTGTAGCGGTTGAAGAGCGCCTCGAAGGCGCCGTCGTGACCGGCCCGGATCAGCGCGACGAGGCGCTCGTCGGACTCGAGCCGGAGCAGCGGCGAGCGCCGAGCGAGAAACCCGCGTGCGGGAGCGCGTGTGAGTGCGGAAGCTTCCAAGACGAGGACGTCCTCCTTGAACAACACGGTAGGGCGGGAAAGTTGCGCCAACCTAAATTTCCCCGGACGGAGCACAGATCGGTGCGGATAGCCTTCGAGGACCGCTGCCGGGGTGGCGGAACTGGCGATACGCGGTCGGCTTAAACCCGGCTGCCCGAGAGGGCTTGAGGGTTCGAATCCCTCCCCCGGCACTGGATGCGCGAGGGCGCGCGGTTGCGGCCGTGGTGACGCGGGTCGGCCCGGCCGCGCTTCGCGCTAACTTCGTTCCCGATGGAGGCCTCGGACCCGATCAGCCGCCCCCGGGACCACGCCGGCACGGAGGCGCGGATCTCGCGCCCGGTCGAGCCCGGCCCGCGCCGGGCCGGCGGCATGGATCCCGACAAGCTGCGCGAGCCGACGCCGTTTCTCGAGCGGCGGATGCCGTCCTCGCCGTTCCCGGCGATCGCCGACTACTCGTTCCTGTCCGACTGCCACACCGGCGCGCTGATCTCTCCCGACGGCACCGTCGAGTGGCTCTGCCCGCCGCGGTTCGACTCCCCGAGCGTCTTCGCCGCGGTGCTCGATCGCGCCGCCGGCGGCTGGCGCTTCGGCCCCTCGAACACCGGGCGCCCGGTCGGGCGCCGCTACGAGCCGGGGACGAACATCGTCGAGACCACCTGGATGACGCCGACCGGGTGGATGATCGTCCGCGACGCGCTGATCGTCGGCCGCTGGCGGGCGCGCGAGTCGACGAAGGCGACCGCCCACACGCGGCCGCCCTCCGACTTCGACTCCCATCACGTGCTCGTCCGCACGGCGCGCTGCGTGCACGGGACGGTCCACCTCGAGCAGGTCTGCGAGCCGGTCTTCGGCTACGGCCGCCGGGCCGCCACCTGGAGCCGGCCGGGCCCCGAGCACGGCATCGCCGACGCCAGCGACGGCGAGAGCACCCTGCGCCTCCACAGCGACGTCAACATCGGGATCGAGGGCGGCAGCGCCCGCGCTCGCCGGCGCCTCGACGCCGGCGAGGGCTGCTACTTCGCGCTTTCGTGGTCCTCGCGGCTCGACGGCCCCGACAGCTTCGAGGCGGCCGAGGCCGCGCTCGACACCACCTCGCGGTTCTGGCGCACCTGGCTCGCCTCCGGCGATTTCCCCGACCATCGCTGGAGCGATCACCTGCAGCGCTCGGCCCTCGTCCTCAAGGGGCTCACCTACCTGCCGACCGGGGCGATGGTCGCGGCCCTGACGACCTCGCTGCCGGAGACGCCGGGCGGCATCCGCAACTGGGACTACCGCTACACCTGGATGCGCGACGCGACGTTCACGCTGCAGGGCCTCCACGCGCTCGGCCTGAGCTGGGAGGCCGACGACTTCATCCAGTTCGTCGGCGACGTCGAGCGGACCGAGGACGGGGGCCTGCAGATCATGTACGGGATCGGCGGCGAGGCGGAGCTGCCGGAGCGCGAGCTCGACTACCTGACCGGCTACGAGGGGGCGCGACCGGTCCGGATCGGCAACAACGCCTACGAGCAGCGCCAGAACGACGTCTTCGGCGCGGTCCTCGAGTCGATCTACCTGCACCAGAAGGAGTACGGGCACATCTCGCCGCGACTGTGGCCGGTGATCGAGGACCAGGCACGCTGCGCGGCCGAGGTCTGGCGCCTGCCCGACCATGGCATCTGGGAGTGCCGCGGGGAGCCCCGCCACTACGTGAGCAGCAAGGTGATGTGCTGGGTGGCACTCGACCGCGCCGCCCGGATGGCCGCCCGCCGCGGCTACGAGGGGCTCGCCGACGAGTGGCGGCTGATCGCCAACGACATCCACGCCGACGTCCTCGCCAACGGAGTCGATTCGCGCGGAGTCTTCACCCAGCACTACGACACCAGTGCCCTCGACGCCTCGAACCTGCTCGTCCCGCTGGTCCGCTTCATGCCCCAGGGCGACGAGCGCGTCCGCGCCACCGTGCTCGCGATCGCCGAAGAGCTGACCGAGAACGGGCTCGTCCTCCGCTACCGCCCCGAGGAGACCGACGACGGCCTCGAGGGTGAGGAGGGCACCTTCCTGATCTGCTCCTTCTGGCTCGTTTCGGCGCTGCTCGAGATCGGCGAGCGCAAGCACGGCCGCGAGCTCTGCGAGCGCCTGCTCAAGGACGCGAGCCCGCTCGGCCTCTACGCCGAGGAGCTCGAGTCGGCGTCCGGCCGCCACCTCGGCAACTTCCCGCAGGCGTTCACCCACCTGGCGCTGATCAACGCCGTCACCCACGTGATCCGCGACGAGCGCGCGATGCCGAGCCTCTACGAGGACCTACACGTTTAGATAACTCCGGCGGAATGCTCCGCTTCGCGTCCGCTTCCGCCGGCCCGGTGGTGTGGCTACGGCGGGGCTTAGATCACGGCGCCTCCTCGGGCCTCGCCCTGAGGGGTCGCCGGAAGCAGTGCGCCGCCTATCGGTGGGTTGGGTGCTTCTTGTCGCTGGAGTCTCCGTCTGCTGGTGGGCGGGGCGGAGTTTTCGGCCGGGAGAGGTTTGCCCGGGGTAACAGATCCCCGGTTGGCAGTGGTGGCGCCACCCGTGGGCGCGAAACGTTGCACCATGCGTCGTTTCTCGCCCACGGGCCTGCGTGAACGGACGGTCCGCAGATCAGCGGCCTCCGGGCGGGCTGAAACCTTCACTTCCGGCCGGTTTCGTCCCGCTCGGCAAGCACCGACGCCGATCCGATCATCGAGAGGCTGATTCGTCCGGCTCTACCGAACAAATCGACCACTCAGTAGGACCGGCCCTCAAAGCGGGACTTCCGGGCCCTCGGTTTGTCTCCCTCCCAGCCGTGACCCACTCCCGCCCGCGCTGCCGGCCATCGGCGTGAGCCCACGCCCAGCGGGCGGCTCGGCGCCACGCGCTACTTCACTTCTACTTGCGGGCGGAAGCTCGCGCTCAGCAGCTCCGCGTCGGCGGCGAGGCGCGGCGGGGCGCCGGCGCCGACCGAGGTCGCCAGGTAGTAGCGGTAGGGCCCGGCGGCGCGGAGGGTCACCCGGTAGGGACCGGCGATGCCACCGTCGACCGGCACCTCCGCCTCGAGCACCGCGATCGAGGTCTCCGGCGTCGGGCCGTCGACGCGGTCGGTGATGCGGGCGTCCTCGCCGATCCCCTCGAGCCCGGCAAGCGACTGATCGACGAAGTCGTCGAAGTCGAGCTTGGGGTCGCGATCGACCCATAACGTCGCCTCGCCGAGTCCGTCGTCGGAGACCGCCGCGAAGCTCGCCCCCTCGGGCGGCTTGGTCCGCTGCCACGAATCGGGCAGCGCGATCGAGAACCCCTCCTCCTCGACGAACTGCGGGTCGCTGATCACCGACGGCGGCTCCGACTGGGCGGCCGGCGGCGCCGGTGCGGACTCCTTCTCGCCGCCGCCGAGCGCGACGAGGAGGACCGCGGCGACGACCACGACGCCGCCGGCGAGGGGCAGCCCCCAGCGACGGCTGCGCAGCACGTCGAAGCCGTCGGCGATCCGCAGCCAGAGCCCTTCGGCGGCGAAGCTGATCCGGTCCCAGAGGTCGGAGATCACGGTTGCATGGTTCCGGAAACGGGCCCGGAGCCTTTCCAAACACGGGGATTCGTGGCAGCGGCCGCCCGCGGTCTCGGCACCGAACGCCCGCGATCGTGTCCGCTGAGCGACAATCAAGCCGTGCTCCTGGCGCCCTTCCAGTGGCTCTACGAAAAGCTCGGACCTCGCTACCCGAGCGTCTTCGTGTCGCTCGAGCTGCAGGCGGGGTTCCTCGTCACCGCCGGCACCGTGGTGCTGCTCGCCGCCTACTACAACGCCACCTTCGACGACTTCCTGAAGCTCCTCGTCGTCGCGATGGCGCTGACCGCGGGAGCCCTCGCCTGGGGCTACGTCCGGATCCGGCCGGTGCTGGTGCCGATCCGCGCCTGGATCAACGGGGTGCGCGACGAGGCGGCGACGGCGCGCGCCTGGACGGCCGCGGTCGGGCTGCCCCTGACCCTCGTCCGACGGGGCCTCACCTATCCGATCATCGGCGTCGTCCTGCCCTCGTGCGTGACCGCGGTGATCGTCCTCGACCTCTCCTGGCTCGACTTCTTCCCGCTGCTCTTCGCCGGCATCGTCGCCGCCGGCTACGGCGCGATCCTCCACCACCTCACGGTCGAGTCCGGCATGCGGCCGATCCTGATCGACATCAACCGCTCCGCCTCGCCGCGGATCGAGACCGATGTGCCGGCGCTCTCGCTGCGCTGGCGGCTGCTGACGGCGCTGCCGATGATCAACGTGATCACCGGATTCGTCGTCGCCGCGATCGCCGGCGCCGACAGCCTCGGCGTCTCGATCCTGATCGTGATCGGGGTCGCGACGACGATCTCGCTCGAGCTCACGATCCTGCTCTCGCGCTCGGTCCTCGGGCCGCTCGCGGATCTCAAGCGGGCGACGGATGCCGTCGCCGAGGGCAATCTCGACGTCGCCGTGCCGATCACGACCGCGGACGAGATCGGCGAGCTTGCGGCCTCGTTCAACCAGATGGTCGAGGGCCTGCGCGAGCGCGAGCGGATCCGGCAGGCGTTCGGCGTCTACCTCGATCGGGAGGTCGCCGAGCACATCCTCAGCGAGGGGTTCAGCGAGGGCGGCGAGCTGATCGAGATCTCGATCCTCTTCTGCGACGTCAAGGACTTCACGGCCTTCGCCGAGTCGGCCGAGCCGGAGGAGGTCGTAGCCTGCCTGAACGCGCTGTTCGAGGTCGTGGTGCCGGTGATCGCTTCCACCGGCGGCCACGTCGACAAGTTCGAGGGCGACGGGCTGATGGCGGTCTTCGGTGCGCCGGAGCGGGTTGCCGACCACGCCGATCGCGCCCTCCGGGCGGCGCTCGAGATCGACCGGCTCGTCAACGAGGAGGGCCGGGGCGGTGGCTTCCGGGTCGGGATCGGCGTCAACACCGGCGAGGTCGTCGCGGGCTCGATCGGCGGCGGCGGCAGGCTCAACTTCAGCGTGATCGGCGATCCGGTCAACGTCGCCGCCCGGGTCGAGGCCGCCACCCGCGAGACCGGCGACGCGCTGCTCGTCACCGCGGCGACCCGCGACCGGCTCCGGGGCGGGTTCGAGCTCGAGTCCCGCGGCGAATACGACATGAAGGGGATCGAGCGCCCGGTCCGCCTGTACGCGCCGCCGCGGGAGCGGGACCGCCGCCGTTCGCCCGACCCGATCGACGCGGTGCGCTCGGTGTACGCTCGCGTCCGTGGCGGCGACCGGACAGAAGGCTGAGGGCGGGGTAGCCAACCCGGGCGCCCTCCACGGCGGCCGGCTCGCCGCGAAGGCGCTGCGCGAGCGCGGCGTCACCCACCTGTTCACCCTCTCCGGCGGGCACCTGTTCAGCCTCTACGACGGCTGCCGCGAGGAGGGGATCGAGATCGTCGACGTCCGCCACGAGCAGGCAGCGGCGTTCGCCGCCGAGGGCTGGGCGAAGGCGACCCGGACGCCGGGCGTCTGCGCGCTGACCGCCGGGCCGGGCGTCACCAACGGGGTCAGCGCGATGGCGAGCGCGGCCGCCAACGGCACCCCGATCGTCGTGCTCGGCGGCCGCGCCGCGGAGGGCCGCTGGGGCAGCGGCAGCCTCCAGGAGATCGACCACCTGCCGTTCGTGACGCCGCTCGTGAAGTCGGCGGAGACCGTTACCGACCCGGCCGCGATCGGCGACGCCACCGCGCGCGCGATCGACATCGCCGCGGCGGCGCCGACCGGCCCGGCCTTCCTCGATTACCCGCTCGACGTCGTCTTCATGGAGGCCGATGCCGAGATTCCCGCCCCGCCAGAGCCGAGCGTGTCGGCTGCCGACGGGATCGAGCGCGCGGCCGAGCTCCTGGCGGGCGCCGAGCGCCCCGCGATCATGGCCGGCACCGGCCTCTACTGGGCCGGCGCCGAAGACGGGCTCCGGGCGCTCGCCGAGCGCCACGGCATCCCCGTCTACCTGAACGGGATGGGACGCGGCTGCCTGCCGGCCGATCACCCGAACGCCTTCAGCCGGACCCGCGGCGCCGGGCTCGGCGGCGCCGACGTCGCGATCGTGATCGGGGTCCCGCTCGACTTCCGGCTCGGTTTCGGGGCGGCGATCGGCGCCGACGCGAAGCTGGTGCGGATCGACGTCGAGCCGAACCGGCTCGAGCGCAACCGCGCGGCCGACGTCGATCTCGTGGGCGACGTCGCCGCGAGCCTGGCAGCGCTGAGCGAGGCGGCCGAGCCCGGCGACCGGTCCGGCTGGCTCGCCGATCTCCGCACCCAGGAGGAGGCGAAGCGCGCGGCCGAGGGCGAGGAGCGGGCCGACCCGCGGGCCCCGCTTCACCCGATGCGCCTCTACGAGGAGCTCGGCCAGGTCCTCGACCGCGACGCGATCGTGATCGGCGACGGCGGCGACTTCGTCTCCTACGCGGGTCGGGTGATCGAGACCTTCGAGCCGGGGACCTGGATTGACCCGGGGCCGTTCGGCTGCCTCGGCGCCGGCCCCGGCCAGGCGATCGGGGCCGCCTGCGCGAAGCCCGGGCGCCAGGTCTGCCTGCTGCTCGGCGACGGCGCCTTCGGCTTCAGCGGGCTCGAGTTCGACACGATGGTCCGCCACGGCCTGCCCGTCGTCGGCGTGATGGGCAACAACGGAATATGGGCGCTCGAGAAGCATCCGATGGAGTACCTCTACGGCTATTCCGTCGCGGCCGAGCTGCAGCCCTCGTGCCGCTACGACGAGGTGGTTCGCGC
>DASSEM010000228.1:0-6833 GCA_035695265.1 Solirubrobacterales bacterium
CCACGTTCCTTCGCCAGGCGCTGCAGAGCAAGCCGCTTACCGTGTTCGGCGACGGATCGCAGACGCGCAGCTTTTGCTACGTCGACGACCTGATCACGGGGCTGATCGCGCTGATGGAGTCCGATACCCACATGCCGGTCAACATCGGCAACCCGGACGAGCACTCCCTGCTCGAGCTCGCCGAAGCCGTGATCGAGATGACGGGTTCCGACTCCGAGATCGTCTTCGAGGCGCTCCCGGTCGACGACCCCCAGGTCCGCCGGCCCGACATCTCGCTCGCCCGCGAGCTGCTCGGCTGGGAGCCGGAGGTGTCGCTGCAGGAGGGCCTCGGGCGGACGATCGAGCAGTCCGGGCACGAGCGGCTGATCGGCCGGATCGACTAGCTGTCGATTCCGCGACCGCGGGCGTTCAGCCCGGATCGCGAAGGAGCGAAGCCGGCAGCGGCGTCGGCTTCGGCGCCAGCGACGAATCGCAGAGGAATACGTGGGTCATGAGCACCTCCTCACCGCGTAGCCACCTGGTCACATCGTCCGCCTGCCTGCACTGAGCCGGATACGCGTCCGCAAGCGGGTCGCTCGAGATCACCCAGACCGATTGCGTCGCGGACCCCTGCGACCCGATCGGTTCGCCTTCCCGTTCTCCCAGATACGGCGCGATCACCGGGGACAGGATGCAGTCGGAGATGGCGGGCTGATCGTTGCTTGCGGATTGCGGGAGCGCGCCGCAATACGGTCGAGCGTCGGAGGGCAGCACCGAGAGCGCCTCGCGCATGCTCGCCTGCCAGAAATCGGTCTCCCAGCGACCATTGACCCCGCCGATGCCCGCTATCGGGTTGACATATACGTAGTTGTACGGATGCAGAAGGGCCTGCTCGATCATCGGAACCGCCAAAGCTGCCGAGACCAGCAGCGCCACGGCGACCCGACCCCAGCGATTGCCCTCCCCGGCGCTGACCCGCCTCCAGAGCGCACTTGCGCCGACCCCGGCGAGGATCGCCAGCGGCGGGACCACGTACAGGTGCTGGCGCAGGCCTCCGTACATGTTCGCCCCGATCAGGATGCTGCCGACCGACATCAACAGCGCCTGTTGCGCGACGAGCACCACCCCGACGTCGTCGCGTGCGAGCCACTCCCGGAGGCGAGCTCGATCGATCCGGCTGCGGACTCTCGCGAAGGCGCCGAACGGGCTGGCGGCGCCGGCAACCGATAGCAGCAGCAGGAGCAGCGGCGAGGACGCGAAGACCCAAACCGGCAGGTACCACCACGGTGGAAATGGAGGCACGAGTCGGCCTGCCGTCAACGTGAATCCGGACCACGAGAAGTCGGCGGAGTCGGCTATCGACTGGGTCAGCAGGTCGAACGGGTGCGAGAACACCGCCGGGTAGGACACGACCATTGCGAGGATCCCGATCAGGATGCCCACCACCACGGCACCTGCTCCCAACCGGTCCCGGGGCGCTCCAGAGAAGCGCACCCGGCCCCAGGCGAGGACCGCGAAGGTCGCCGCCGAAGCGAGCAGGGCCGCCCAGAGAGCGGGGCGGGTGCCGGCGCTCAGATAGAACCCCACCGCCAGCAACGCTCCCACCGCAACGGTGCTCGCTCGGGTGGTCCCCACGTGCCGGCCCCGATCGAGAGCGAGCAGCAGGCCGACCGTGAAGAGCGTGTATCCGGCGGCCACCGGGATGTCCTTTGGATTGAAGAAGCTCATGCCGAGCCAGATCGGGAATGCGAGCAGGGCCGCCGCCCCCCAGAGGGCGAACCGGCGCGAAGCCGTGAGCAGCCAGACCGCGAGGCCGGCGGCCGCTGCCGTCAACAGGCCGATCAGGGCGACGACCAGGTGTCGGGTCTCCCAAGTGGCCGCCACGGTGGACACCTCTCCCGTCGACTCGTTGCCGGCGACGACGTTCGCCGCATGGGCGATGAGCGAGTAGGCGGGGCCGTAAACGTACGGGCTCGCTTCCGGGACCGAGCCCGGGTCAGTGTCGGTGAGGAAGACAGGGGGGACGTACCACCCTTCACCGATCAGCCCCTGCAGCCTCATGACGTGCGTCGGCTCGTCGATCGTGACGCCGATCGAAACAGCGCCCGCGATCACCTGGACGATGCCCGCCAGCAGGACGACGATCGCTGTGGCGAGGATCAGGACTCCACCCGATGACCGCACCCCCCCAGCGTTCCGTAGCAGTGGACGCTCGCGATCGGCTCTGATCAACCGACACTATTGGCGCTCGGTCCGCGTGTCCAGTGTCCAATCTGGCTTTCCGGCGGAGATCGGCCAAGCCCGGCGCGGGCGGATCGCCGGGTCGCGCCTCGAGGCCGCGTTTGCGAGGCTACGGGCGCGATGGCGCCGCTTCGGATAGCCCACCTGACCGCGACCTTTCCCCCCTATCCCGGCGGCGCCGGCAACACCTGCTACCGGTTCGCCCGCGGGCAGGCCGAGCGCGGCCATCACGTCGAGGTCTTCACCGCCACCGCCGACGGCGCGCCGCCCGACCCCGGCGGCGCGATCGTCCACCGGATCGATCCGGTGCTGGCGATCGGCAACGCGCCGCTGATCCCGAAGCTCGCCGGGCTCGACGGCTTCGACGTCATCCACCTCCACTACCCGTTCATCTTCGGGTCGGAGCTGACCCTGCTCGGGCGCCTGCGGCGGCGGGCGCGGGGGGCGGCGCTGGTCGTCCACTACAAGAACCGGCTGCTCGGCAGGGGGCCGCGGGGGTTGATGTTCGAGACCTACGAGCACACGGTCGCACCGGCGCTGATCCGCGCCGCCGACCGGATCCTCGTGCTCAGCCCCGACCACGCCCGCACGGTCCCCTATCTCGCGCGGGCGCTCGATCGCAGCCCGGAGCGGGTGATCGAGATGCCGAACGGTGTCGACACCGAGGCCTTCGCCCCGGGGACGGACGCGACCGGCCTGCGCGAGCGGCTCGGGATCCCAACCGACGCCGTGCTCGCGGCCTTCGTCGCGACCCTCGATCGCGCCCACCACTTCAAGCGCCTCGACGTCGCGATCGAGGGGCTGGCCCGGACCCGGAACCGCGACCTCCACCTGCTCGTCGCCGGCGGCGGTGAGCTGCTCGGCGGCTTCCGCGCTCAGGCGGTGGCCGCCGGGGTCGGCGGACGCGTCCACTTCCTCGGCCGGGTGCCGCACGGCGAGCTTCCAGCCGTCCTCAACGCCTCCGATCTGTTCGTGCTGACGACCGAGCCGCCGGAGTCGTTCGGGATCGTCCTGATCGAGGCGATGGCCTGCGGCCTGCCGGCGATCGCGACGGACTACCCGGGCGTCCGTGCCGTCGTCGACGACGACACCGGCATCCTCATCCCGCCCGGCGACTCGGCCGCGGCGGCCGCGGCACTCGACCACCTCGAGGACATCGGTCCCGACGGCCGCGAGCGGCTCGGGGGCGCCGGACGCGCCAAGGCGGAGCGCCTTTGGGCATGGCCCGCCCTGCTCGACCGCATGGACGAGGCCTATGCGGAGGCGATCGCGGCGCGGCGCGAGAAGCGCGAGGCGGCGGCGTGACCGCGTCGCGACCGGCGCGTTCGCTGCTGCTCGTCTCCTATTTCTATCCGCCGACCCGCGACACCGGCGCGCGCCGTCCGGCGGCGATGGCGAAGTGGCTCGCGCGGCTCGGCTGGGAGGTGACGGTGGTCACGACGCAGGCATTCGGGCGAGGAGCGAGGAGCGAGGAGCGAGGAGCTTTGGACACGGACGGTATCCGGGTGATTCGAGCGTTTGACCTCCAGGTTCTGCGTGCGCGGGTGTCGGGGACCGCGAAGGTCGCATCGCTGTTCGACTCCGATTCCTACACGGGCAGGCCGCATCCGCTCAGCAAGCTGATCGTGCCCGAGCCGCTGGCCCTCGCCTGGGCGCCGTTCGCGCGCCGGGCGGCGCTCGCCGCCCACGGCGAGCGGCCATTCGACTGCGTGCTCACGACCTCGCCGCCGGAGTCCGCCCACGCGATCGGCGAGGCGCTCGCGCGGCGCGGGGTACCGTGGGTGGCCGACGTCCGCGACGCCTGGACGTTCGAGCCCCTCCGCCCTCCGTTTCCGACCGGCGCGCAGGCCCGGCTCGACGAGCGGCTCGAGCGTCGCCGTCTCGGCGCCGCCGATCGCGTCGTCTGCGTCTCCGAGCCCGCCGCGGCCGACCTCCGAGCGCGCGGGATCGCCGACCCGCGGGTGATCGCGAACGCCTGGGACCCCGACGAGGAACCGGGTCCCGAGGCCCTGGCGGCCGCCGAGGGGCTCCTCGACGCCGGCCGGACCTCGCTGCTCTACACGGGGCGGTTCGGAAGCTACGGCCGCGACCCGCGGCCCCTCGTCGAGGCGATCGCCCGCCTCGCCCGGGAGGCGCCCGAGCTCGCAGGTCGGCTCGAGCTCGCGATCGCCGGGCCGCTGCGCCCGGACGAGCGCACGCTCCTCGAGCGCCCCGACCTGGCGCCGGCGAAGGTGAGCCTGCTCGGCTCGTTGGAGCGGGAGACGACGCTGGCGCTCCAGCGCCGGGCCGGCGCGTTGCTCCTGCTCGCTCAGCCGGCCCGCTCGCAGCTCGTCAACTTCAAGCTCTTCGAGTACCTCGCGGCCGGCGTCCCGGTCCTCGCCCTCGCCGCCGGCACCGAGGCAGGCCGGATCGCAGCCGACGCCGGGATCGACCCGGTCGTCGCGGCCGACCAGCCGGACGCGATCGCCGCCGCGCTGCGACACCTGCTCGACGGCGACCTGACCGGACCCGACCCGGCAGCCGCCGGCCGCTACGCCTACCCGGCGACGGCGGAGGCGATGGCGGAGCTGCTGGGCGCCGCGATCGGTGACACGCCGGGACAAGCCGCCAACAGCAACCGCGCCGCGCCCTGAGATGGCATCGTCGAGGACCCGGGCCGCGCTCGGATCCGTCGCCTTCGGGGTCCTCGTGCCCGGCGTGGTCGCGGGCCTCGTCCCGTACGTCCTGACCGGCTGGGAGCCGAGCGCCGCCGACTCGCCCTGGGACGAGCTGCGCCTGCTGGGCGCGTTCCCGATCGCCGCGGGCCTCGCGGCGCTCATCGCCGGCTTCGCCCGGTTCGTCGGCGAGGGCACCGGGACGCCCGCACCGCTCGCGCCGACCGAGCAGGTGGTCGTCGGCGGCATCTACCGCTGGGTCCGCAACCCGATGTATCTCGCGGTCGAGGCGATCATCCTCGGCCAGGCGCTCCTCTTCCTGAGCCCGATCCTGGTCGGGTACGGCGCCCTCTTCGCGGTGGTCGTGTTCACGTTCGTCCGTCGCTACGAGGAGCCGACGCTGCGCCGCCGGTTCGGCCCCGGATACGAGCAGTACCTGGAATCGGTGCCGGGATGGTGGCCGCGGCGGCCGCGCTGAGCGATCACCGACCCCATCGAACCACCGCACTTCATCCGCAGTGGTCGTCAGTCGACTGATCCCCTCGATACCACCCACTCGACGCTCTGGCCCGTTATCGCTGCGATCCGCTCGAAGTCGGAGTCGTAGTGGAGCACGATGAGTTCGGCGTTGGCGGCAGCAGCGGCAAGGATCAAGTCGGGCAGGGCGATGCCACGATGCTGCGAAGAGCGCGCGAGGACGGCCTGGGTCTCCAACGCCCGGTCGATGACGTCGTCGTCAATCGGTGCGCGGGGGAGCGCACCGAGCATCTCGCTCGTTTCCGCATACGCACGCTTGCTGATCGCGCTGAAGAGGACCTCCAGCATCACCGTGCCGCACACAGCGACCCGCCCGTCGACGATCAGCGGCGCGAGCCGCTCCGCAACCTCTGGGCGATCGAGCCGCGCGAGGGCACTGGTATCGGCGAGATAGACCGTGTTCACGCCATCAGCGCCAGGCGGCGTCGATGACGTCAGGCCGGCGAAGCTCGATCCGCTCGGACGCAAGCTGCTCCACCAGCCTCTCGCGTCGCCGCCGGTCGATCACCTCGCTCAGCGCCGCATCGACCGTCTCCCGCATGGATCCGGTCCCGAGGATCTCCCTGACGGCCCCGAGTTTGCTTTCGTCGATCTCGATGGATGTCTTGGACATTGCGATCATGATATCGAGTCAGCATCGCTTTCGATATCGGCGATGGCATGCCCCCAGAAGCCTGTCGCCGATCGGCCTGCACATCACGGACTCGATCGCTCGCTGCAGGCTGATCGGCTGATATCGACTCGGTTCGTCCGGCTTCCCCATCGAATCCAGGCTCGTGCAGCGCGTGTGACCGATCAAGACCAAGATGTGCCGCTTCTGAGCCGGCTGAAGCTCTTAGCGCGACGGCGCACGGCCGCAACTATCCTTCCGAGCCCGTGAGCGACGCCGTCGAGCCCTCCGAGCACCGTTTCATCGCCCCGATCGTCGGCCCCGACGACGAGCGCCGCTTCACCGACTCGGGGATCGAGGTCGACCGCCTCTACGACGCCGACGACGTCGCCCCGGGCCTCGAGGAGCGGCTCGGCGAGCCCGGCTCGTTCCCGTTCACCCGCGGGATCCACGACGGCATGTACCGCGACCGGCTCTGGACGATGCGCCAGTACGCCGGCTTCTCGAGCCCCGAGGACACCAACGAGCGCTACCGCTACCTGATCGAGCACGGCTCGACGGGTCTCTCGATGGCGTTCGATCTCCCGACCCAGCTGGGTCGCGACTCCGACGACCCGCTCTGCGACGGCGAGGTCGGTCGCACCGGCGTCCCGATCGACACGATCGAGGACATGCGGATCTGCTTCGATCAGATCCCACTCGACCAGGTCTCGACCTCGATGACGATCAACGCTCCGGCGGCGATCCTGCTGCTGCTCTACGAGCTCGTCGGCGAGGAGCAGGGCGTCGCCTCCGAGAAGCTCCGCGGGACG
>DASSEM010000229.1:0-14922 GCA_035695265.1 Solirubrobacterales bacterium
GTCAGCCCGATCGCCGCCGTGACCTCGGCCTCGGCCTCGTCGTCGAATCGCGCCGGCTCGGCGATCGGGTAGGGGGCGCCGATCAGCTCCGAGCGGCGATCCGGCATGTAACCCCAGATCTCCTCGGTGACGAACGGCATCAGCGGGTGGGCCATCGCCAGGGTCCGCTCGAGCACGTGCAGGAGGTTGGCGGCGGCGCTCGCGTCGCCCTGATCCGGGCCGTCGTAGAGGCGCGGCTTGACGATCTCGAGGTACCAGTCGCAGAGATCGGAGTAGACGAAGCGGTAGAGCTCGAGCGCCGCGTGGGAGAAGTCGAAGCGGTCGAGCCGCTCGTCGACGAGCTCGACCGTGCGCTCGAGCCGCGAGAGGATCCAGCGGTCCTCGACCGGGGTCGAGGACGCGACCGCGCCGGTCGCCGCCGCCGGCTCGGCGTCGCCGGCGTTGAGCAGGATCAGCCGCGAGGCGTTCCAGAGCTTGTTGGCGAGGTCGCGCCCCTGCTGAACCTTCGCCTCCGAGAAGCGCACGTCCTGACTCGACGACATCGCCAGCAGGCCGAAGCGGAGGGCGTCGGCGCCGTGGGAGTCGATCAGCTCGAGCGGGTCGATCCCGGTGCCGAGGCTCTTCGACATGCGGCGCCCGTCGGGGGCCTGGATCACCGAGTGGATGTAGACGTCGCTGAACGGGATCTCGTCGAGCAGCTCGAGCGAGGTCATGATCATCCGCGCGACCCAGAGGTAGATGATGTCGCGGGCGGTCGAGAGGACGTCGGTCGGGTAGAAGGCGCGCAGCTCGGGCGTGTCCTCGGGCCAGCCGAGCGCCGCGTACGGCCAGAGCGCCGAGCTGAACCAGGTGTCGAGGACGTCCTCGTCGCGACGCAGCGCCCCGCCGCAGGACTCGCACTCGGCCCCCTCCGGCTCGCGCTCGGCGACGATCGTGGTGCCGCAGCGATCGCAGTACCAGACCGGGAGCTGGTGGCCCCACCAGAGCTGGCGCGATACGCACCACGGGCGGATCGCCTCCATCCAGTCGAGGTAGACGCGCTCCCAGCGCTCGGGCGTGAATCGGATGCGGCCGTCGCGGACGACGTCGATCGCGGGCTTTGCGAGCTCGTCCATGCGGCAGAACCACTGCAGGCTGATCAGCGGCTCGATCCGCTCGCCGGAGCGGTGCGAGAACGGGACCGAGTGGACGTAGGGCTCCTCCGCCCGGAGCGCGCCGGCGGCGCGCAGGTCGGCGACGACGCGCTCCTGTGCCGCCGCGGCCGTCAGGCCGGAGTAGTCGGGACCGGCCTCGTCGGTGAGCCGGCCGTCCTCGCCGATCACCGAGATCTCGTCGAGCCCGTGCCCGCGGCCGATCTCGAAGTCGTTGGGATCGTGGCCGGGGGTGATCTTCAGCGCCCCGGTGCCGAACTCGACGTCGACGTGCTCGTCGGCGATGATCGGCAGCCGGCGGCCGACGAGCGGCAGGATGCAGTGGCCGCCGACCAGGTCCGCGTAGCGCTCATCGCCGGGATTGACCGCGACCGCGGTGTCGGCGAGCATCGTCTCGGGGCGAACCGTTACGACGGTCAGGACCCGGTCGGAGGCCTCGACCGGGTAATCGATCGAGTAGAGCGTGTCCTCGACCTCGCGGTTTTCGACTTCGAGGTCGCTGATCGCCGAGTGCGAGCCGGGGTCCCAGTTGACCATATAGTTGTCGCGGTAGACCAGGCCTTTCTCGTAGAGCGCGACGAACACTCGGTGGACCGCGGCCACGTACCCGTCGTCGAGGGTGAAGCGCTCGCCGGCGAAGTCCCCGGAGGCCCCGAGCCGCTGGAGCTGCTCGACGATCCGGCCGCCGTAGCGCTCGCGCCATTCCCAGACCCGCTCGACGAATGCCTCACGCCCGAGCTCGTGCCGGTCGATCCCCTCCGCCCGCAGCTCCTTCTCGACGACCGACTGGGTGGCGATCCCGGCATGGTCGGTGCCGATGATCCACTTCACCCGCTCCCCCATCATCCGGTGCTTGCGGACCAGCGTGTCCTGGATCGTGTTGTTGAGCCCATGCCCCATGTGCAGCGACCCGGTCACGTTCGGCGGCGGGATCGCGATCGAGTAGTTCTCGGCGGCAGTCCCCTCGGGCTCCGGCGTGAACCAGCCGCCGGCCCGCCATGCCGCGTACACCCGCCCCTCGACCCCACCCGGGTCGTAGCGGGTCGTCGCCTCGAGCTTCGCGCGGCGTTCGGCGTCCATCGGCCGACAAGGTTATTCGGGACTGCCGGGCAGCTCGCGGACCTCGATCCCGTGCCGGTGAGGCGGCCGAACGCGCAGCGACTCTAAAGCAGCTCGGCGAGCTTCTCCGCCGCGCGGCGGGCGCCGTCGGTCTCGACCTTGCGGTACTCGACCGGACGGCCGATCTCCTCAGCGATCGCCGCCGCGATTGCGTCCGGGCCGGCCGTGTCAAAGTCCATGCGGCGGCCGGCGCCGTAGCGGTCGAGCCGGTGCGCCACGTGCATGTTCTGTTCGAAGTGATGGCGGAGCGGGAAGTAAAGGAACGGCCGGTTGCCGGCGGTCAGCTCCATCGAAGTAGTCAGCCCGCCTTGGATCACGGCGAGGTCGCAGGCCGACAGATGGCGGTAGAGGTTGTGGACGTAGGCGACGACCTCGAGCCCTTCGGGCTGCGGCAGCGATTCCGGGTCGATGCGAGGACCGGCGACGACGATCATCCGCAGCTCCGGCACGGCGTGCTTCGCATCCTCGAAGGAGTCGATCACCCGGCGCAGCAGATGTCCACCGACGCCGGAGCCGCCAACGCTGACCACGCAGACCTTCTCATCGGGGCGATAACCGAGATCGTGTCGGAGCTGGTCTCGATCTCCAAGGCTGCCCGGATCGAAGCCGGTCACGTATCCGCAGAACTCGAAGTTGCGCTCGGTCCAGTCGCGGATCATCGGCAGCTGAGGGCCCAGCTGCTCATCGACGATGTCCTCCGGATTGCCGACGAAGATCGCCCGGTCGCGCAGCTCGGGTTGGCCGGCGATGTGCTCGACCATCTGGGCGTTGTAGTCCGAGGTCAGGTGCGCCTCGCGCTCGCCCCCGTCAGGCATCGGCAGCCAGCCGACAAAATCGGTCATCCATGCGTACCGGGCTCGCTTCTCGCGCGGGTTCTCGTGCAGGTAGTAGTCGAGCTCCCACGCCTCGTCGCCGATCCAGAGGTCGTAGCGGTCTTCCCGCACTACGTCGTGGAAGACCAGGAAGTTGTTGATCAGGATCTCGTCCATGCGGCGAATCGCCTGAAAGCAGTGGAGGTCGTGCTCGGCCGATTCGGACTCGATGTGCTTCGACTCGTTGGCGAGGTGCTCGCTGGCCGGGTGAATCCGCTCACCCTCCTTGGCGAGCACGCGTGTGACCGGGTCCTGGGCCAGCCAGTCGATCTCGAGTCCGTCGACTTGATTGCGCAGCTCGCGCGCGATCGCGGCGTCCCGCTGGGCGTGGCCCAGGCCGATCGGGGAGGAGATGTAGAGGGCACGCTTCCGCCCGTCGGCGCGGTGCACCGTAGGGTCACGGGGCCGCGGCAAGCCCTCGACGAATTCGCGAAGAACCAGATTCACCTGCACCGGCTTGCGCGCGTGTGGCAGGTGCCCCGCCCCCTCGACAGTCTCGAGCCGCCCCCCGGTTATCTTCGCTAGGGCCTTGCCGTCGGCGTAGGGTGTGATCTCGTCATCGGCGCCGTGGATCACCAGGACGGGGCAGCGGATCCGTGCTGCGAGGTTCGTCTGGGCCCTCCGGGTGGCGGGGACAGCGAAGTGGTTTTGAACCATTAGAGCGACGGTGTCGCCGTCCGTGTCGACCGACCATGCGATCGCGTCCTCAATCTGCTTGGTCGAGTGCGGCTCCGTCAGCATCTTCTGCGCCCACCATTGGACGAAGTCCTCGTAGCCGCCGCTCATCCAGTAGTGGATGTTGAACTTGCCCCAGCCCCGGGTGGTCGGCGGAGGCCTCAGGGCCAAGCGCCGGGCCACAGGGTGGGCCATCGCCCGCATCCGCAGCGAGGCGAGACGGCTGACCGGGAACAGCGCTCCGATGAAGACCATCCCCTCGACACGCTCCGGGTGCTCGGTGGCCAGCAGCATGGCCCGCTGCGCTCCGGTCGAAAGCGAAACCGCGATGACGCGATCGACGCCGCAGGCGTCCATCACGTCGAGTGCGTCCTGCATGTACTCGCGCTCGGCGTATGCGGAGACCTCCTTAGGGCGATCCGAGCGGCCATTCCCGCGGGGGTCGAGGGTGATCACTCGGAAGTGACGCGCGAAGTAGGCGATCTGCGCCTTCCAGACCCGTGAGTGCACGAGCCCCCAGGTCGGCAGGAAGAGCACCGTCTGCTCCCCCTCCCCATACGACTCCCAGAAGACGCGGACGCCGTCGCGTTCCATGTAGCCGGTCTCGTCGGGGTAGCGGGCGCGGCTCTGCTCGTGCGCATAGAGCTCTTCGGTCCCGGTCGTGGCCGTTTCTTGGGTTGGGGTCGTCATCGTCCTCTCCTCGCCTCGAGTCCCTCGAGCCAACGCTCGATCCAGCCCAGCAACGCGATGTGGCCGTCGTCGATTCCCTCCAGCCTCTCCACCATGTAGCCCTGACCGAAGGTCATCATCAGCGAGACCAGCGCCTCGACCGCGAACTCGTCCGGGTCGAGTCCGTATTCGTCCGCGGCGCGTTCGAACGCATCCGTCAGCACCGCACGCCACTCGGCGTTGACATGGGCGATCCGGGGGCGCAGGTCGGTGTGGTTCCAGGAGAGCGCCTGGAGCTCCATCCAGATCTTGGGATAGCCGGCCTTCAGGTCCTCCTCCTGATAGCGCCAAGCTGTGCGCCACTTCTCGATGAAGGACACGTCAGCCGCGTACATCGCCCGCTGGCGGGCAAGCAGGCGCGCCGTGAAGCGCTCGAGCACCTGCACGAAGAGCTCATCGATCGAGCCGAAGTAGTAGTGAACGAGCCCATGGTTGGCACCGGCCTCCGCCGCGACCCGCCGGGTGGTGACCCCGGCGTGGCCGACCTCGACGAGTAGCCGCTCTGCGGCGTCGAGCAGCGCCTCGGCGGTGGCACTGCGGTTCGGTGTGCTGGCGTCGCGAACTATCATCGTCTTAGGCGATTGCCTAAGACGTATGACTAACAGGCCAAGGTCGCGATGTCAAGCCCTCGGGCTGGGCGCTAGGCGGACTCCTCGCCGACCTCGCCGACGGGCTCGTCGGTCTCCGGGACCGCCTGGGTGACGAGGGTCGGGGCGAGGCCCTTCTCGATCGTCTCGCGGGTGACGACGCACTTCTTGACGTCGCGGCGCGAGGGCAGCTCGAACTGGACGTCGAGCAGGGTCTCCTCGATGATCGAGCGCAGCCCGCGCGCCCCGGTCTCGCGCTCGATCCCGCGGTCGGCGATCGCCTCGAGCGAGTCGGGGGCGAAAACGAGCTCGATGTCGTCGAACTCGAACAGGCGCTGGAACTGCTTGGTCAACGCGTTCTTGGGCTCGGTCAGGATCGTGACCAGGTCCGCGCGGCTGAGCTGGCTGATCGAGGCGAGGACCGGGAGGCGGCCGATGAACTCGGGGATCAGCCCGAACTCCATCAGGTCCTCGGGCAGCACCTGCTCGAAGAGCTCGCCGACCTCGCGGTCCTCCTTGCTGACGATCGAGGAGCCGAAGCCGATCCCGTTGCTGCCGATCCGGCGCTCGATCACCTTGTCGAGCTCGGCGAAGGAGCCGCCGCAGATGAACAGGATGTTGGTCGTGTCGACGGTCAGGAACTCCTGGTGGGGATGCTTGCGACCGCCCTGCGGGGGCACCGAGGCGGTCGTGCCCTCGAGGATCTTCAGGAGCGCCTGCTGGACGCCCTCGCCGGAGACGTCGCGGGTGATCGACGGATTGTCCGCCTTGCGGGTGATCTTGTCGATCTCGTCGATGTAGATGATCCCCGTCTCGGCCTTCTTGACGTCGTAGTCGGCCGCCTGAATCAACTTCAGGAGGATGTTCTCGACGTCCTCGCCGACGTAGCCGGCCTCGGTCAGCGCCGTCGCGTCGGCGATCGCGAACGGCACGTTGAGGATCCGGGCGAGGGTCTGCGCGAGCAGCGTCTTGCCGCACCCGGTCGGCCCGAGCAGCAGGATGTTCGACTTCTGCAGCTCGGTCTGCTCGGCGCCCTCGTCGGCCGCCATCTGGACCCGCTTGTAGTGGTTGTAGACGGCGACCGACAGCGCCCGCTTGGCGGCGTCCTGGCCGACCACGTACTCGTTCAGGATCTCGTTTATCTCACGCGGCTTCGGCAGCGCCTCGAGCTCGAAGCTCGGGGTCGCGGTGAGCTCCTCGTCGATGATCTCGTTGCAGAGGTCGATGCACTCGTCGCAGATGTAGACGCCAGGGCCGGCGATCAACTTCTTGACCTGCCGCTGGGACTTGCCGCAGAAGCTGCAGAGGAGCTGCTCGTTCGAGTCGGTTGGGCGTGCCAGGGTCTCTTTCCTTCGACGTCGGGATGGAACGAAAACCCGCGCCGTCAAGGTTAGGGAACCCCGAACCATTTGGGCGCGGACGCAGACAGTTACGCCCCGATCGCTCCGGTCCCTGCAAGCGCCGAGCGACTTGCAGCGAACGTGCCTCGGTTGGCGGTTGTCAGTTCGGGCCCGGAGCGCATATCGTCCGCGCGTCCTCGCCCCCGCGTCCGCCGGCCGCCCGGCGAAGGAGATCGATGAACCATCCCCGCCCCACCACGCTTCGCGTCGGCGCCGCAATCACGGCGGTCGCGCTGGCGGCGATCGGCCTCGCCGGCCCCGCCGCCGCGTCGACCGGCGGCTTCCCGCTCAGCTTCATCAGCGTCACCCGCGGCGACAAGCCGGTCAAGGTGAAGCGGTTCCAGTTCAGCGGGGCTCCGGTGAAGTGCGCCGAGGGGACGACGACCTACAGCACGCAGAGGCCGCTGTCGCGAATGAAGGTCAGACACCGCGAGTTCGGCGGGACGTTCACGAGGCGCGGCACGAGGATCCGGGTGACCGGCAAGTACAAGCGCAACCTCTCGAAGGTGACCGGCACGCTCAAGGTGACCGGAAAGGTCGACGGCTACACCCGCTGCAGCAGCGGCAGGCTCCGCTGGAAGACGGCCTGAGCGGGTCCGTAGCGGCCTTCGGTCGTGAGGCGGCCGATGACGCCGAGCCGCGCCGCGTCCTGGGCGTCGCTCAGCGGTTGACGATGACGCGGTCGACGATGTTGTAGTCGACCGCTTCCTCGGCGCTCATGAAGTAGTCGCGCTCGGTGTCCTTCTTGACCCGCTCGATGTCCTGGCCGGTGTGCTTGGCGATGATCTCGTCGAGGCGCCGGCGGATGTCGATGATCTCCTTGGCGTGGATCTCGATGTCGGTCGCCTGGCCCTGGAAGCCGCCCGAGACCTGGTGGATGAGGATCTTCGAGTTCGGCGTCGCCATCCGCTTGCCGTCGGCGCCGCCGCCGAGCAGGAGGGCGCCCATGCTCATCGCGATCCCGACGCAGATCGTCTGCACGTCGGGCTTGATGTACTGCATCGTGTCGTAGATCGCCAGGCCCGCGTAGACCGATCCGCCGGGCGAGTTGATGTACATCGAGATGTCCTTGTCCGGGTCCTCGGACTCGAGGTGGATGAGCTGGGCGACGATCAGGTTCGCGATGTCGTCGGTCACCGGAGTGCCGAGGAAGATGATCCGCTCGTTGAGCAGGCGCGAGTAGATGTCGAACGCGCGCTCGCCGCGCGAGGTCTGCTCGACCACCATGGGGACCATCGGGCTCATCGGCGCGGCAGTCTATAGAAGCACTGGGACCGGCCATCCGGCGTCTGATCGGGCCTGCGCTGGTACGGTGAGCGCCTGTCTCGTCCCGGCCCAGGAAGGATCAATCGATGAAGAGAACCGCAACCGCCGCGATCGCGCTCGTCGCCGCCGCGTCGCTCGTGCTCGCCGGCAGCGCCGTCGCGGGCTCGAAGACCTACCGCCAGACCGGGCAGATCGTCGGCGACAACGGGTCGAAGGTGAAGCTCCGCGTCAAGGTCAAGAACGGTGATCCGCAGTCGATCAAGGGCTTCAAGGCCAAGGACGTGATCACCCGCTGCGACACCAAGAACGGCCGCAAGGTGAAGCGCTACGACTACCTCTCGCTGGACCCGATCACGGTCCAGTCGGACAACGAGTTCAACATCGTCCTGACCGATTCCTCGATCGGGCTCAAGATCACCCTCGACGGCAAGGTGAAGAAGCACGGCAAGAAGGTCGTCGGCAAGATCAAGACCAACAAGTTCGAGGACGGGAGCAAGCTCTGCAAGGCTCCCAAGCAGAAGTTCAAGACCGCCGCGTAGCGGCCCGAACCTGACGCCCTATTCGTCGCCGGGGGTCCAGAGGTCCCCGGCGGCGGCCCGGCGCCCCTCCTCCCCCTCCGGGGTCCAGAGCTTCTCGCGGGCCGCGGCCCGGTCCATCTCGATCGGGGTCGCTTCGGCGACGATCAGCTCGGCCGCCTTGCGCATCCTGATCTCCTCGGCGAGCAACGGCTCGCGACCCTCGGCGCGGATCCGCTTCAGGAGCTTCTCCGGCTTGCCCTTCTGACCGGCCGGTGGCGCCAGCGCCTCGAGCAGGTCCTCCTCGCCGATCTCGATGTCCTCGGCCGCCGCGACGGCCGCGAGGACGGCCTCGCGCTTGAGCCCCGCGACCGCGTCGTCGCGGGCGTCGGCAATCGCCTCGTCGCGGTCCTTGCCCTGGAGCTGGAGGTAGGTCGCCGGGTCCATCCCGCGCTGCTGGAGCGAGCGCTCGACCCGCTCCCAGATCTCGGTCGCGCGGGCCGCGGCGATGTCGTCGGGGACGTCGATCGTTGCGTTGGCGACCGCCGCGTCGATCGCGTCGTCGTGGAACTGATGCTCGATCCGGTGCTCGGCCTGATGCGCGAGCCTGGCTTCGATGTCGTCCCGCAGCTCGGCGAGCGTGTCGAAGTCGGAGTTGTCGGCGGCGAAGTCGTCGTCGAGCTCGGGCAGCCGCTTCTCGCGGACCTCCTTGACCGCGACCTCGAAGCTCGCCTCCTTGCCGGCGAGGTGCTCGGCGCCGTAGTCGTCAGGGAAGGTGACCGCGACCGTCCGCGCCTCCTCCGCCGCGCTGCCCGCGAGCTGCTCGTTGAAGCCCTCGATCAGGGTGTCGGAGCCGAGCTCGAGCAGGAAGTCGGTCGCCGATCCGCCCTCGAACGGCTCGCCGTCGATCGTGCCGGCGTAGTCGATCAGCAGGAAGTCGCCGTCGGCGGCGGCGCGCTCGACCGGGTCGAGGCCGGCGAGGCTCTCGCGCATCCGCTCGAGCTCGGCATCGATCGCCTCCGCCGGCACCTCGGGCTCTGGCCGGCCGACCTCGATCCCCTTGTAGTCGCCGAGCTCGGCGGCCGGGCGGACCCCGACCTCGATCGCGAACTCGAGTGGATCGCCCTCCGCCGGCGGCTCGGGCATGTCGAGCTTCGGGTCGCCGACCGGCGCCACTCCGGAGCTGATCAGGGCGCGCTCGTACCAGCCGGGCAGGCCCTCGCGCAGGGCCTCCTCCATGACCGCCTCGCGTCCGATCCGCTGCAGGACGAGCTCCGGCGGCACCTTGCCCTTGCGGAAGCCCGGCACCCGCATCTCGCCGGCAAAGCTGCGCGCCGCCGCCTGGAGCTGCGCATCGACCTCCGCGGCCGGGACGGTGGCGTCGATCTTGACCTTCGACTCGGGCAGCTCGGTGACCTCGGTGGCGACCGCGGCCGGGACGGGCTTTGCTTGCTTGGCTGGCATCGGGCGGAAACCTTAGAGGGCCGCCCGCGGCGACCCGGGCCCGGCTGCCGGAACGAGTGGCCGCCGGGCCCAAGCGCCCGCCACGCGCGAGCGATTACCGTTCGGGGCGATGAGCGCAACCTCGAGTCGAGGCCGGCAACCGGGCCGGACGGCGGTCGGCACCTGGAGCGGCGGCCGCTTCATGGGCTTCGGCGCCGAGGTCGAGCCGGCGCGGCTCGAGGCCATCCTCCGCCCCGGTGGCGGCATCGACACGGTGATCACCGCCGACACCTACGGCCAGGGCGACGCGGACCGGATGCTCGGCCGCGCCCTCGCCGGCGTCGAGCGCGATCGCTACGCGCTCCTCGGCGCGGTCGGCCACGACTTCTACGAGGGCGAGCGAGCCGGCGCCAAGGGCTTTCCCCGCTTCACCGACCCGGACCTGCGCGGCCCCGACGCCTACGCCGGCTACCTGCGGACCGCCGCGGAGCGGAGCCTCGAGCGCCTCGGCCAGGACCGCTTCGACCTGCTGCTGCTCCACAACCCCGACCGCACCGGCTACTCCTCGGAGACCGTGTGGGACGGGATGGCGGCGCTCCGCGAGGACGGCCTCGCCGCGGCGATCGGCGTCGCGCCCGGGCCGGCGAACGGCTTCACCCTCGACCTGCTCGACTGCTTCGACCGCTTCGGCGATCGGATCGACTGGGCGATGGTGATTCTCAACCCGCTCGAGCCGTGGCCCGGCGAGCTGGTGCTCGGCGCCGCCGCGGCCCACGACGTCGACGTGATCACCCGCGTCGTCGACTACGGCGGCCTCTTCTGGGGCGACGTCACCGACGTCGAGGACCTGCCGCCGCGCGACCACCGGCGGTTCCGCCCTGACGGGTGGATCGAGGCCGGCAACGCGCGGATCGACGCGATGCGCCCGATCGCCGAGCACAACGGGCTGACCCCGATGCAGCTCGCCTGCCGCTGGAACCTCGCCCACCCGGCGGTGCGCTGCGTCGTGCCGACGCTGATCCAGGAGTCCGGCCCCGGGGCGCGCCCGATCGAGGACAAGCGGGCCGAGCTGGCCGCGCTGCCGGAGGTCGAGCTCGGCGCCGAAGACGTCGCGGCGATCCGCCGGATCGGCGACAACACCGGTTCGATGGCGCTCAAGGGCGCAAGCCCCCGGCACGAGGGCGAACCGCTGGCCGACGCGTGGCCCCTCGACTCTGGCCTGCTCGCCGCCGGCGAGCGCTGGGGCATCGAGCCCGAGCGCGACCTCGTCAAAGCCGAAATCAAAGTCAGATGAGCGGACGCGATCGGGCACTGGCGGGTGCCGTCAGCGGCCCGCTCGGCCGCGGCGTCGCCTTCGTCACCGACCTCGCCGCGGCAGTCTGGAGCCTGCTCTGCCATGGCGGGGACGGCGGCCGGACCCGCTGAACGTCAGAGCCAGTTGATCCGCTTGAAGAATCGGTGCATGGCGAAGACGACGAGCGCCATCACGAACAGCGCCAGCGGGTAGCCGAGCTCCGAGTCGAGCTCGGGCATGTGGGTGAAGTTCATCCCGTAGACGCTGGCGATGAACGTCGGCAGCGCGATGATCGCCGCCCAGGCCGAGATCGCGCGCACGACCTCGTTCTGGCGCAGCGTGATCAGTGCCAGGTTCGCGTCGAGCGCGCCGGTCAGGAGGTCGCGCTGGTCGTGGAGCTGCTCGTCGATCCGGCGCGTGTGATCGGCGACGTCGCGGAAGTAGCGGCGAATCTGCTCGTCGAGATCGACGACCATGCCGCCCTCGAGCGACTCCAGCGGCCCGACCAGCGGCTGCACCGCGCGGTGGAACTCGATCACCTCGCGGCGCAGGAAGTAGATCCGCTGGGTCGCGTCGACGTCGCGGTCGGCGAAGACCTCGCGCTCGACCTCGGCGATGTCGTTGTCGATCCCGGCCGCGACCGGCTCGTAGTCGTCGACGACCTTGTCGAGGATCGCCCACGCGGCCGCGGCGGGCCCGGCGGCGACGAGGTCGGGGCGCGCCTCGAGCCGCTCGCGGGCCGGGCCGAGGGCGCTGCCGCGGCCGTGGCGGACGGCGATCACGTAGCCGCTGCCGAGGAAGAGGTTGATCTCGCCGAACTCGACCTCCTCGCGGGCGTCGTCGTAGTGGGCGGTCTTCAGGACCACGAAGTAGGAGCCGTCGTAGTCCTCGAGCTTCGGCCGCTGATGCTTGTTGTAGGCGTCCTCGAGGGCGAGCTCGTGGAGCCCGAACGCGCGACCGACCCGATCGAGCTCGGCCTCGTCTGGCTCGTGCAGCCCGAGCCAGACGAAGCCGTCGCCGCGCCGGGCCCGTTCGGCCGCGATCTCGACCTCGAGCTGTCCGACGTCCTGGCGGACGCCGTCGCGGTACTGGGCGCAATCGACGATCAAGGGTGATCCTCCGAATTCCGGATTCGGGGTCTTGCCCCGCGCTCCTGCCGCCGGCCGGAGCCAGATCAGGGATCGTCGGCGTAGTTCAGGATCGACTTGTCGATGAGCCACTCGACCGGTGCCCTGTCGTCGGTGTAGACGGGACCCCCGGTCAGCATCGGCCCGATCCGCTGCGACTCGATCGCGGCGAGGTTCTTGAGGTCGTCGGGCAGCATCGCGATCGCGGCGAGGAGCTGCTCCCGAGAAGCCGGAGCGGGGCTGCCGAGGAGCAGCGTGTTCGAGTCCTCGAGCGGATCGCGGATGACGGTCGGGAACGCGGTCGCCATCGTCGCCGCAACGGCGCGCTCGAGGTCGTCGTTGCCCTCGGGGTGCCCGACGTTGATGACGACGGCGCCACCGGGAGCGAGCCGGTCGTCGACGAGCTCGAAGAACTCCCTGGTCGTCAGGTAGAAGGGGATGTAGGGCTGGCGGTAGGCGTCGACGACGATCACGTCGTAGTCGCCGTCGGAGCGGCGGAGCCATGGCCGGGCGTCGGCGGTGTGGGTGTGCAGGTTCGGGCCCGAGAGGTCGAAGAAGCGGCGGCCGATCTCGGTCAGCTCGCCGTCGATCTCGACCCCGTCGACGCGGGCGTCCGGGAAGTAGTGCCCGTACATGCGGGCTGCCGTCCCGGCCGCGTTGCCGAGGATCGCGACCCGCTCGGGGGGCCGCTCGAGCGCCGCGAACGGGAGCACGATGAGCCCGTCCCAGTAGCGCCCGGTCAGGTAGGAGCCCGGCTTGTAGAGCGAGTGGATCGCCTGGCCCTCGTTGAGCTCGAGGACCCGGTCGCCGTCGGGCTCCTCGATCACCCGCGCGTATTGCGTCTCAGTCTCGGTCTCGAAGATCACCTCACCCTCCTCGGTCCCCTTGACGGTGCCGACCGGGATCGCCAGCGCGGCCGCGATCAGGGCCGCGACCGGCGCGAAGCGCCAGCCGAGGCCGGCGACCGCGGCAAGCGCGATCGCGAGCGCGAATGCGAGGAAGGTGCGCTGGGTGCCGATCACCGGAATCAGGAGCAGCGCCGAGAGCATCGTTCCGGTGAGCGAGCCGGCGGTCGAGATCGCGTAGAGCCGGCCGGCGATCCGGCCGGCGTGCTCGACGTCGGGAACGGCGAGCCGGAGCGCGTAGGGCGAGGCCGCGCCGAGCAGGAGCACCGGGACGGCGACGAGGGCGAGCACCGCCACGAGCGAGCCGGCGAACGCCCCGGCCGAGATCGAGTCGAGAGCGTCGACGGAGATATCGAAGAACGGCCGGGCGACGAACGGGACGAACGCGAGCAGGACGGCGGCGACGAGGACCATCCGGCAGAGCCCGGCAAGGGACGGGTTACGGTCGGCGAGGCGGCCACCGAACCAGTAGCCGAACGAGAGCGCCACGAGGACGACGCCGATGGTGTTCGCCCAGACGATCGTCGAGGCGCCGAAGAACGGCGCCATCAGCCGGGCGACGGCGATCTCGGCCCCCAGCGAGCCGGTGCCGACCACGAAGACCAGCACGTAGAGGTAGCGATTCCCTTTCAAGCGGGGCCGCGCGCTCCCGAGTGAGTCGCGCCCGACTCGATCCGCTCGCGCAGCCGCTCGCCCTGCCCGGCGCTGACCGCCCGCTCGGCCCGGGCCGGATCGAGCTCGACGCCGCGGGCGGCAGCGAGATCGAGCAGCTCCTGGCGCTCGGTGTCGTGCTTGGCCCAGCGCAGGATCAGCCAGCTCAGGATCGCGATCGTGATGACGGTGCTCTCGGCCATCATCACGACGCCGGCCATGCCCTGGTCGTTGAGCCCGGAGACACCGTGGGCAGCCTCGCCGGACGCGTAGCGCGAGTAGATGACCGAGCTCGACCACATCAGGACGTTGGCGAGGACGGCGCCGATCAGCCGCACCGCGAACACGAACCCGGCGCTGGCGGCGCCGGTGAACCAGGACGGCTTCGGCAGCGGCCCGAGCAGGGACATCCAGAAGGCGACGCCGGCGAAGAAGAAGCAGAGGTGCTGGAGGGCGTGGACGAGGTCGCTTTCGAACGTCGCCGCCTCGTACAGCGCCGGGATGTGCCAGGCGTAGAGCAGGATCGTCCAGGCGGCGAGCGCGAAGATCGGGTTGGCGAGGTGCCGCATCCAGCGGAATCCGCGCATCGCCAGAAGCGGCTGGAGCAGCGGCCCGGTCAGCCCGAGGACGAAGAAGAGCGCTGCGATGTCCATGATCAGCAGGTGCTGGACCATGTGCCAGGTGAGGAGCTCGTCGGAGAGGTCGTCGACCGGAGAGACGTAGGCGACGGCGAGCGCGACCAAGCCGCCGAGGAAGAACGCCTGCCGCCAGCGCGGAACAGGGCGACCGGCGTCACCGAGCCGGATCATCCGGATCGCATAGGCGGTTGCGATGACGATCAGCGAGAGCGGCGGCAGCCACTCGGCGAGGACCGAGTCGAGGTCGGCGACGGCGATCATCGTCCCGCTGAGGCTAGATGATCGATTCCGCGGGATCGTGCGCGCGAGGGCGCACGGCACCGAGCCGGGCGTGGGGACTCACCCGGAGAGCACCCCCTCGAGGGTGAGCAGCTCGCGCTTGACGTCGAGGCCGCCGCCGTAGCCGCCGAGCGCGCCGCCGCTGCGCAGCACGCGGTGGCAGGGGACGACGATCGGGATCGGGTTGGCGCCGAGGGCGCTGCCGGCCGCGCGGAAGGCGCGGGGGCTGCCGGCCGCGGCGGCGACCTCGCCGTAGGTGCGGGTCTCGCCG
>DASSEM010000230.1:0-4482 GCA_035695265.1 Solirubrobacterales bacterium
ACAGTCGCTCCGTGGGCGCCCGCCGCCGCCTTCATCGCCGCCAGGGTGGTCGTCGCGAAGGCCACCCTCCGGTCGCGGCCGATCTCCTCGTTGAGGATGGTCGGCGGCGCCGGCTCGGTGCTGCGGGCGAGGTCGAGAAAGCCCTGCGCGGTCCGGAGCGCCGCCTGCGGGACCGCGGGATCGATGGCGCGCCGCGCCGCCTCGCGGGGGATCCCGAGCAGCCGCCGGCGCGCGTCGACGACGCGGTCGGCGATCACCTCGTCGGTGCGGCGCAGCTTCGGCGTCCACTCGCCGCCGCCGAGGCCGAGCTCCGTCCCCTCCGGGTCGGGGTCGAGGATGACGGCGCCGACGTCGATCGCCGAGACGCCGTCGACGAGTGCGTGATGGGTCTTCGAGATCGCCGCAAAGCCCCAATCGCCGCCAGCGTCGCCGGCGGCCTCGACGCCGCAGCGCTCGACCAGGTAGAGCTGCCAGAGGGGCCGGCTCTGGTCGAGCGGCTCCGACATCACCCGACCGACGAGCTCGCGGAGCTCCGCGTCGCCGCCGGGGGAGGGGATCGCGACACGGCGGACGTGCCGCTCGACCTCGAAGTCGGGATCGTCCTCCCACTCGGCGCGGAGGATCCTCCCCGGCAGCCAGCGGACCCGGCGGCGGAATCGCGGGATCAGCGCGAGGCGGTCGCCGACGTGGTCGAGGACCTCCGCGAAGGGCGGCGGCTCGCCGCTGAAGACGGCGGTGCCGCCGACGTGGACGTGGACCGGTCCACGCTCGTCGAGGAGCGAGGACATGTCCGCGGACGAGAGCTGGTCGGGACCCTCGCTCGCCGGCATGGATCGACCCTAGCCGCGAAGTTGCAGAAACGTCCTCCCGGGGGACGTTTGCGCTCTCTCGGTGGCGGTGCGCCCGCTCAGTCGAGTCCGCCGAGCAGTTCCTCCGCCTCGCTCCAGCGCCCCGGTGGGACCTGCAGGTAGATGTCGCCACGGCCGAACGCGTCGGGCGGGTGGTCGGCGGTGATCGCCGCCTCGATCCCGTGCTCGGCGAGCGTCTGCCGCCAGGCACGCGCGGTGCTGACGTCGCCGAGCTCGCGAACGACCTCCCAGTCGTCGAAGCGCGGGTCGGCGACCGCGACCTCGCCGACGCCGTCCGGTCGCGGCGAGGTGAGGGCGTCGCGCCAGCGTGAGAGGAAGCCCATGCCGGCGGTCAGGAGGTGCCGCCGGCGCCCTCGGCGCGCAGGATCTCGGCGTTGTTGTTGTCGATCCAGCGATCGACGACGTAGCCGCCGAACGGGAGCACCGCGCCGACCAGGATCCAGAGCGTCTGCTTTCCGGTCCAGCCCGCGTGCTCGCGCAGCGACACCGCCATCACCACGTAGGCGATGAACAGCAGGCCGTGGATCGGCCCGAGGATCTCGACGCCGAGCGGCTGGTCGCTGGCGCGCTTGACGTAGCTGGCGACCAGCAGGAGCAGGAATGAGGTCGCCTCGATCAGGGCGATGAGCTTGAAGTTGCGAAGAGTCATGGCCGCGGGAAGGTACCGGGACGGGTCGCTCGGCTGTGTCGCGGCGGCAGGCCCGTCGCCACGATCGTCGGTCAGGCCTGCGGCTTCGATCGCCGTGCCATCACGAGCCCGGCGATCGCGATCAGCACACCGACGGCGAAGATCAGCGTCCCCATCGCGAACACCTGGGGCGGGATGCCGACCTTCACGGATCCGTAGACCCAGAGCGGGAAGGTCAACGTCTGGCCGGCGTCGAAGCTGGTGATGATGAAGTCGTCGATCGAGAGCGCCGCGGCGAGCAGCGAGGCCGCGAGGATGGCCGGGTAGATGACCGGCACCGTGACCAGCCAGAAGGCCTGGAACGGGCTCGAGCCGAGGTCGCGCGCCGCCTCGCTCAGCGCCGGGTCGATGTCACGCAGCCGCGCCTGCAGGACGATCACGACGAAGGCGACATTGAAGGCGACGTGGGCGAGCAGGATCGTGCCGAAGCCGCGACTGAGCCCGAGGTAGACGAAGAGGCCGAGCAGCGACGCGCCGACGACGACCGAGGGGGCGGCGATGTCGGCGAGGATGACGAGGTCACCGGTGCCGCGTCCGCGGAACCGGTAGCGGGCCAGGGCCATCGCAGCCGGGGTCCCGATCGCGACCGCGATCACCGTGCTCAGCGCCGCGATCTCGAGCGATGTGACGAGCGCCGAGGTCAGGTCGGGGATCTCGAACAGCCGCCGGTACCACTCGGTCGTGAAGCCCTGCCAGGAGAAGCTGATGCGATTGTTCGGAGCCTGGTTGAGGCTGTAGACGAGGATCACGAGGATCGGCGCGAGGGTCAGCAGGAGGACGAGAACGACGTAGGCGGGCAGCATCGCCCGCTTCCAGAGCGGCCCCGCCAGGCTGGGCCGGCGGCCGCGGCCGAGCGTCGCCGGCGCCGCGCTCATCCGACGTGTTCCTGGAGCGTCCGCGTCCCGAAGATCCGCGCGTAGACAGCCATTGCGATCATCAGCGTCGCCATCAGGATCAGCGCCAGCGCCGATGCGATCGGGTAGTCGGCGTTGTTGACGTACTGGGTCTGGATGATGTTGCCGATCATCGTCGTCGACGGGCCGCCGAGGATCGAGGCGCTGAGGTAGTCGCCGACGTTGGTGATCGCGACGAGCACGATCCCGGCGTAGATTCCCGGCGCCGAGAGCGGCAGGATCACCGAGCGGAAACGGGCGGCGCCGGTCGCGTAGAGGTCGGCAGCGGCCTCGACGTGAGCGCGGTCGATCCGCTGCAGGGCGACGTAGAGCGGCAGCAGCATGAACGGCAGCGCGTCGTAGGTGAGCCCGGCGACGACCGCGAACGGCGTCGAGAGCACGTGCGTGTCCTCGGGGATCAGGCCGATGTCCTTCAGCGCGCCGAGCACGATCCCGTCGTCGGCGAGGATGAACTGCCAGGCGATGATCCGGATCACGAACGTGACGAAGAACGGCAGCAGCAGCAGGAACAGCAGCACCGACTTGAAGCGCCCGCCGTGGAATGCGATCCAGTAGGCGACCGGGTACATGACGAGGAGCGAGACCAGGGTCGAGATGCCGCCGTACAGGAACGAGCGCCCGAACTGGGTCGAGTAGGTCGAGATCGCCTCGCTGAAGATGCTGAAGTTCCAGGTCAGCGTCCAGCCGTCGATCGAGTTGCCGGTCATCAGCGCGACGCCGAGGATCGTCAGGAGCGGCAGCACGAAGAAGGCGCCGAGCCAGAGTGCCGCCGGCAGGCTGAGCAGGTAGGGGACGAGCGAGGTGCGGAGCTTCGAGCTCACGACTGGATGATCGGATCGAACACCGAGTTCCATTCCTCCTGGTCCTCGACGCCCTTCGTGTCGTAGTAGGCGACGAACTGGCGCTCCATCTCCGGGGTGGGGAAGACGAACGGGCTGTTGGCGACGGTCGGATCGTCGAGCTCGTTGGCGATGATCGGCCGCGCGGCGGGGACCGGTGAGATGTACCAGACCCAGTCGGTGATCTGCGCCTGCACCTCCGGCCTGTAGAAGTAGTCGATCCACATCATCGCGTCGACCGGATGGGCGGCGTGGAGGGGGATCATGCAGTTGTCCTGCCAGAACATCGCGCCCTCGTCCGGAACGATGAACTTGAGGTTCTTGTTGCCGGATTGCTGGGACAGGAAGACGTCGCCGGACCAGGCCATGCTGATCCAGGTGTCGCCCTGCTGCAGCGCCTTGATGTAGCTCTGGTCGTAGTACTGGCGGACGATCCCGGCGTCGCGCTGCTCGCGCAGCAGGTCGGCGGCGCGGCGCCAGTCCTCGGGGGTCGAGGTCGAGGGCTCGATCCCGAGCGCCAGCATCCCGACGCTGCCGAGCTCGGTGTCGTCGGCCATCATCCCGACCTTTCCCGCGAACTCCGGGTCCCAGAGGTCCTTGACCGAGGTGATCTCGCGGTCGATGTTGTCGGTGTCGTAGGCGATGCCCGTGATCCCCGACTGCCACGCGACCGTGAACTCGTTGCCGGGGTCGTAGTTGGGGTCGCGGATCGACTCGGCCGCGTAGCGCTCGAAGTTCGGCATCCGCGAGTGGTCGAGCGGGATCAGCCAGTGGTTCTTGATCATCTGCGTCAGCTCCCAGCCGTTGCTGATCACGACCATGTCGTAGCCGGTCGACTGGCCGGCCTGGAGCACCGGGCTGATCTGGGCGAAGAACGTGGCGTTGTCCTGGATCACCGGGCGGTAGTTGACGGTGATCCCGGTCTGGTCGCTGAACGCGTTCAGGGTCGGCGAGCCGTCCTTGGTGCGGTCGATGTAGAGCGGCCAGTTGGCGAAGTCGAACGTCCCCTGCTTCTGCTGCTCGGCCCACCACGCCGTCCAGTCGAAGCCGTCCTCCCAGCCTGTGTCCCGGGTGCCGGAGATGCCGCACGCCGAGAGTGCCCCGGCGAGCGAGCCGGCGGCGAGGATGCCGGCGGCGCCCCCGACGAACCGGCGGCGCGAGAACCGCGGCGC
>DASSEM010000231.1:0-18047 GCA_035695265.1 Solirubrobacterales bacterium
GGATCCGCGCCATGGCGCCGAGCGGCGTCCGCGCCTCGAAGTCGCGGACGAACACGGTCTCGGGGTCGGGCGTGGCCCGATGCGGCGCCGTCGTCCATGGCAAGTGCCGGGCGCCGGATCCGAGGACAGCATCGCGGAGGCTCGGGTCAGCGAGGACGCGGACGTCGTGGCCGCGCTCGACGAGGGCGCCTGCGACGCTGAGAACCGGCGGTGAATTGCCGCCGCCGTCCCAGAGAGTGAACAGAAGCCGGCTCACGTCCCCTCCGGGGTCGAGGTTCCCTTCTCGCTGCCGAACCGGTCGACCAGGGCCAGGACCGACTCCCGCATCGCTCGCTCCGCGGCACGCCGGGTCAGTCCCTGCTCGCGGCGGAGGATCTTCCAGGTGAGGACATCGGTGGCTGCGATCAGCATCACGACCCGCTGTCCACGCTCACGTCCCGCCGCCGGCAGCCATGTGGCGAAGACGCGCTCGACCCAGCCGCGATGCACCGCCCGCCCCCGCGCGAGCAACGGCCCCAGCTCCTCGACCCGGCCTTCGAGCGCGATCATCCGGACGATCGCGTCGCCGAGCTCCTCGTACTCGTCGACCAGCACCCCGACGCCGCCGGCGACGTCGCCGGCGGCGACCTCCTCGCGCCTGCGGTCGATCCGTTCGCCGACCCGCTCGGTGACGGCCGCCAGCAACCCGCCCTTCGATCCGAAATGGTTGACGACCGTCTGCAGCGCGACGCCGGCGTCGGCGGCGACCTCCCGGAGGCCGACGTCGTCGTACCAGCGCTTGCGATACAGGTCCTCGGCCGCCTCGAGGATCCGCTGCCGGGTCCGGTCCCGGGTGACCGCCCGCTTGCCGAGCCGGTAGCCGGTAGCCGCTTTCATTAGTACGACGTTACATCAAAACTCTCCGGCCGTCCAGGCCGGAGGAGACGCTCAGGCCGGCGTGATCGGATTGTGGCGCTCGCTGAAGCGCCGGTCCTTGCCGGCCGCCTCGGCGTAGCGGCGGATCAGCTCGGCTCGCAGCTCGTCGGGCTCGATCACCGAGTCGACGACGAGCTCCGAGGCGAGGTGGAGGATGTCGATGTCGGCCGCGTACTCGGCCCGCTTGGCGGCGACGAACCGCTCGCGTTCCGCCTCGTCCTCGATCGCCTGGATCTGGTTGTAGTAGACGGCGTTGATCGCCGCCTCCGGTCCCATCACGGCGATCTGGGCGCCGGGCAGAGCGATGCAGGCATCGGGCTCGAAGGCCGGGCCGGCCATCGCGTAGAGGCCGGCCCCGTAGGCCTTGCGGACGACCACCGAGATCTTCGGCACCGTCGCCGAGCTGACCGCGCTGATCATCTTCGCGCCGTGACGGATGATCCCCTGGCGCTCGACCGCCTTGCCGATCATGAAGCCGGGCACGTCGGCGAGGAAGAGGAGCGGCACGTTGAAGGCGTTGCAGGTGCTGATGAACCGGGCAGCCTTGTCGGCGGAGTCGACGAACAGCACGCCGCCCTTCTGCTTCGGCTGGTTGGCGACGATTCCGACCGCCCGGCCGTCGAGCCGCGCGTAGCCGACGACGAGCTCCTTCGCCCAGCGCGCGTGGACCTCGAGGAAGGTGCCGGCGTCGCAGACGCCCTCGACGAGACGGCGGATGTCGAACGGCGTCTTCTCATCGCCGGGCACCACCGCCGATGGCAGCGCATCGGGATCGGGCTCGCCGGGGGCGACGGTCGGCGGGTCCTCGCGGAAGCTCGTCGGCATGAACGCGAGGTAGCTTTTGGCGATCGCGATCGCCTCCGCGTCGCTCGCAGCGAGGAAGTGGCCGCAGCCGGACACCCCGGTGTGCATCCGCGCCCCGCCCATCTCCTCGAGGGTCACCTCCTCGCCGATCACCATCTCCGCCATCCGCGGTGAGCCGAGGTACATCGAGGCATTGCCGTCGCGCATGATCACGACGTCGCAGAAGGCGGGAATGTAGGCGCCGCCGGCGGCGGATGGGCCGAACAGGACGCAGACCTGCGGCACCCGGCCCGACATCCGCACCTCGTTGTGGAAGATCCGGCCGGCGCCGCGGCGGCCCGGGAACATCTGGACCTGGTCGGTGATCCGGGCGCCGGCGGAGTCGACGAGGTAGATCATCGGCAGCTCGAGGCTCAGCGCCCGCTCCTGGATGCGGATGATCTTCTCGACCGTCTTCGCACCCCAGGACCCCGCCTTCACGGTCGGGTCGTTGGCCATCAGTGCGACGCGACGGCCGGCGATCGTGCCGAGGCCGGTGACGACGCCGTCGGCGCCGAGCCCCTCGACCTCCCAGTTGGCGAGCTGGGCCTCCTCCGAGAAGCTCCCCGCGTCCAGCAGAGCGGCGACCCGCTCGCGAACTGGGAGCTTGGCCTGCTCGGCGGTCTTCTGGTGATGGCGCTCGGGCCCACCGCCCAGCGCCGCCTCGCGGGCGGTCCCGAGGTCGGCCTGGCCGGCTCGGCCGGTCTGATCCGCCGTCTCGTCCATCGCCACTGCCGCCGCCCCGGCGCCCTAGAGGAGCTCGGTCAGCTTTGTGTCCTCGGTCGGCGGATCGACCGACTCGACCGATCGGCGGCGGCGCTCGCGCTCGGCGGTGTCGGGCTCGCGCTCGCCGCCCGACCCGGGCCCCGGGGAGGCCTCCGACTCGGGATCCTCTGCCCCGGCAGCGGCCTCGGCTTCCGGCTCGGGCGCCCGCTGCGGTCGCTCCGTGGCCTGCGAGACGGTGGTCGGTGCCTCGTCGGGCTCGACCTCGGCTTCTTCCTCGGCGGCCGCGACCACCGTCTTCTCGTCGCCGGTGGCCGGCGTATCGACCGCCGCCTCGACCCGCGCCGGGAGGCCGAGGTCGCGCTCGCCCGGGCCCTCGATCGCCAGCCGCATCTCGGCATTGAGCTGCTCGAGGTTGGCCACGACGTCGCGGCGCTTGCGAACCAGCTCGGCGATCTCCTGCTCGATCCCGCGGGTGCGCTCGGCCGCCTGCTTCTCCGCCTTGCGCAGCGTCTCCTCCGCCTCATCATTCAGCGCCTTCGCCTCGGCGGCGGCACCCTCGGCGGTGACGCGGGCGTGCTCGTCGGCGGCGGCGCGCGTCTCCGTCGCGTAGGCATCGGCGTCCGAACGCGCCTTCGCCGCCTCCTGATCCGCCTCGGCGCGAATCCGCTCGGCGAGCGCCTCGGCCTCGGCGGTGATGCGGTCGGCGCTCTCCTGCGCGGACCCGAGGATCGCGCCGGTGCGATCGCCGACGTCGGCGATCGCCCGCTGGACGACGGCGCGGCGCGCCTCGTCCTCGCCGCCGGTCTCGAGCCAGTCGGCGAGCTCAGCGAGAAAGCCGTCGACGGCGCGGCGGTCGTAGCCGCCGCGGCGCTCGGTCGGGAAGCTGACGGTCTTCAGTTCTTCGATTCGATCAGAAGCCATCCGTTGAGGATAGATGCCGGCCGGGGCGCATTCAGAGATCTACAGGCCGAGCTCGGAGACGACCGGCTTGTCCCCCGAGTAGTCGTAAAACCCCTTTCCGGACTTCCGTCCGTACCAACCCGCCGCAACCATCTTGCGCAAGGTCGGCGGCGCCGCGAAGCGGCGCTCGCGATACTCGTCGAACATCACGGCGCCGATCGCGACGAGCGTGTCGAGGCCGACGAAATCGGCCAGCGTCAGCGGGCCCATCGGGTGGTTGGCGCCAGCCTTCATGGCGGCGTCGATCTCCTCGATCGAGCCGACGCCCTCCTCGTAGGCGCGGATCGCATCGAGCATGTAGGGGACGAGCAGGCGATTGACGATGAACCCGGTCTTGTCCTTGGCGTGGACGACCGTCTTGCCGAGCGCCTCGCCGACCCCGAAGCCGAGCTCGAGCGCCTCGTCGGAGGTCGTCACGGTCTGGACGACCTCGAGCAGCGGCATCACCTGCGCCGGGTTGAAGAAGTGGAGGCCGAGGAACCGGTCGGGACGGGTCGTCGCGGCGGCCTGGTCGATGACCGCCAGCGAGGAGGTGTTGGTGGCGAAGAAGGCATCGTCCTTGACGATCGGATCAACCGCCGCCCACATCTCGAGCTTCGCCTCGAGGTCCTCGGTGATCGCCTCGATCACGAGGTCGCAGTCGGCGAGCTTGCCGTAGTCGGTGGTGCCCTCGATCCGGCCGCGAACGGCGTCGGCGTCGGCGCTCTCCATCCGGCCGCGGTCGACGGCTCGCGAAAGCTGCTTGTCGATCTTCGCGACGGCGTCGCCGACCTTCTCCTCGTCGACCTCGCGCAGGACCACGTCCCAGCCCGCCTGGGCGCAGACCTGGGCGATGCCATGGCCCATCAGGCCACCGCCGACGACTCCAACCTTGCTGATTGCCATGTTCTCCTCGAGACGGTCTCGTTGCGGGGGTCGCGGACCCTACCGCCCTACTGCCCTGCTGGCGCTGGGAGCTCAGGCAATCGGCTGGGTGAGGCCGAGCTCCTCGAAGCGCCGGCCCATCGCGGCCGCCATCGCGTCGACGGCGCTCTTCGGGCGCAGCATCACCTTGAGCTCGGTGACGAGCCCGTCATCGCCGAAGCTGAGCAGGTCGAGGCCGTCCATCCAGCGGTCGCCGACCCGGGTGCGGAAGATCAGCGCCGCGACCGGCTCGTCCGGATCCTCCACCGTGTGCACGTACTCGAAGTCCTCGAACAGCTTCATCGGGCCCTCGGTGAGGATCGTCACCACGAGGTCGCGGCCGTCGTAGGAACGGAAGGTGACGGGGCTGAAGAACTTGATCTCGGGATCGAGCACCGCCTCGAGCCTCTCCTTCGAGCGCGAGTGGACGGCGTCGATGAAGGCGTCGGATCGCACGGGCGGAGCCTATCTCAGGGAAGGTGCTTGGCGACGAGGCGCTCGAGCGTGCCCCGCGTCCGCACCGTCTGCAGGCCGAGCACGGATTCGATCGCCCGCAGGTCGAGGCCGGAGTCGCTGACGCCGCCGCTCGGCAGCCAGTAGAGCTCGCGGGGGCCGAAGGCGAGCCGGTCGTCGTCGCTCGCCAGCGCCAGCACCTCGTCGCGGGCCGAGGCGGCGGGAGCGCTCGCGAGCAGCGCGACCTGCAGCTTCCCCTTCGAGGACTCGACGGCCGCCGCCGGAAACGGCTCAGCGGCGACGATTCCCCGCACCTCCTCCGCGCTGCGAATCACGGTCGGGACCGCGTAGCCGAGGCCGTCCCCGAGGCCGGACTCGATCGTGGCGACGAGCTCGTCCTCGTCGGCGTCGCCGGCCTCGAAGACGACGTTGCCGGCGGCCTGGAAGGTCTGCACCGCATCGAACCCGAGCCGCTCGAACTCGGCGCGCAGGTCGGCGTTGGTGATCCGGCGTTTGCCGAGGTTCATCCCACGCAGGAAGGCGGCGCGGATCACCCCTGACTCCCGGACCACTCGACCGGCCCCGCGGTCAGCAGGTGCGCGCCGAGCGGGCGGCCGAGCACGGACTGCACCTCCCGCGAGGCGGCCAACAGCCCCTCGAGGTCGATCCCGGTCGCGATCCCCATCTCGTGCAGGAGGGAGACGAGGTCCTCGGAGGCGACGTTCCCGGTCGAGCCGGGCGGCACCGGGCAGCCGCCGAGCTCGCCGAAGCTCGACTCGAACGAGTCGACTCCCTGACCGAGCGCCGCGACCGCGTTGGCGATCCCCTGGCCGCGCGTGTTGTGGAAGTGGGCCGTGAGCTCCGGGCCCTTCCCGCCCGGTCGGAGCGCGGACTGCATTCCGGCGTAGAAGCCATCGACCTGGAGCGGGTTGGCCATCCCGGTCGTGTCGCCGAAGCCGATCTCCGCGCAGCCGGCGGCGGCGAGCCGCTCGGCGATCGCAAGCACGCGCTCGGGCGCGACCTCGCCCTCGTAGGGGCAGCCGAAGCTGGTCGCGATCACGCCCTCGCAGCGCAGCCCCTCGGCGCTCGCCGTCGCCAGCACCTGCTCGAGGCCGCTCAGCGACTCCTCGATCGAGCGGTTCACGTTCTTGCGATTGTGGGTCTCCGACGCAGAGAGGAAGACGCTGATCTCGTCGAAGCGCCCGCGGCTGCGCAGCGCGTTCTCGAGCCCGCGCTCGTTCGGGACGAGGACCGAGAAGGCGACGCCCTCGGGGCGCTCGAGCGCGGCCAGCACCTCGGGGCCGTCGGCGAGCTGCGGGATCACGTCGGCGCGGACGAACGAGGTCACCTCGATCCGCCGCAACCCGGCCGCGATCAGCATCTCGATCAGCCGAACCTTGTCCGCGGTCGCGATCACCTCGGGCTCGTTCTGAAAGCCGTCGCGCGGGCCGACCTCGCGGATCCGCACCCGCTCCGGATAGTCCGCCACGTCAGGACTCCGTCAGGCCGGGACCAGCGACGACGCGGCGCTGGTGGGTGCCGACGCCGATCGTCCGCTCGCCCTCGCGCACCTCGACGTCGAAGAAGAGCTTGCGGCCGTCTACGACCTCGGTCAGCCTCGCGTGGGAGGTGCAGCTCGCGCCCTCCGGCGCGCCGGCGACGTGCTTCACGCAGACCTCGAAGCCGACCGTGGCGCTGCCCTCCGGCAGGACGTCGAAGGCCACCCGCGCGGCGGCGAGCTCCATCATCCCGATCATCCCCGGCGTCGAGAGGACCGCGGCGCCGAGCGAGCCGCCGACGTCGGTCAGAAGCTGCCCCGCAACCTCGAACTCCTCGACCCGCTCGGCTCCGGGCACCGGCATCGCGGAGGACTCGGGCGATCCGCTCATCGGGAGGGAGCATAGACTCGCGCCGGTGAGCAGCGACCCCAAACCGGAGCCCGCGGCCGGCGCGGAGGCCCCGGTCCCGCCCACCCCATCGATCCCGCCGATCCCGATCCTCGGCGGCACCGGCGCGCTCGGCTACGGGCTCGCCATCCGCTGGGCCGGCGCCGGGGCCGAGGTCGTGATCGGATCGCGCGAAACGGGCCGCGCCGAGGACGCGGCGGCGAAGGTTCGCGAGAAGGTCCCCGGCGCCCGGGTCGAGGGGCTCGAGAACGCCGCGGCGACGACCCGCGGCCCGATCGTCTTCCTCACCGTGCCGTTCCGGGCCCAGTCGGAGACCCTCAACAACCTCCGCGAGGTGCTCGAGCCCGGGCAGACGCTCGTCGACTGCACGGTCCCGCTCGCCGCGGCGGTGAGCGGCAAGGCGACGCGGACGCTCGGGGTCTGGCAGGGCTCGGCGGCCGAGCAGGCCCAGGAGATGGTGCCCGACGGGGTCACCGTCGTCTCGGCGCTCCACACGGTCGGCGCGCCGACCCTGAGCGACCCCGGCGCCGTGCTCGACGAGGACGTGCTGGTCTGCGGCGACCGCAAGCGCGACAAAGCGCCGGTCGCGCGGCTGATCGAGCTCATCGACGGGCTGCGGGCCGTCAACGCCGGGCCGCTCGAAACGGCGCGGATCGCGGAGCAGCTCACCCCGCTGCTGATCTCGGTGAACGTCCGCTACAAGGCCCATGCCGGCATCAAGCTCGTGGGGCTGCCCGACGGAGACCCCTGGACGTGAACGTCGTCGCGCTCGCCGGCGGGACCGGAGGCGCGAAGCTCGCCGCCGGCCTGCAGGAGGTCGCCGGCGCGGGACTGACCGTGATCGCGAACACCGGCGACGACGTCGAGGCGCTCGGCGTCCACGTCTCCCCCGACCCCGACCTCTGCACCTACTGGCTGTGTGGCGAGATCGACGAGGAGCGCGGCTGGGGGATCCGCGGGGACGGCTTCACCGTGTTCGAGCGCCTCACCGAGCTCGGCGCCCCCGACTGGTTCGGGCTCTCCGACCGCGATCTGGCGACCTGCCTCGAACGCCGACGGCGCCTGGAGCTCGGCGACCGTCCCACCGCGATCGCCGCGGACCTCGCGCGGGCGCTCGGCGCGGAGGCGACGGTGCTGCCGATGTGCGACGAGCCGGTCCGGACGCTCGTCCGGACCGCCGCGGGGCGGCTCGGTCTCCAGGAGTTCCTCGTCCGTGAGCGTGCCGAGCCGGAGATCGAGGCGGTCGAGCTTCGCGGCATCGAGGCGGCGACGGTGAGCGCCGAGGTCGCGGCTGCGATCGGCTTCGCCGAGGTGATCGTGATCGGGCCGTCGAACCCGGTGATCTCAATCGGCCCGATCCTCGCGGTCCCGGGCATGAAGGCCGCGATCGCCGACTCCGCCGCGCCGGTCGTAGCCGTCAGCCCGTTCGTGGCCGGCGCCGTCGTCAAGGGCCCGACCGAGCCGTTCATGCGGGCGGCCGGGATGGAGCCGTCAGCGGCGGGGATCGCCGGCGCCTACGGGGAGGTCGCCGACGGGCTGATCGTCGATGCGGCCGATCCCGGCCCCGGCCCAGCCCACGACGGCCTCGTGGTCCGGCGTCTCGACACCCTGATGGACGGCGCCGATGGTCGCCGCCGCGTCGCCACGGCGACCCTCGAGCTCGCCACGGAGCTGGGCGGCTGAGCGATATGCGAGCGACCGCGATCGTCCCCGTGAAGCGCTTCGGGGCGGCCAAGCAGCGCCTCACGGGCACCGAGGCCGCCACCCACCGTCCGGCGCTCGTCAAGGCCATGCTGGCCGACGTCCTGCTCGGGCTGAACGAATCGCGACTCGTAGACCGGATCGTCGTCGTCACCGGTGAGCCGCTGGCGATCGAGGTCGCCGCCGAGGCCGGCGCCGAGCACCTCGACGACCCCGGCGACGGCGGCCACTCCGAGGCCGCGGGGATCGGCGTCGCCGAAGCGCTCCTCCGCGGTGACGAGTGCGTCGCCCTGATCGCCGGCGACTGCCCGCTGCTCGAGGGATTCGAGCTCGACCGCGAGCTCGATGCCCAGGCGCCCGGCGTCGCGCTGATCCCCGACCGCCACGGCAGCGGGACCAACGGGCTGATCCTGACCCCGCCGGACGCGATCCGGCCGGCGTTCGGGCCGGGCAGCCGTGAGCGTCACCTGGCGCTGGCCCGCGAGGCCGGCGTCCGCTGCCGGATCGCCACGGTCCCGTCGATGGCCCTCGACCTCGACACCGGCGAGGACTTGCGGCAGCTCGTGCTCGCGCTCGCGGCCGACCCGGCGCGCGCCCCGGCGACGTCCGCGGCTCTGAAGCGGCTCGGCGAATCGGCGGATTGACCGGCCGGGTCGAGATCGAGCCGGTCCCCGGCCTGCCTGAGATCGCGCCGGGCGACCCGCTCGGCGAGCTGATTGCGACCGCCGCCGCGCCCCGCGACGGGGATGTCGTCGTGATCGCCCAGAAGGTGGTCTCGAAGGCGGAGGGCCGGCGGCGACGGCTCACCGGCGTCGAGCCCTCGGCGCGGGCGCGGGAGCTCGGCGGCCGGCTCGGCAAGGACTCCCGCCTGGTCGAGCTGATCCTCGCCGAGACGGCGCGTGTCCTCCGCGACGAGCGGGTCCTGATCGTCGAGACCCATTCCGGCCTCGTCTGCGCCAACGCCGGCATCGACTCCTCGAACGTCGGCGGTGACGACGAGGTCCTGCTCCTCCCCGCCGACCCCGACGGCTCGGCGCGGCGGCTCCGCGCCGAGATCGCGGCAGCGACCGGCGCCCGGATCGCGGTGATCGTCAGCGACAGCTTCGGTCGCCCCTGGCGGGTCGGCCAGGCCGAAGTCGCGATCGGCTGCGCCGGCATCGACCCGATCGACGACTGGCGCGGACGCCCTGACCGTGCCGGCCGCGAGCTGCAGGCGACCGAGGTCGCCCTCGCCGACCAGCTCGCCGCCGCCGCCGACCTCTGCCGCGACAAGGCGTCGGGCACCCCCGCCGCCGTCATCCGCGGCCTCGCCGACCGCGTCACCGACGCCGACGGCCCCGGCGCCGCGGCCCTGCAGCGGGACCGTGCCACCGACCTCTTTCGTTGAGCGACGAATAGCAACCAACTATTGGCAACAACTCGTCGCTCACCGGCGCATCAATACGTCTCGAGCACCTCGTAGAGAGTCGAGCGCTGCGCCGGCGTGCGGCCGGCGGCGCGGGCGGCGGCGATCAGGTCGGAGGGCTCCAGGCGGGAGCCGTGCTGGGAGCCTGCCATGCGGGAGATGCTCTCCTCCATCAGCGTGCCGCCGAGGTCGTTGACGCCCCAGCTCAGCGCCTCGGTGGCGGCGCCGAGGCCCATCTTCACCCAGCTCGCCTGGAGGTTCGGGATCGTCCTGCCGAGGGCGAGCCGGAAGACGGCCGTGTGCTTGAGGTTCTCGGCGTCGGAGATCTCCTCGATCCCGTGCGTACGGCCGAGCATCGTGTGGTAGGGGATGAAGCTGAGCGGCACGAACTCGGTGATGCCCCCGGTCCGCTCCTGGACGGCGCGGATGACGCCCATGTGCTCGGCGAGCTCCTCCGGCGTCTCGATATGGCCGAACATCACGGTCGAGGTCGAACGCAGCCCGGCGCGATGGGACGCCTCGATGATCTCGACCCAGCGGCGTGCCGGCAGCTTGTTCGGCGAGATTCGGTTGCGGACCCCGTCCTCGAGCACCTCGGCGGCCGTGCCCGGGGTCGAGCCGAGCCCGCAGTCGCGGAGGTAGCCGAAGACCCAGTCGGGATCGCGGCCGGAGCGCTCGCACATGAAGTGGACCTCCATCGGCGAGTAGGCGTGGAGGTGGATCTCGGGCGCGACCTCCTTCGCCCGCCGCAGCCACTCGCCGTAGCGGTCGAGCGTGTAGTCGGGGTGGATCCCTCCCTGCATGCAGATCTCGGTCGCGCCGAACGCGACCGCCTCGCGGACCCGGCCGGCGAACTCGTCGGCGCCGATCTCGTAGGCGTCGGGGCTGCGGGCGGTCTGCCCGAACCCGCAGAACGCGCAGCCGACCGTGCAGACGTTGGTGAAGTTGATGTTGCGGTTGACGACGAACGTCGCGACGTCGCCGGCGAGCTCGGCGCGGAGCTCGTCGGCCGCGGCGCGGATCTCGGCGATCGCCTCGGGCCTGGTCTCGGCGAACAGCGCGACGAGCTCCGCTCGGCTCAGCTCCTCGCCCGCGCGGCCGCGGGCGACGGCGCGGTGCACCGGGTCGGCCGGGCCGAGCGCCTGCCCCCCGTTGCCGTTTGCCGCGGCGGGGACTGCGCGGCGCGGCAGGAACGTCGGGTAGCGGTCGGCGAGGACGTCGAGCACCCGCCGATCGACCCACTCCTCGTTCATGTACTGCGGGTACACGCAGAGGCGCTCGGTCAGCGCGTAGCCGCGCGGCCGCAGTCGCTTGCGGACCTGAAGCGGGCTCGGGAACGGGTGCTCGGGCGAGATGTGGTCGCCGTTGGCGGAGAGACCGCCGAGGTCGGTGGCACCCGCCTCGACGAGGTCGAGCCACCAGTCGGAGAGGTTGGGCGGGACCTGGATCCCGACCTCGGGCATCAGCCGCCGCGACTCGGCGATGAGCCGCTTCATCTCCTCGAGCGACACCGGCGAAGCCCACTCGGGCCACTTCACCCGCTCCGCGCTCACGGTTCCTCGCTCCTCGCTCCTTGCTCCTTGCGCCCACTGCCGCTCACTCGCCTCCGCCGCGATCGCCGCCACCTCGGCGCCGTAGTAACGGGGATGGGGGACGAAGTTCTGGAGGATCACCTCCTGGATGTGTCCGTGCTTGTGCTGCAGGGCGGCCAGCGCTTCGAGCGAGGCGACCCGCTCCTCCTCGCTCTCGCCGATCCCGACGAGGATCCCGCTCGTGAACGGTATCCGGGCCTCGCCGGCCGCCTCGATCGCCGCCAGGCGGACGCGCGGGTGCTTGGTCGGCGAGCCGGCGTGGACGGTCTCCATCAGCCGCTCGCTGATCGACTCCAGCATCAATCCCTGCGAGGCGGTCACCTCGCGCAGCCGCAGGTAGTGGTCGCGGTCGGCGACGCCGATGTTGGTGTGCGGCAGAAGTCCGCGCTCGAGCGCCTCCGCGCAGGCCCAGCGCACGTAGGAGGTGAAGTCCACGTGCCCCCAGGAGCGCAGGCGCTCGGCGACGATCGGATTGACCTCGGGCCGCTCGCCGGTGAGGACGAGCAGCTCCTTGACGTTGCGTGCGGCGGCCGAGTCGAGGCGCTCCAGCACCCGCTCGGGAGGGTGCACGTGCGCCTGGTGGGTCGCGAACGCGCAGTACTTGCAGTAGCAGCGGCAGGTCCGCGCCAGCGAGAGCGTCAGGTTCCGGGAGAAGGTGACGCGCCGCATCGCCGCCACGCTAACGAACCGGGACGCTCCGCCCGCGGCGAAGCGTCCCGGCCGGCGGGCCGCCCGGCTCGGGCTACTTCTGCGGGCGCGCCGTGGTCCCGGTCGATGGCCCGGTGGCCTTCTCGAGCTCCGGCTCGGTTTCCCCGGCCGAGATCACCAGCTTGTAGATCGCGACCGCGATCAGGCCACCGAGAAGAGGTCCGACGATGTAGGGCCAGACGCCGCCCCACTCGTTGCTGACCAGCGCCGGTCCGAACCAGCGGGCCGGGTTGAAGGAGCCGCCGGTGAGCGGTCCGAAGATGAAGACGCAGAACGCGAACGTGAGCCCGATCGTGAGCGGGCCCCACTCGTTGCGGGCGCGCTTGTTCATCGCCACCGCGACGACCCCGAGGACGATCAGCAGCGCGCCGATCCCCTCGCCGATCATGCCCGCGAAATCGCTGCCGAGCAGCGGGCTGACGTCGGCAGCGCCCCAGTTGACCGCGCGGCCCTCGTCGAGCAGCATCCCCTTGACCGCGAGCGCGCCGAGCACGGCTCCGGAGAGCTGGGCGAGGATGTAGACGATCGCGTCGATCGGATCGATCCGGCGCAGGGCCGCGGCAGCGACCGTCACCGCGGGGTTGAAGTGACCGCCGCTGACGGCCCCGAAGGCCATGATCAGCGCGAACAGCACGAGCCCCTGCGTGAAGCCGACGACGGCGAAGTCGGAGCCGAACTGGGCCGAGCCCCCGGCGGCGACGTAGAGCGTGATGACGGTCCCGATGACGAAGACCAGGAAGAACGTCCCGATCAGCTCCGCGATGTAAGCGGCCAGTCCTCGATCCTGCACTCTCAAAAACCTCCTGTAGGGGCGACTCGCGCCACCGGCGCGGTTGGGCGGCGGCCAGTCTAGTACCCGGACCACCCTTAACCGCGGGTTGGGCGCTCAGCGGCCCCGTTCGAGGACCGCGGCGACGAGCTCGGGAAGCTCACGCGCCATCCGCGACCGCGGCACGACGAGGTCGAGCCCAGCGGCCTCGGCCCGGCGCCGGGTGGCGACGTCGACGTGCGAGTAGAAGCCGATCGCCGGCGGTCCCGCGGCGGCGATCAGCGCCGGATCGACGAGCTCGAGATCGGCGACGACCACGTCGTATGAGCCGGCCTCGGCGCCCGGGTCGGAGCTGACCGTGACCTCGTGGCCGGCCGCGGCGAGCGGCGCCTCGACCCGGCTCGCCAGCATCAGGTCCGAGACCAGTGCGAGGACGCGCGCCATCCCGCCTGCCTAGATCGAGCGCCGGCGCCGGTACTCGGCGCGAACGCTCTCCGGCCGGCCCCAGAGCTGGCGGACCTCGGCCCGGCCCTCGTTGAGGTCGCGGACGATCAGCTCGCCCTCGATCCCCTGACGGTCGAGCATCTCGAGCACCCAGGCGACCGTCTCCGGCGCCGCGGCGTGCCCGAACCCGTTGGCGACGTTGATCCGCCAGTGCCAGTCCGCCTCCGAGTACGGCTGCGCGTTGACCTGTGTCATCGGGATCGAAGCGTCCACGTAGCGCGTCTCGTCGGCAATCCGCAGGTCCAGCTCCATGTCCGTCCAGTCGCGCGGCAGCGACTCGACGATCTCCTGAAACGACTCGGCGAGCGCCATCGACGCAAGCCTACCGCCGCCGAAGCCCATGGATCTCGAGCTAGCCGAAGAAGAGCTGCTGGAGCAGGAACAGGTTGAGGGCGATGATCAGCGCCGCGAGCAACGACGCGATCGCGGTCAGCCAGCTCGGGTTGACCAGCGCCCCCATGACGTCGCGCCGGCGGGCGAGGACGAGCAGCGGGATCAGCGCAAACGGGATCCCGAACGAGAGCACGACCTGGCTGACGACGAGCGCCCGGGTCGGGTCGACCCCGATCGCGAGCACGACGAGCGCCGGCAGCAGCGTGATCAGGCGCCGCGTGTTGAGCGGGATGCGGCGGCGGATGAACCCCTGCATGACCACCTGCCCGGCCATCGTCCCGACCGACGTCGAGGCGAGTCCGGAGGCGAGCAGCGCGATTCCGAAGATCGTCGCGGCGTTGCCCGAGACCGTCTGCCGCAACCCCTCGTAGGCGCCTTCGATCGAGTCGATCCCGGTCAGCCCGCCGGCGTTGAAGAGGCCGGCGGCGACGACGACCATGGACATGTTGATGAGGCCTGCCAGGGTCATCGCGATGACGACGTCGACCTTCTCGAAGTTGAGGATGCGACGGCGCTCGTCGTCGTTGCGGCCGACCACGCGCGACTGCGTCAATGCCGAGTGCAGGTAGACGACGTGCGGCATCACCGTGGCACCGAGGATCCCGGTCGCGAGCAGGACGCTCTCGGTGCCGTCGAATCCGGGGACGAGCAGCCCCTTGGCGATCCCGCCCGGGTCAGGATTGGAGTGGAACACCTCGAACACGAAGGAGGCGACGACGACGCCGACGAAGACGGCGATCACGGCCTCGAGCTTCCGGACCCCGCGCGTTTGCAGGGCGAGGATCGCGAACGACCCGGCGCCGGCGATCAGCCCCGCCGGGAACAGCGGGATCCCGAACAACAGGTGGAGCCCGAGCGCCGCGCCGACCACCTCCGCGATGTCGGTGGCCATCGCGACCAGCTCCCCTTGGACCCACAGGCCAATCGAGGTCCGCCGCGAGAACCGCTCGCGGCAGAGCTCGGGCAGGTTGCGTCCGGTGGCGATGCCGAGCTTCGCCGACTGCGTCTGGACGACCATCGCGATCAGGTTCGCTGCGAGGACGACCCAGAGCAGGCTGTAGCCGAACTCGGCGCCGGCGGCGATGTTGGTCGCGAAGTTGCCGGGGTCGATGTAGGCGATCGAGGCGATGAATGCCGGGCCCAGGAACGGCCAGAGCCGAGCCAGGCCGCGGCGCTCGCCGGCGAGCGAGCGCTGGGCCGCGTCGGCGACCAGCGCCTCGCCGGGGAGGACGTCGTCGACGGGAGACGTCGCCACCTCGGGGGAAGGCGGAGCCTCGGCCTCGGTCGTCATCAGGCCGTGATGAGCAATCCGGTCAAGTAGAGGATCGCGATGCCGGCGAGGATGCCGGCGACGCTGGCCGGATACAGAGCCCGACCCGCCCGATCGCGGATGCTGGGAACGAGTTGCACGATCACCTGAACGATCGCGCCGATTCCGAAGCCGATCAGGAGGGTCGCGAGCTCGGGGTTGAAGGCCGACGCGCCGATGAATGCACCGATGATTGCCGGCCCGCCCGCGATCAGCCCGAGCAGCGCCAAGCGGGCGAGCGAGGGTCGCCTCTTGCCGGCCAGCGGGGCCACGATCGCAAGGCCCTCGGTCGTGTTGTGCAGCGCGAAGCCGAAGACGAGGAAGGCGCCGAGCGCCAGCTCACCGATCGCGTATGCGGACCCGATCGCGAGGCCCTCGCCGAGGTTGTGGAGGCCGATCCCGATCGCGACGAGCAGCGACAGCTGGAAGGCGCCGGCGCCGGCCTCGCTGGCGCGCTGACGACGCCCGCTCAAGTAGCGATCGAGGGCAACGAGCGCGAAGTAGGACACGGCCGCCCCGATGAACAGGAGCTCGAGGCCGCCGAAGGCACCCGTGCTCGCGGCGGCGATCTCGGTGCCCTCGAGATAGGCGTCGACGGCCAGAAACCCGAGCAGCCCGATCGTCGCCGCCATGAAGACCCGGATCCAGCCCTCGCGTACGCGACCGAGGAAGGGCAGGAACAGCATCCCCAGCATCACCGGGACGATCCCGACGTAGGTGCCGAGGAGCGCCATCAATCCGTAGAAGCCGGCATCGGCCTTCGGAGTCTCGACAGCCACCTCGACCGAGTGCTCGACCGTCGCGCCCGTCGAAGTGAGCAGCGTGACCAGCAGCGGCGAGCCCTCCTGCCAGGGGTAGTCGAGCGTCAGCGTCTGGCTGCCCAACCGCCCGATCTCATCGCCCGAAGAGGTGAAGTCGACGTAGGAGTCGTTGACGAAGACCTGGGCGACGGTGACCGCATCGGGACCGGCGTTGCGGATCGTCAGATCGATCTCCCCGGGCCGGAGCGCGGTTTGCTCGACGGCGATGTCCTCGACCGGTGGACCGCGGCGCTCGCCAAGGGTGTCGTCGCCGATCGTGACGAGGGCGACCAACGCGCCGGCGACCAGGGCCAGCGGGATCAGCCCGAGCAACCAGACGGGAAGCCCTTCCCGGGCATCGGAGCCGGCCGTCCCCTGCCCTTGCCGTTGTGCCTGAGCCTCCATCAGTCGACCTCGAAGAAGCCCATCCAGCCGAGCTCGGCGAACTCGGTCTTGTGCGCGTGGAACATGTACTCGCCGGGGAACTTGAAGCGGATCTCGAGGATTCCCCGCTGCGCCTGGCCGAGCATCACCGTGTCGGTGAACTCGCTCGGCTCGAGCCGGGTGCCGGTGGGGAAGTACTCGAAGAAGTTGGCGTGAACATGAAACGAGTTGACCGGGTCGTACTCGAGGATGTTCACGAGGTAGATCCGCACCAGCTCATTGCGCTTCACCCGGACCGGCTCGTTGTTGAAGTGGAAGGCGACGGTGTTGACCGCGTAGATCTGGTTGCCCTCGGCGTCGAAGTTCGTGTTGAACCCGTTCATCATCATCATCAGCTCGTCGGCCTCGGGACGCCCTGCCTTGGGATCGATCACGAGTGCGCCGTACATCCCGCGAGCGATGTGCTCGGCGAGCGGGCTGACGTGGCAGTGGTAGAGGTGCAGGCCGAACGGATCGGCATCGAACTCGTAGGTGGTGCTTCCCCCGGGCTCGATGACCCCGTCGCCGAGCCCCGGGACACCATCCATCGCGGCCGGATGGAATCCATGGAAGTGCATCGTGTGGGGGTGGGCCGAACCGTTGATGAACCTGATCCGAAGCAGGTCGCCCTCGTTGCATCGAAGCGTCGGACCGGGGACCCGCCCGTTGTAGGTCCAGGCCGGGTAGAAAACCCCGGGAGCAACCTCGATCTCCTTGTCGGAGGCGACGACCTCCCACTCGCGCAGCGTCCTCCCGCTCGCCAGCCTTCTCGCCTTGCCCCAGTCGAAATCACGCAGGATGTCGGTCGGGTTGAAGCCGTTGGCCGCATGGTCGACCACCTCGCCGCCCTTGAAGGTCGGACCGTTGATGCCGCCTCCATGGACCGCCGTCGTCGCCATCGATTCGGTCCCCCCCGTGGCGCCCATGTCGTGAGCACCCGCCCCGTGCTCGCCGCCCGAAGCCGAAGCCAACCGGTCGTGGAGGCCCTGGTGGGGGACGACCTCGTGCAGCAACGGAAGCGCTCCGGCGGCAACCCCGCCGGCGATCAGCCCGCGTCGGGTCACCTTGTTCATCGCTCCCCCCCGGCGTCGACGATCAGCACCCGCATCGCGTCGGCCAAGCCGCCGCCGATCGCAAACTCACCCGCGGCGAAGCGGACCGACAACGGACCGCCGAAAGGCTGACGCTCGATCACCTCGAGCCGATCGCCCGGTGCGATCTCACGGTCGCTGAGGTAACGGAGCATCTCCGGATCCGCATCCGAGACCCGTACGAAGATCGCCGAGTCGCCGAGGTCGAGCTGGCTCAAGGCCCTCGTGGCCTGCTCGGCCAGCTCCAGCTCCGAGTTCGGGATCGGATCGCCATGCGGATCGTGGCTCGGATCTCCGAGCGCGGCCGCGATCAACTCCTCGAGATCCTCGGATATGTAGTGCTCGAGGACCTCGGCCTCGTCGTGGACCTTGTCCCACGGCATTCCGAGCGCTTCCGAGAGGTAGGCCTCGAGCAGGCGGTGGTGCCTGATCACCTCGATCGCGAGCCGCTCTCCCGCCGGCGTCAACGTCGCACCCTTGTACGGGGCATGGGAGACCAGGCCCATCTCGTCCATGCGCGTCAGCATCGCGGTCACCGCGCCCGGCGAGACCCGGAGCACCTCGACCAGGGTCGAGTTGGCAACCGGGCCGTCCTCGCGCTGCTGGAACTTGTAGATGGCCTTCGCGTAATCCTCGACCGCCTCG
>DASSEM010000232.1:0-5503 GCA_035695265.1 Solirubrobacterales bacterium
CTCAGCCTCGCCAATGACGTCTCACCGAGCGGCGCCTCCAGACACCGTTTGACTCCCAGTCAACTGCAGATCAGGTACCGCTGAGAGCACCATTCTGCAGTTGACGGCCCGTTCAACGGATGGCGGCCAGGGGGCGCCCCGGCGATGCTGTCACGCCCGATCGGTGCGCCTATCTCGGGAGCTGCTCGGGTCGCTTCGGCGAGAGCTGCTCGAGCGGCGGGCGGCCCAGAGGCGCCTTGGGGCCGTGCGGTCCTCGGCGCTCTGCGAGGCGTAGGCGATGCCGGCGAGGGCGAGGGTGAGGGCGGCCGCGGCCCCCAGCCAGAAGCCCGGTTGCGCCACGACCTCGACGCCGGCCAGCCCGATTCCCTCGATCTCGATCTCGCCGGTGTCTCCCGCGTCGGGGAGGTCGACGATCAGGAACAGGACGAGGGCGGCGATCCCGAGGCCGGCGGTCGCCCACGCCGGCGCTCGCTGTCCGGTCGCCACCGCGATCGTCAGCGTGACGAGCGTGAACGCCCCCAGCAGCAGCATCGCGTAGCCGTGGCGGTCGCCGCCGAGCTGTTCGTCGATCGGCTCGCGGCCGGGGGGTGTGAGCTCGAAGGTCGCCATCAGATCGGAGGCGGCGAGGGCCAGCGCCGCCGCGACGATCACGAGCGGGAGGAGCAGGTCAGCCCTGAGCAGGCGCCTCACGCCTGCGCGCTTCCGGGCGCTCCGGAGCCCCGCCGCCGCTCGAATCGCTCGGGCAGGCCGGACCGCTCGGACGCCGGCGAGGCCTTTGCCTTCCCCGCGAGGCGGAGCTCGCGGGCGAGCAGGGTCGAGGAGCCGATCAGCAGCACGCCGGCGGCGATCTGCGCGTAGAAGCCGCCGATCAGGGTCGCGCGGACGCCCTCGAACGAGACCGCGGTGACGCCGGGATCGAGCCCGGCCGGGCGGTCGACGAGCAGCGCGATCACGATCGCCGCGACGCCGGCGAGGGTGACCAGCCGGAGGAGGCGCCAGCGGCCGCCGAGCAGCGCGGCGGCGAGCAGCCCCAGGCAGGCGATCGCGATCGGCACGAACGCGTAGGAGTGGGGGTCCCCGGCCTGGAGGCGATCCGTCTCGGGCGCCGGGGCCACGGTCTGAACGCCCGAGTAGGCGTCGTTACCGATCGACACGCTTCGGTAGTCCGCGTACTGGGAGAGCGCGAGCAGGATCGCGGCGCCGGCCACGACCGCGGCGAGCGCCCGGGCCGGGGTGAGCAGGCGCGAGGCTCGTCGCGCGGCCCGATCGAGCGCGCGCAGGACCGCGCCGACCGGCCCGGCGAGGACGCCGCCGACCGCGATCATCACGCTGAGCACGAGCCCGAGCAGGGCGAAGAAGAGCGCGAAGACCGCCCCGAGGGCGGCGAGCACCGCACGGCCGGCCTTGGGCGCCGCCGCGGCGACCCGCCGCCGGGCCCAGCCGGCGCCCCGCTTCAGCGTCCCGGCGAGCGCCGCCGCCGATGCCTTCGCCCTGTGGCGAGCGGGCCGGGCCCGCCGTCGTCGTGATGATTCGCGGTCGCGGCGGGCCACGTCGGCGGGGCCTCGCCGTCGCTTCCCGGCGCGCGGACGCTTGTCGGCTTCGGCTCGCTCACCGCCGCCGGCCCGCCTGGCCTTGCCCGCCGGCCCGCCTGCCCTCTTGCTCTTCCGCCCTCCCTCGGCCGCGCGCGCTTCCGCGCCGCGCTTATCCCGCTTTTCGGACTTCTCGGACTCCTCGGCCTGGCGCTCGGGACGGTTCAGCTTCTCGTCGTTCGTCCGCCTTGACGGCTCCCCGCTCCTCGCTCCTCGCTTCTTGCCCTTCGCCCCGCGCTCCTTGCCACCGACCCGATCGGCGAGCCGGCGCCGTGCCCGCGCCCGTGCCCGCGATGAATCGGCGCCCGGCTTGGAGACGGGGTCGCCACCGGCCCCGGCCTCGTCGCCGGAGTCCTCCTCGCCGGGGTCCTCGTTCTGCTTGCGATCGCTCAAATGCCCTCTCCCGAAGCCTGCGCGGCGGCGCTCGACCGTCGCCCGGACACTTTAGAGGCGGCTCCCGAAGGCCGCCCCGGGTGCCGGCGGAGAAGCCTTCCAGGGCGCTTGAAAGCGGCCAACCCTTTGCTAACATGCCGCGTCGCTCGCGAGCAGCCGTCGCTGCGGCGGGCTCGCTCCAGACCAGATGGAGACCCGGTCCACATAGAGAAGGGCCCTCGGGCACACGAAGCGAGAGTTCGTCTGGGCCCGAATCGGGCCTTTTCTGTGCCCGGAGAACCCCACAAGCCCCGATCCGATCCGGCCGCCCGGCGACCTACCGACCAGACAGCAGAGAGCTCATGCCCCGCGATTTCCCCCTCGAGAAGACCCGCAACATCGGGATCATGGCGCACATCGACGCCGGCAAGACGACGACGACCGAGCGCATCCTCTACTACACCGGCCGCACCCACAAGATGGGCGAGGTCCACGAGGGCGCCGCCGTCATGGACTGGATGGAGCAGGAGCAGGAGCGCGGGATCACGATCACCTCCGCCGCCACCGCCTGCGAGTGGAGCGATCACCGGATCAACATCATCGACACGCCCGGCCACGTCGACTTCACGGTCGAGGTCGAGCGCTCGCTGCGGGTCCTCGACGGCGCGATCGCGGTCTTCGACTCGGTCGCCGGGGTCGAGCCGCAGTCGGAGACGGTCTGGCGCCAGGCCGACAAGTACGGGGTTCCGCGGATCGCCTTCATCAACAAGATGGACCGCGTCGGCGCCGACTTCGAGATGTCGGTGCGGACGATCCGCGAGCGGCTCGGCGCCAACCCGGTGCCGATCCAGCTTCCGATCGGCTCCGAGGACGACCTTCGCGGCGTCGTCGACCTGGTCACCGAGCGGGCGCTCGTCTGGAAGGACGACCTCGGGATCGAGTTCGACGTCGAGGACGTGCCGGCCGACATGGCCGACGCCGTGGAGGAGGCCCGCCACCATCTGATCGAGGCCTGCGCGGACGCCGATGACGAGCTCATGGAGATGTACCTCGAGGAGGTGGAGATCCCCGAGGACCGGCTCCGGGAGGCACTCCGCGCGGCGACGCTCGAGCTGTCGCTGACCCCGGTGCTCTGCGGCTCGGCCTTCAAGAACAAGGGCGTGCAGCCGCTCCTCGACGCGATCATCGGGCTGCTGCCGTCGCCGCTGGAGGTCAAGCCGGTCTCCGGAGTCGAGCCGGTCAAGGGCCAGGACGAGGGCAACCCGGCGACCCGCCCGGCCGACGACGACGGCCCTTTCTCCGCCCTCGCCTTCAAGGTCATGACCGACCCGTTCGTCGGCAAGCTGACCTACTTCCGGGTCTATTCGGGCAAGCTCAGCGCCGGCGGCCGCGTGCTCAACAGCGCCACCGGCCGGACCGAGCGGATCGGCCGGCTCCTGATGATGCACGCCAACTCCCGCGAGGAGGTCGAGGAGTGCTACGCCGGCGACATCCTCGCCGGCGTCGGCCTCAAGCAGACCTCCACCGGAGACACCCTGTGCGCCCCCGACGCGCCGATCATGCTCGAGCAGATCGAGTTCCCCGAGCCGGTGATCGCGGTCGCGATCGAGCCGAAGACCAAGGCCGACCAGGAGAAGCTCGCTACCGCGCTACAGCGGCTCGCCGAGGAGGACCCGACCTTCGTCGTCGAGTCCGACGAGGAGACCGGCCAGACGGTGATCCGCGGCATGGGCGAGCTTCATCTCGAGGTGCTCGTCGACCGGATGATGCGCGAGTTCAAGGTCGAGGCGAGCGTCGGCAAGCCGCAGGTCGCCTACCGGGAGACGATCCGCCAGGACGCGACCAAGGTCCAGGGCAAGTTCGTCCGCCAGACCGGCGGCTCGGGCCAGTACGGCGACGTCGTCATCAACCTCGCTCCGAACCCCGGCGAGGGCTTCGAGTTCGAGAGCCGGATCAAGGGCGGCGCGATCCCGACCGAGTACATCCCCTCGGTCGAGAAGGGGATCGTCGAGGCGCTCGCCTCGGGCGTCAAGGCGGGCTACCCGATGGTCGACGTCAAGGTCGAGCTGATCGACGGCTCCTACCACGACGTCGACTCCTCCGAGATGGCCTTCAAGATCGCCGGCTCGATGGCGGTCCAGGAGGCCGCCAAGCGCGCCAAGCCGGTCCTGCTCGAGCCGGTGATGCAGGTCGAGGTGGTGACGCCCGAGGAGTTCCTCGGCGACGTGATCGGCGACCTCTCGCGCCGCCGCGGCAAGGTCGAGGGCCAAGAGCAGCGCGGCAACGCGCTGGCGGTCGGCGCCACCGTGCCGCTCAGCGAGATGTTCGGCTACGTCGGCGACCTCAGGTCGGCGACCCAGGGCCGCGCCGCCTACACGATGCAGTTCGCGCGCTACGAGGAAGTGCCGACGAACATCGCCGAGGAGATCGTCGAGCACAAGGCCGGCGAGCCCGTGGGCGCGGCATCATGAGGATTTCACTTATATTGGGCCGGTTGGCCGGAACCCCGGTTTTCGGCTGCGCCCGACCCCGAGCCTAAGCAGCGGCCAAGACGTAACACCCCCACGATCGGCACAGCCCCGAGAGAGGAACGCGAAGAGAAAGATGTCCAAGGAGAAGTTCGAGCGCAACAAGCCTCACGTCAACGTCGGCACGATCGGCCACATCGATCACGGCAAGACGACGCTGACCGCTGCGATCACGAAGGTCCTCTCCGAGAAGTCGGGTGGCGAGGCGAAGAGCTTCGACGAGATCGACAACGCGCCCGAGGAGAAGGAGCGCGGGATCACGATCGCGACGTCGCACGTCGAGTACGAGACCGACAACCGCCACTACGCGCACGTCGACTGCCCCGGTCACGCCGACTACGTCAAGAACATGATCACCGGCGCCGCGCAGATGGACGGGGCGATCCTCGTCGTCTCCGCCGCCGACGGTCCGATGCCGCAGACCCGCGAGCACATCCTGCTCGCCCACCAGGTCAACGTGCCCTACGTGGTCGTCTTCCTCAACAAGACCGACATGGTCGACGACGACGACCTGATCGAGCTCGTCGAGGAGGAGGTCAAGGAGCTCCTCACCTCCTACGACTACCCGGGCGACGAGACCCCGATCATCCGCGGCTCGGCGCTGAAGGCCCTCGAGGGCGACGAGGAGGCGGTCAAGGCGATCCTCGAGCTCGCCGAGACCCTCGACAGCTACATCCCCGAGCCCGAGCGCGATCTCGACAAGCCGTTCCTGATGCCGATCGAGGACATCTTCTCGATCACCGGCCGCGGCACCGTCGCCACCGGCCGGGTCGAGCAGGGGATCGTCAACAGCGGCGACGAGGTCGAGATCGTCGGCATCCACGACACGAGCAAAACCGTCGTCACCGGGGTCGAGATGTTCCGGAAGATCCTCGACCAGGGGCAAGCCGGCGACAACATCGGCGCGCTGTTGCGCGGGACCAAGCGCGAGGAGATCGAGCGCGGCCAGGTTCTCTGCAAGCCCGGCTCGATCACGCCGCACACCAAGTTCAAGGCCGAGGTCTACTGCCTGAA
>DASSEM010000233.1:0-11611 GCA_035695265.1 Solirubrobacterales bacterium
AGCGCTCCTTGCGCTCGATCCACCCGCCGGGATGAGGGGCGAAGCCGCGAGTGCCGCCGAGGATGAAGCGCTCTGCAATCCCGCAGGTGATGCCATCGGTGACCCGCAGGTCGTGCGTGGCCCCGGCGTTCGGACAGGGCATCAGCTTCTCCGGGGGCACGATCCACTCGTTCCAGAGCAGCGCCGCCTCGCCGCAGGACAGGCCATCCGCACCTCTGAAGCCGCGGTCGCCGGCCACACCGAGGTCGCGATGACACTCGCGACTTGGAAAGTCCCGGACCTCGAGGCTGTTGAGGAGCTCAACGGCCTGGTGGCGCACCGTGGGGTCGGCCTGCCCCTGAACGAACCAGACGTTGATGTCGATGCCGCGCCCGTTCTCGTGAAACGCCAGCGAGTGGCTGCGCCCACTGCATTCATAGCTCCCGTACGACACGCGGTCGAGCTTGATCGTTGCCGGTCGTGCCGGCAGGCCCTTCGGAGCCCAATCGTAGACCCGGACAACAGCGCCGTCAGCCGGGAGCCGCTCGAGGACGCGGTCCGGGGAGTGGCAAACGCGCGGACGTCGGTTCACCTCCACGGGTGCCGACGCGACCGTGAACAGCGGGCCAGGGCGCCCCATGGCCGATGGCATCTCCACCTCCGACCAACCGTCGGGGAGCTCGACGCTGACGCCGCTCCTGCTGATCTCACCGTTCGTCGCCTGGTCTGGCGCCATCTCGTCGGTTGCCGTCTCCTCCGAGCACGAAGTCAGCACGAGTGCACCAACAGCGAAGGCTGCCGTCACGACCCTTGACGCTTGACCCATGCCCTGATTACGGGCGGCGGCGATGAAGCGGTCCCGGCCCGGTGTTCCCGGCCAGATCATCTAGTTGAATGACCCGGTATGGACGCCGCCGTCGCCAAGCACCGGGAGCTCGGCCTGACCGATCGCGAGTACGGGCTGATCTGCGAGGGGCTCGGACGCGAACCCAACGACGTCGAGCTGGCGATGTTCTCGCTGCTCTGGTCCGAGCACTGCGCCTACAAGCACTCGAAGAAGCTCCTGCGGCGGCTGCCGACCGAGGGCCCGCGCGTGGTGATGGGGCCGGGCGAGAACGCCGGCGCCGTGGACGTCGGCAACGGGTACTCGGTCGCCTTCAAGGTCGAGTCCCACAACCATCCGAGTGCGGTCGAGCCCTTCCAGGGTGCCGCCACCGGGGTTGGCGGGATCATGCGCGACATCTTCGCGCTCGGGGCGCGGCCGATCGCGGTGCTCGACTCGCTCCGCTTCGGCGAGCTCGACTCGGCCCGCTCGCGCTACCTGTTCGACCACGTCGTCGCCGGGATCGGCCACTACGGCAACTCGATCGGCGTGCCGACGGTCGGCGGCGAGGTCCATTTCGAGGCGCCCTACGAGCAGAACTGCCTCGTCAACGCCATGTGCGTCGGGCTCGCCCGGACCGAGCGGATGGTCCGCGCGGCGGCGGCCGGGGTCGGCAACGTCGTCGTCCTGATGGGGGCGACGACCGGTCGGGACGGGATCGGCGGCGCCTCGGTGCTCGCCTCGGCCGAGCTCGACGAGGGCGACGAGAAGCGGCCGACCGTGCAGATCGGTGACCCGTTCGAGGAGAAGAAGGTGATGGAGTGCTGCCTCGAGCTGCTCGCCGGCGACCTGCTCGTCTCGCTGCAGGACCTCGGCGCCGCCGGCCTCACATCCTCGGCCTCCGAGATGGCCTCGGCGGGCGGCGTCGGGATCGACATCGACGTTGCCAGGGTGCCGCTCAGAAACCCCGACCTCGCGCCGTTCGAGGTGATGGTCTCGGAGTCGCAGGAGCGGATGCTCGCGGTCGTCGAGCCGGGCAAGCTCGACGCGGTGCTCGCCGTCTGCCGCAAGTGGGAGACCGGCGGGACGGCGATCGGCGCGGTCACCGACGGCGACCGGATCAGGGTCTTCGACGGGGAGGAGCTGGTCGGCGACATGCCGGTGACGCTGCTCGTCGACGACTGCCCGCTCTACGACCTCGAGCCGGCCGAGCCGGACGGGTGGATCTACGGCAACGGCGAGCCCGTCCTCGAGGCCGGCGGCGATGCCGGCGAGACCCTGCTGGCGCTGCTGGCAACACCGACGATCGCCTCGAAGCACTGGGCCTTCGAGCAGTACGACTCGATCGTGCAGTCGCGGACCGTGCGGCGGCCCGAGCAGGCCGACGCGGCGGTGCTCCAGCTCGCCGAGACCGGCACCGCGATCGCGGTCGCGATCGACGGCAACGGCCGTCGGGTCGCCTGCGATCCCTACCTCGGGACCATCGAGGCGGTGCTCGAGTGCGCCCAGAACCTCGCCTGCGCCGGCGCCGAGCCGCTCGGGCTGACCAACTGCCTCAACTTCGGCAACCCCGAGAAGCCGGCGGTCGCCTGGCAGCTCGATCGCTCGACTCAGGGCCTCGCCGACGCCTGCGCCGAGCTCGGCGTCCCGGTCGTCGGCGGCAACGTCTCGCTCTACAACGAGACCGATCGCGGCCCGATCTACCCGACCCCGGTCGTCGGCATGGTCGGCGAGCTGCCCTCGCCGGAGGGGCTGCCGGTCGCGGCCCTGCGCGAGGGCGACGCGATCGCGTTCGCGGGCCCGTTCGCCCCGGCGCTGGCCGGCTCGCAGCTCGCGAAGCTGCGCGGCGAGCTCGACCGCGGGCTGGGGCCGTTCGAGATCGGGGCGGTCGAGGCGGCGATCGCCGCGGTGCGAGAGGCGGTCCGCGCCGGGCTCGTCCGCACCGCTCACGACGTCAGCGACGGCGGCCTCGCCTGCGCGCTCGCCGAGAGCGCGATCGGCGGGGCGACCGGAATCGAGGTCGACCTCGGCCCGCTGCTCGGCGATCGCGACCCGGAGTCATGGCTGTTCGGCGAGGGGCCGGGCGGCTTCGTGCTCGGCGGCGAGGTCGCGGCGATCGGGCGCCTCGTCGAGTCCGGGACCGCCGTCCTGATCGGGGTCGCTACGGGCGACTCGATCCGGATCGCCGCCGGGCCGCTCACCCTCGCGGTGCCGCTGGCGGACGCGACGGCGGCCTGGCACTCGCTCGACGCCGCGATGGAGGGGACGGCGGCCTGAGCGCAGGGGCGACAGCGGCCCGGCGGGTGGGGCGCGGCGGCGGGCTCCTGGTCGCATTGGCTGCCGTCCTCGCGGCGCTCGCGACCGCGGGCCCCGCCCCGGCGGCGGCGGCCGAGATCAGATCGGGGCCGCTCCGCGCCGCCACCGGAAGCGACCGCTGGAGCCTCTCGTTCACGGGCGCCGGCGGCCGCCGCGTCCTCACTGAGAGCGCCGGCCGCGGCAGCGGCCCGGCGGGGACGCTCGGCTTCCGGGTCGGCGGCGTCTGGCGACACGCGACCCGGATCCTGAGCGAGCGTTGCCACGGAACCGGGCTCGTCGCGACCCTTGCGACCAACGACCCCCAAGGCCGCCGGATGGCGGTGACCCTCACCCCGCAGCGGCGCGGAGTGATCCGGCTTCGCGCCTCGGTGCGCGGATCGCAAGCCGGCGTCACCGCGCTCGGGATCGGCTTCGACGCGCGGCGCGGCGAGCGCTACCTCGGATTCGGCGAGCGCTCGAACGCGGTCGACCAGCGCGGCAACGTCGTCGAGAGCTACGTCGGCGAGGGCACCTATCCGGAGGTGGAGCGGCCGGTCATCGCCGCCTTCGTCCCACCGTGGGGCTACCAGCAACGCGACGACGCGACGTACTTCCCGATCCCCTGGCTGCTCTCGACCGCCGGCTACGGGGTCCTCGTCGACAACACCGAGACGAGCTACTTCCGGCTCGGGAGCGATGCATCGGACGCCTGGAGCGTCGAGGTGACGAGCGCTCCACCCGACCAGCCGCAGGGCGCCGGGGCGCCGCCGCCCGAGGAGCTCTCGCTGCGGGTCTTCGCCGGCCCCGACCCGGCTGCCGCGCTGCGCCGGTTCACCGCGACGACCGGGCGCCAGCCACGTGCCGCGGCGCCGTGGTACTTCGGTCCGTGGTTTCAGCCCTCCGGCGACGAGCGGGCGCAGGTGGCGACGCTCCGCGAGGCCGACGCTCCGGTCTCGGTCAGCCAGACCTACACCCATTACCTGCCCTGCGGCGATCACGTCGGGCGGCGGGCCGAACAGCGCGAGCGAACCGCCTGGTTCCACTCGCGGGGGCTGGCGACGACGACCTACTTCAACCCGATGATCTGCACCGGGTATGAGCCCGCCTACGGCGAGGCGGTCGCCCGCGGCGCGCTGACCGAGACGGCGAGCGGCGATCCCTACGTCTATCGCTACAGCACCAACAGCCAGTTCCTCGTCTCGCAGTTCGACTTCTCACGGCCGGCGGGGCGCGGCATGTTCGCCGGACTGCTCGGCGAGGCGGTGGCCGACGGCTACGACGGCTGGATGGAGGACTTCGGCGAGTACACGCCGCTCGACTCGCGCTCGGCGAACGGGATGGACGGGACCGAGATGCACAACCTCTACCCGGTCCAGTACCACTGCGCCGCCCAGGACTTCGCCCGGCACGCGGACCGACCGCTCGGCCGCTTCATCCGCTCCGGCTACACCGGGGTCGCCCCGTGCGCGCAGATCGTCTGGGGCGGCGATCCGACCGTCGGCTGGGGCTTCGACGGGCTCGCATCGGCGGTCACCAACGGGCTCACGATGGGGCTCTCGGGGATCAGCACCTGGGGCTCCGACATCGGCGGCTTCTTCGCGCTCGGCGAGAACGCGCTGACGCCGGAGCTGCTCGCGCGCTGGGTCCAGTTCGGCGCCGTCTCCGGCGTCATGCGCACCCAGGCGAACGGGATCGCGCTCCCGGCGAAGGACCGTCCGCAGATCTGGGAGGCCGGCCAGCTCGGCAACTGGCGCCGCTACGCGAAGCTCCGCACCCAGCTCTATCCCTACCTCGTCGCCGCCGAGGCCGCCTACCGGCGGAGCGGCCTGCCGATCATGCGTCACCTCGCGCTCGCCTATCCCGGCGACCGCCGCGCCGCCGGGCAGGACGACGAGTTCCTGTTCGGGCCCGACCTGCTCGCCGCACCGGTCGTCGAGCCGGGTGCACGCCAGCGCCGCCTCTACCTGCCGCGCGGGCGTTGGATCGACCTCTGGCGCGCAGCGTCCTACGACGAGGACACCGGCGGGCTGCGTCTGCGCGGGGCACGGACGGCGGGTGGGCGTCAGAGCACGACGATCCCGGCGCCGCTCGACGAGCTGCCGTTGATCGTCCGGGCCGGTTCGGTGCTGCCGCTCCTGCCCCCGGACGTCGACACGCTCGCAGCCTACGGCGGCGGCGATGAGAGCCTCGTCCGGCTCCGCGATCGGGCCGGCCGGCTCGAGCTCCTCGCCTTCCCCCGCGGGCGCAGCGTCTCGCGCTTCTACGACGACGGCCGGATCGCCTCGATCGAGCGCCGCGGCCGCTGGACCCTGCGGGTCCGTGGCAACCGCGACCGCTCCTACGACCTGCAGGCGTCGCTCGACACGCTGCGGCGACCGCTGCGCCCCTGCCGGGTCCTCCTCGACGGCCGCCGCTTGCCCGCCGACCGTTGGCAGTGGCACCGGAGTGGAGTGCTGACCGCCTCGTTCCATGGCGCCCGGGCGAAGCTCACGGTGGTTGGCCGGGAGGCGGGCGGCAGCTGCGGTCGCTGAGCTGACCGGCGGGCGCGATCAGCCGAGAGCCGCGTGACCGCGCTGCTAGTCTGCGATGGCAGGTCGAGGCCTGCGTTGTCCTGATCAGACGACGAGCCCCGAAAGGCGTTCCCGAGATTGACCGAGCGGCCCCCAGACGACCGCGACGGACCGCGCGATGAGTGCGGCGTGTTCGGGGTGTACGCGCCCGGACACGACGTCGCCCGGCTGACCTATTTCGGCCTCTTTGCGCTCCAGCACCGCGGCCAGGAATCGGCCGGGATCGCGACCTGCGAGGGCGGGATGATCATGACCCTGCGCGACCTCGGCCTCGTCTCGCAGGTCTTCGACGAGGAGAAGCTTCAGGGCCTGGCGGGGACGATGGCGATCGGCCACGTCCGCTACTCGACCACCGGCGGCGGCGCCTGGGAGAACACGCAGCCGGTCTGGCGCGACGACGGCCGCGAGGTCGCCCTCGCCCACAACGGCAACCTGACCAACGCGGTCGAGCTGTTCGCCGAGCTCCGCGAGCGCGGCATCTCCTTCCGCGGCACCTCCGACTCGGAGATCATCGCGGCGCTGCTCTCGTCGTCGAGCGAGGGGCGGATCGAGGACGCTGTGGTGGAGACGATGCCGCGGCTCGAGGGCGCCTACTCGACCGTCGTGATGACCAAGAGCGGGATCTGCGCCTTCCGCGACCCGAACGGGGTCCGGCCGCTGGCGCTCGGGCGCCTCGGCTCCGACTACCTGGTCGCGTCCGAGAGCTGCGCGTTCGACATCGTCGGCGCCGAGCTGATGCGCGAGGTCAACCCCGGCGAGATGGTCTCGCTGAGCGAGCGCGGCCTCGAGGTGCGCCAGGCGGTGAAGCCGAAGCGGTCCTCGTTCTGCGTCTTCGAGCACATCTACTTCTCCCGCCCCGACACCCGGCTCGAGGGCCGGGTCCTGCAGCAGGTGCGCGGCCGGATGGGCGAGATCCTCTGGCGTGAGGCCCCGGTCGACGCCGACCTCGTGATCTCGGTTCCCGATTCCGGCAACCCGGCGGCGGCCGGCCTCTCGCGCGCCTCCGGCCTGCCCAAGGATGACGGCCTGATCAAGAACCGCTACGTCGCGCGAACCTTCATCCAGCCGGGCCAGGAGCTACGCAAGCACGGCCTGCGCATGAAGTTCAACCCGCTGCCGGAGATCGTCGCCGGCAAGCGGCTCGTCGTCGTCGACGACTCGATCGTGCGCGGCAACACGACGAGGCAGATCGTCGGGATGCTGCGGGACGCGGGGGCGCTCGAGGTGCACCTGCGGATCTCCGCGCCGCCGATCCGCTTCCCGTGCCACTACGGCGTCGACATGTCGAGCCGCGAGGAGATGGTCGCTCACGAACGGACCGTCGATGAGATCGCCGAGCACCTGGGCGCCGACTCGCTCGCCTACCTCTCGCTCGACGGGGTGTACGAGGCGATCGGGACGCCGGCCGAGGACCACTGCGATGCCTGCTTCACCGGCCGCTACCCGCTCGGCGAGAACGTGAACGGCAAGTTCGCGCTCGAGCAGCTCGCGACCGTTCCCGCGGGTTCCGCCTGACTTGAGCGACGACCAGGCCGGACCCGGTTCGCGCGACGGCGGGGAGCCGCTGCGGATCGTCGTGCTCGCATCCGGCAGCGGCACGAACCTGCAGGCGATCCTCGACCGCCTCCACGGACGGGGCATGGTCGAGGTCGCCGGCGTCGGCTCCGACGTGCCGGGAGCGCGGGCGCTCGAACGGGCGGCGGCGGCCGGCGTGCCGACGGCGACCTTTCCCGCCGGCGACTTCCCGACCCGGGCAGAGCGCGACGCGGCGATCGGCGACTGGCTCGAGTCGATCGGGTGCGCGCTCGTCGTCCTCGCCGGCTACATGCAGCTGCTCAGCGACGAGTTCGTCCGTCGCTTCCGCGGCCGCGTGATCAACGTCCACCCGGCGCTGCTGACGGCGTTCCCCGGCCTCGACGCGATCGGTCAGGCGATCGCCCACGGGGTCCGCGTCACCGGGGTCACCGTGCACTTCGTCGACGAGGGAGTCGACACCGGGCCGATCCTCCTGCAGCGTCCAATCGAGCTCACATACACTCGCCCGGTGCACGAGGTGAGCGCGGAGATTCACGCCGTCGAGCACGAGCTCCTGCCCCGCGCGATCGAGCTGATCGCCGACGGCGCCGTCAGCTTCGACGACGCGAACCCGCGGCTGTGCCGGATCGAGGAGCGATGAGCTCGGAGCCCACGATCGCCGCGAATCCGGCGAACGAGGCCGAGCCGCAGCCGCTGCCGATCCGGCGGGCCCTGATCTCGGTATCCGACAAGAGCGGCGTCGTCGAGTTCGCCCAGGGGCTGCAGGCGCTCGGGGTCGAGATCGTCTCGACCGGGGGAACCGCGGCGACGCTTCGTGACGGCGGCATCGAGGTGCGCACGGTCGAGGAGCTGACCGGCGCTCCCGAGATCCTCGACGGCCGGGTGAAGACCCTCCACCCGCGCCTCCACGCGGCGCTCCTGGCGGTTCGCGACGACCCCGAGCACGCGGCGACGCTCGAGCGGGAGGGGATCGACTCGATCGACCTCGCCTGCGTCAACCTGTACCCGTTCGAGCGGGCGATCTCGCGCCGCGACGTGAGCGACGCCGAGGTGCTCGAGAACATCGACATCGGCGGCCCGACGATGATCCGCGCCGCCGCCAAGAACCACCGCTACGTCGCCGTGGTCGTCATGCCGGAGAGCTACGACGCGGTCCTCGCCGAGCTCGAGGAGGGCGACGGGGCGATCTCGGCCGGGACCCGGCACTGGCTTGCCAACGAGGCGTTCGCGGTGACGGCCCGCTACGACGCGGCGATCAGCGGCTGGTTCGGCGAGCGCTACGAGGACTTCCCGACCCACCGGACCGTCTCGATGGAGAAGTTCCTCGACCTCTCCTATGGCGAGAACCCGCACCAGCGGGCCGCGCTCTACACCGAGGTCGGCGCCCGCGCCCACGTGCTCAGCCGGGTCTCGCAGGAGCACGGCAGGGACCTGTCCTTCAACAACGTGCTCGACCTCGACGCGGCCCGCAACCTGCTCTTCGACCTCGATGGGCCGGCCTGCGTGATCGTCAAGCACAACAACCCGTGCGGCGCGGCCGAGGGGGACAGCGCGCTCGCGGCCTACGAGGCGGCGCTGGCCTGCGACCCGGTCTCGGCCTACGGCGGCGTCATCGCGTTCAACCGACCGATCGACGAGGCGCTGGCCCAGCGCCTCCATGAGAACTTCGTCGAGGTGCTGATCGCGCCCGGATACGAGGGCGAGGCGATGGCGACCCTGCAGCAGAAGGAGGCGATTCGGATCCTCGAGGACACCGAGCAGCGCTACGAGCGCGCCGACCTCGACATGAAGCGGGTCCGCGGAGGCATGCTCGTCCAGGGCCTCGATGCGGCCGCACGCGACCGCGAGGGGATGGCGGTGGCGACCGGCGGCGAGCCGAGCGAGCGGCAGTGGCTCGACATCGCCTTCGCCTGGAAGGTCTGCAAGCACGTGCGCTCCAACGCGATCGTCCTCGCCAAGGACCGGCGGACGATCGGGATCGGCGCCGGCCAGATGAGCCGGGTCGACTCGGTCCGGCTCGCGATCGAGAAGTGCCGGGCGGCCTACGGCGAGGAGGCCGACGCGGCCCTCAACGGCTGCGTCGTCGCCTCCGACGCGTTCTTCCCGTTCGCCGACGGACCGCAGGCGGCGATCGGGGCCGGCGCCCGCACCGTCGTCCAGCCGGGCGGGTCGAAGCGCGACGACGAGGTGATCGCCGCCTGCGAGGAGGCCGGGGTGACCATGGTCTTCACCGGCCGCCGCCACTTCCGCCACTGAGGCCGCCGGGTTCGCAGGGAATGCAGCGGGCTTAGGATGGTCGCATGAGCGGCTCGCGACTTCCCGGTGGGACGGTTCACGCCCTACCCACAGACCTCCGCGAGGGGCTGGTCGTCAGCACGACGGCACTCGATGCCTGGAAGGACATCACGCCGCTGGCACGCAACGAGTTCATCTGCTGGGTCGAGGACGCCAAGCAGGAGGCGACCCGGGAACGCCGCATTCGCCGGACCCGCGAGGAGCTGGAGGACGGCATGCGCCGGCCCTGCTGCTGGCCGGGGTGTGAGCACCGCGACCGCAACGACGGCTAGCAGCAGGGCGGATGCCCGCTCCACCTGAGGTCGAGGTCAGGGTCCTGCGGGTCTTCTGCGGGGCGGACGGCGGGTATGGAAACCCGCTCGGCGTCGTGCTCGACGGCGCGGCGGTGGCAGCCGGCGACCGCCAGGCGCTGGCCCGCCACCTCGGCTACTCGGAGACGGTCTTCGTCGACGACGCGCCAAGCGGGCGGATGGAGATCTACACACCTGAGGTCGAGTACCCGTTCGCCGGGCATCCGACGGTAGGGACGGCGTGGCTGCTGCGGCGGGAGGGATTCGCGGTCGGCGAGCTGCACCCGCCCGCCGGCGAGGTTCCGGTGCGGTTCGACGGCGACGTGACCTACGTGCAGGGGCGGGTCGAGTGGTGTCCCGACTTCGACCTGATCGAGCTCGCCGGCCCGGCCGAGATCGACGAGCACCCCGGGATCGAGGAAGGCGACATCTACATCTGGGCCTGGATCGATGAGCGCGTCGGCCTGATCCGCGCCCGCTGCTTCGCCCCCGACGCCGGGATCGTCGAGGACGAGGCGACCGGGTCCTCGGTGCTCAGGCTCGCCGCCGAGCTGGGCCGCGAGATCGAGGTGCGCCAGGGCGAGGGCTCGGTGATCTGGGCCCGTCCGCTCGCCGACGGCATGGTCGAGATCGGCGGGCGGGTGGCGGAGGATCGCTGAGTGCGCCCTGAGGGACTCGAACCCTCGCCTCGAGATTAAAAGTCTCGCCGTCTAGCCTGTTGACCTAAGGGCGCAGACACATTCTCACAGCCGCGAAACCGGTCGTGACGTCCGAGCCATATGCGAACGTCTGTTCGCCGTGCCACCTCGTCCCAAGCCAGCGCCGAAGCCGCTCCCCTCGGACAGCCGTCGGCCTCCGTCAGACTCACGGACGCGCCCGTCGAGATCCGGCACTGCGCGCATCACGGCGATGTCGAGTTCGCCAACGCTCGAGACCTTTCGCCGGGAGGCGGCGAAGTGCGTACTGGTGTGTGCGAACTGCCATGGCGAGATCGAGGCCGGTCTCATCCCGTCGCCACCTCCACAGGCCAAATGGGGAGAGAACTGGACGGCGGTCGGGCCGGCGCCGACGGTGGAGCCCGAGGCGATCCCCGATCACATGCAGATGCCGCTTACCGATCCGGCCTAAGAGCTTAGACCGGGGTGTTTCAGCGCTGGATCACGCTCGTAATCGCCGTAGTCCCACTCAATCAGGTCGTCAGCTCCCGCTTACGGGTACGCGGGAGCTGATGGGGCGAGGCCGGGCGCCCGGCACGAGCAGCACCGCATCACGGGGATCACCGCCTGTGGGAGCGCCTGCAGGGCATCGTGCTCGTCGAACGCTGGACTCCGTAGGGCTCGACGTACTCGGGCAGGTAGGTGAACTTCCAGCGACCGCTCTTCGGGCAGCGCTTCGGCGTCCTCAGCCCCGGATGCTTGGCGGTTCCGGACTCCTCGGTGCGAAGGAAGAACTGCGTGAGCGCCGGCTGGTATCCGCCCGGAAGCGGCGCTGACTCAGGAATGCTCCCCTCGACTTCGTTGCCGTCGACGCTCATCCGGATCACTCGCAGAACGGTTCCGCTCTCGGCGGCGATCACGAGCGCGAAGCCGGGTCGCGCCGTGAACAGGGATACGTCGACGCTCCATGTCCCGAGCAGACCCAGGAACAGGGTCCCGTTGCCGGCGCCCACCTGCGAGCGGCTCGGGCAGGCGGCGACGCCCCCGGTCGTGATCTCCTCGTCCGAAGCAGTGCAGTTTCGCTTGCGCTTCGCAGTCGTCTGGTCGAACTTCGTGCCGCGGGGATAGACGAGATGAAGCACGCGTTGCGGTGGGACCTGCTCACCC
>DASSEM010000234.1:0-19940 GCA_035695265.1 Solirubrobacterales bacterium
GATGTCGCGCATCGCCGCGACGAGCCGGGCGACGTCGTCGTGGGTTCGGCCGCAGCCGACGACGACCAGGGCCGGCCCCATGATCGACTCGCGCAGGCCGGATTCGTCGCCACTCTCGCCGACCTGGACCTCGGGAGCGACCGTGCCGGACAGGTTGGTGAGCCAGATGTGCGGCGGCAGCACCTTGGAGAGCTCCTGGAGCACCCGCCTCCAGTCGAAGCGGCTCGTGGCGAGGTCGCTCACGGTCTGCACGCGGGCATCGTGGATCTGCTGGAAGGTCGTGTAGGTGGAGAGCGACTCGGCCCGCGCCTGCGTCTCGGCGGCGGTCGCCTCGAGCGTCGCCACCTCGGCCTCGCGGTCGCTGACCCGCTTGCCGAAGATCACGGTCACGGTGACGCCGACCAGGATCAGGACGAGGGTCCCGACCAGGACGTAGGAGAGCGCCCCGGTCCGCGAGGGCGCGCCGCTGCCGCGGCGCTGCTCGGGCGGGATCAGGTTGACCGGGCGCATCTACGACTCCAGCCCGAGCCCGTAGGAGAGGGTGAGCCGCGCGGCCTCTGCGTCGTCGCGGTCGGCGAGGGCGGAGGGACGGCTGACCCGCATCGCGTAGCCGAGCTCTTGGGAGAGCGCCTCGGGGAGGCCCGCGACGGCGCTGCCCGGGCCGCAGAAGACGACCTCCTCGACCGCGACGGCGCCGTCCTGGGTGCCGTAGTAGTCGAGCGAGAGCCGCAGCTCGTCGACGAGCTTGCGGGCGCCCTCCTCGAGCACCTCACGGGTCGTGGCGACGATCTCGGGATCGCCGTCGACGTCCTCGGCGTCGCCCTCGAAGCCGACGTGTCCGATCCACTGGCGCGAGTGCTCGAGGGTGAGCTCGCGGCGCTCGGCGAGGCGCTGGGCGATCCCCTCCATCCCGAAGCTGGACACGCGGGTGAAGAGGCAGGTGCTGCCGCTGGCCACGGCGAGGTTGGTGACGTCGCCGAGCGCGCAGAAGAGGCGGGCCGGCGGTGCGGGCAGGACGGCGTCGCCGTCGCCGGCGGCGGCCATCCGCTCCTCGTAGCTGATCTCCGTGGCGGGCGCGCCGAGCGCCGGCAGCTCCGGCGCAAGCGCGCGGATCATCGCGAACGCGGAGACGTCGATCCCGACCGGCTTCAGCCCGGCCGCGCGGACGCCCTCGACGAGGCCGCCGACGGTCTCCTTGCGGGCGGCCACCAGGACCACCTTCATCTGCTGGGCGGCGGACACGGTCGCGTCCGCGTCGAGGACCTGCCAGTCGAGCACCGCATTGTCGAGCGGCATCGCGATCTGATCGGCGGCCTGGAAGCGGATCGCGGCCTCGAGCTCGTCTTCATCGTCGATCCGCGGCATCGTCAGCGTCCGCACCATCACCTTCTGGCTGGCGACGCCGACGCGGACGCTGCGGGCGAGCTTGTTGGCGGCGAACATCTCCTTCAGGACCTCGGCCAGCGCGTCGGGGTCGGTGACCTCCCCCTCCCGCGTGGTGCCGGGCGGCAACGCGGCGACTCCGGTGCGGCCGAGCTTGACGCCGCCGTTCGTCGTCACCTCGCTGGCGGCGATGCTGCCGGCCTCGATGTCGAGTCCGACGACCGTTCGCGATTTTCCACTGGAAAGGATGCTCAAGGCCTGACCTCACCGAGCTAATCGGCGCCCGGGCCTCGGCGCTTGAATCGTGCCGCTCAGCTGGCGAAGAACGTGTCCGTGTACCAATCGACGATCTCGACGCCGCAGAAGATCGCGACGACCCCCCCGAGCGCCAGGAACGGCCCGAACGGGACCGCCTGCTTGCGCGCCTCGGCGCCGCGGCTGGCGATCAGCGCAAGTCCGAACAGCGCCCCCGCGGCGAACCCGATCAGAAGCGCCGGCGCCACCGCCTTGCCGAGGTAGAGGCCCATCAACCCGGCGAGCTTGACGTCGCCCATCCCCATGCCGCGCGGGTAGGCGAGCGCGACCACGAACAGGACCGCGAAGGCGATCGCCGCCGCGAGCAGGTGCTCGACCAGCGCGTCGCGGTCGCCGGCCAGAAGCAAGGCGACCGCGACCAGCGCGGAGACGAGCAGGATCCGGTTCGGGATCAGGCGGTGCTCGAGGTCGGTCAGGGTGATCGCGGCGAGGGTCGCGGTGAGGCAGGAGCCGAGCGCGATCGCGATCCCGTCGTCGGGGTAGCGCAGGAGGATGCCGACGAAGATCGCGGCGAGCCCGAGCTCGAGCAGCGGATAGGTCGCCGGGACCGTGGCGTCGCAGTGGCGGCAGCGGCCGCGCAGCGCCAGATAGGAGAAGAGCGGCACGTTGTCGTAGGCGGCGATCTGGGTCCCGCAGCTCGGGCAGCGCGAGCGCGGGGCGATGATCGACTCGCCGAGCGGGACCCGGTGGGCGACGACGCTGAGGAAGCTGCCGGCGATCAGGCCGAGCAGGGCCATGAAGACGATCTGGGCGGCCACGGGAGCGGTTTCTGTGCGGTCGGTCGCGTTCCTGCCGGCCCGCTACTCGAGCGGCGTCGTCGTCTCGACCTCGAGCCTGCTGTCAAAGCGGACGGTGTCGTACTGGAACTCGAACTGGTTGGACGCGCCGCCCTGCTTGTCGAGGCCGATCGCGACGCCGATCTTCTCGTTGGCGGCCGAATCGGGCGCGTCGAGCACCGTCCGCGGCGTGAAGGACATCGGCACCGTGAGCTCCTCCCAGACGCCGTGTGGCCAGGTCACGTGCGAGGAGGTCGCGGAGGCGAGGACGGTGTCGGTCCCGGTGCTCTCCTTGCGGAGGAAGACGACGACGCAGAGCTTCCCGGAGACCTGGACGTCGTTGATCGACCGGGTCCAGAGCTTCAGCGTCGCCCCGCCCTCGAGGACGTAGTCGGCGTCGGCGTTGACGGGCCGCGAGACCCAGAAGTGGGCCTCGTCGGTCGGCCGGCCGCCGGGCGGCAGGAGGTCGCAGCCGTTCGCCGCGGGCAGGTCGAGCTGCAGGCCCGCGTCGGCCTCGGGCGGGGTGGGTTCGAGCTCGGTCGCGTAGTCGAAGGTGTCGACGATGTCGATCAGGTCGTCAGGCGCCTCGGTCAGCAGCGCGTCGGGCCGGTCGGCGCTCGTCGAGGCGCAGTTGAGCCCGCGGGTGTCGCGGGTCGGATGGTTTGAGGCGGCGTTCTCCGCCGTGCGGACCGGCTCGGTGGTCGGCTCGCAGCGGCGGTCGGAGAGCCAGAACTGCTGCGCGACGGTGGGATCCCCGTACTCGTCGAGGTTCGGGTTCGATCCGACCGACTCGGCCGGGTTGATCGTGTCCGACTGCATCTCCACGTACTGGTGGGCGCCGCCGGTCGCCGTCGTGTCGAGGTCGACGGTGACGATCACCCGCTTGAAGTCCTGCTGGCCGTCGCAGAGCACCGCCGGGCAGCGCGGGTCGTTCTGCCAGACGACGAAGCGCTGGATCGTGCCGGAGACGTCGCCGCTCTGGAACGTCTGCGGGCCGGGGTCGACGACGCCGTCGCTCACCGTCCCGCCGCCGTCGACCGGGCCGCCGTTGACGATCATCGGCGCCGGATTGCTGCCGTCGCGCTCGAGCGCGAAGTTGGTGCCGCTGATCCGGTTGCGGGGATCCTCGGGATCGCTGGAGTTGGTCGGCGCCGCGGTCAGCGCGAGCTCGTCGAAGGGAACGGCGCGCAGGGCCTCGATCTCGCGCTGGGCGATGTCGGAGGCGACCTGGTACTGCTCGCCGCGGTAGGTCGCCTTGCGGGCTCCGGCCAGCGCCGTCATCAGCGCCGCCGCCGCGATCACCAGGAGCACCGCGGCGATCAGCGCCTCGACGATCGTGAACCCTCCCTCGGTGCGCAGGCGATCCGGTCCCATCTCAGCTCCCGACCGCCCCGCTCACGTTGCGCAGGACGACGCCGTCGCTGATCGTGATCGCGTCGTCGGATCCCTCGCCGGCGAGCTGCAGGGTGAGCGAGATCGAGATCGGTTCGGCGGCCGAGGGCGAATAGGAGAAGACGTCGGTGCTGGTCAGCCCGGTGATCACGGTCGCGGTCTGCGCGCCGGTCCCGTTCACCTCGCTGACCGTGCGGGTGCACGAGCTCGACCCGCAGGTGTAGGCGACCCGGCACTGGCGGGCGGTCTCCGAGCCGCCCGTGCCGGCGCAGCTCGATGACTGCTGCAGGTAGGTGTCGACGCTGAGGCTGGTCGGGGACGCCGAGTTGACGGCGTAGGTCTGCCGGAGCTCGCGGGTCATGCGCTCGGCGGCGATCTGTGCGTCCTGGATCGAGGCGTTGGCCTCGCGGATCGCCGGCTCGGAGCGGGTGACGATCTGAAGCAGGGTGAGGCCGGCGGCGAGCACGAGCAGCATCAGCGTGATGCCGATGAGCAGCTCGATCAGCGTGTAGCCGGCGTCGTGGCGATCGGTTTTCCGCTCAGGTTCATCCATTGCGCGCGGCCTCGTCAGACCCCATCGGCGCCCGCCCCGCCGACCTGTAGCGGTGGGCGGCGGTGCGGACGGCCGGGCCCGGAACGAGGCGAGGCGGGCATCCTGCCCGCCTCGCACTCCCCCCAGTTCCGATCCATCTGGACCGGCGGCGTCGTTACCAGCTGCCGCCGTTGCAGCCGCCGCCGGCACCGGTGCAGGTGAGCGACGTGTCGCCGTTGCCGGCCCGTTCGATTGAGAACGTGTTGCCGGTCTGCGGCTGAGTCGCGGTGACGGTGTACAGGCCACCAGCGGTGCCCGGGACGGCGACGGCGAGGTTCGGCTCGTCGAGCGTCGTCTCGATCGCCTCCAGCGCGGCCGGGGTCGCACCGGCGTAGCTACCGTCGTTCTCGGTCGCGTACGTCTCGATTGCGGTCTGCGCCGTCCGCGCCTGCGACTTGGCGTCCGCGTCGCGGGCCTTGTCGCGCTGAGCGAAAAATGACGGGATCGCGATCGCGGCCAGGATGCCGATGATCAGCATCACGACCAGGAGCTCGACGAGGGTGAAACCCTCTTCGTTGGTGCTCCGAGCACGGAGTCTGTCCAGCATAGTTACCCTCCTCAGGGTCTACTAAGTGGAGCCAGAGCCTGTCGCCAAGCCATTCGGAGTACGAACCCCAGTGGTAGCCCGGCTTACTCCCCGATGAAGGGAAGCCCCGTGGCTTTGCGCCCCCACCTCGCGATGGGTTTGCCTTTGCACCAGAGCCCCAGCTCGATTTCGATTACCGGCGACCTATCGGCTCCTGGGGAGGCCGCCTTTAGCTCCGTTGATGGATTCATCGAACAACCGCTGAGCCCGCCCTCCCAGACGGGCCTGGGGGCTGGCCCCCAGTCCGGCGCCCGCTGATGGCGGCGCGGCGGCTGATCATCATCCTCGTCGTCCTCTTCGTGATCTCGATCGTCGCCGCGATGATCGCCCCCGATCGCCGCGGCACCCTGCTCGGCGAGCGCAGCGAGCAGAGCTCCACGACCTCGTCGACGACTTCAACGACCACGAGCTCGACGACTACCGCCGATCGCCTACCAAGCGGCGACGCGGTGACCGCGCGAATCGACGCCGCTGCAGCCAAGCCGGAGTCGGTCGCCGTGACGGTCGGCGACCGGCTCGACCTCGCGGTCAGAAGCGATCGCGCCCGGCTCGTCGAGATTCCCGCCTTCGGCCTCACCGCCGACGCCGTCCCCGCCGCGCCGGCGACGTTCGACCTGCTGCTCCGTGAGCCGGGCCGGCTACCGGTCCGCGACGCCGAGACGGGCGCGCTGCTCGGGCGGATCGTGGTCGCTGCGGCGGCCGGAGAGAGGCGAAACGGCTAGCCCGACGCCGGTTCCGTTCGTCGCTCGGGCGGGCATGAGGTACAGCCCTGGCTCGGGCTCGGGTGGCGCGGCGCCGGCGAGACATCGCCCGCCGCGATGGTCAGCCACGAGATCAGCCCGCCGATCGCGGCGATTGCTGCGGCGATCAGCATCGCCGACTGAAAGCCTTCCGAGAAGGCGCCGGGGCCGACCGCGGTGCCGGCGCTCAGGCCCGCGGCGGCGGGCAGCGCTGCGGCGGCCAGAAGTTGAGCGAGGCGAGCGGCGGCGTTGTTCACCGCCGAAGCGATGCCCGCCCGTTCATCCGGAAGCGCACCGAGAACCGCGGCGGTGAGCGGGGCGACGAAGATCGTCATCCCGACGCCGAAGACGACCACCCCCGGAAGGATCGATTGCACGTAGGCGTCGCCCCGGTCGATCCCCGACAGCAGGACCATGCCAACGCCGAGGACGAGCGGTCCGACGGTCATCGGGATGCGCGCGCCGATCCGCTGTCCGAGCCTGCCGGCCTGCGGAGAGAACACGAGCATGATCAACGTCGCCGGAAACGACGCCGCCCCGGCGGCGAGCGCGCTGTAGCCGAGGACGTCCTGTAGCTGCAGCGAGAGGAAGAAGAACATCGCCCCGATCGCGAGGTAGTTGGCCAGGGTCGCTGCGTTGGCGCCGGAGAACTGACGCGACCGGAAGATCGCCAGCGGGACCATCGGCTCGGCGACCCGGCGTTCGACGAGCAGGAAGGCGATCAGGAGCAGACAGCCGCCCGCCCCGGCCAGGGCCACGACCGGATCGCCGAGCCCGCGACCGCCGGCTTCGACCAGGGCGTAGGTGATGCCGGCGAGCCCGAGGCTGATGAGCACCGATCCGGTCCAGTCGGGGTGGACGCGAGCCTGCTGCACTCGGGCCCGGGGCAGATGGCGGACGCCGAGCCAGGCGGCGAGCAGGGCGAGGACCACGACGATCGCGAACACCCAGCGCCACGATGCCGCGTCGACCAGCCAACCACCGAGGAAGGGGCCGATCAGGCTCGAGATGCCCGACCACCCCGCCCACGCCCCGATCGCTGCGCCGCGGTCCTCCTCGGCGAAGCTCGCCTCGACGATCGCGAGGCTCGCGGGTACGAGCAGAGCCGCCGCAGCGCCCTGCAGCAGGCGAGCGCCGATCAGCACCGCCGCGCTGGGGGCGACCGCACAAAGGAGGGAGGTGGCGGCGAATGCGACCAGGCCGGCGTTGAACATCTTGCGGCGCCCGTAGATGTCGCCGAGCGAGCCGCCGGTGATCATCAGCGCGCTGAGCGTCAGCAGGTAGGCGTTCATCACCCACTGCAGGCCGCCGAGGTCGAGGTCGAGATCCCGCCCGATCTCCGGCAGCGCGATCGTGACGACGCTCGACTCGAGGAACGCCGCACCGGAGCCGAGGATCACCGCTGCGAGCGCCCAACGGCCGCGAGCCGATGCGTAGCGCAGCGGCTCGGGCTCAGGCCCGGTGGCCGGGCTGTCGGTCGCCTCGGCGTGCACTGATCGTCGATGATCGCAGCACCCGCCCGGGCGACGCCATACTGACGGCATGGGCGCCTTCCTGGAAGAGCGGCTCGGCGTCGAGTTGCCGATCGTCCAGGCCGGCATGGGCGGCGGCCTGGACGGCCACGAGCTCGCCGCCGCCGTCTCCGCCGCCGGCGGCCTCGGGACGATCGGCATCCTCGATCCCGCCCACCTCCGGGAGGAGATGGCCGCGGCTCGCCGGCTGAGCGATGGACCGCTGGCCGTCAACCTGCTGCTGCCCTTCGCCCGCCGGGCCCACTTCGAGGCGGCGTCGGAGGCCGACGTGCTGGTCACCTTCTGGGGCCGGCCGGAGCGCCGGACGCCCGGGGTCTGGATCCACCAGTGCGGCTCGGTCGAAGAGGCGGCGGCAGCGCGCGTCGCCGGCGCCGACGCGGTGATCGCCCAGGGCGTCGAGGCGGGCGGCCACGTCCGCGGCACGACGGCCGCGATGGAGCTCCTCGCGCGCGTCCGCGCGGCGCTCCCCGACGACTATCCGGTGCTCGCCGCAGGCGGCATCGCCGATCGCGCCGATGTCGAAGCCCGCCTCGACGCCGGCGCCGCGGCGGTCGTCTGCGGCACCCGCTTTCTGTTGACCACCGAGAGTGGCGGCCACTCCGCCTACAAGGACCGCCTGCTCGGAGCGCGGGAGACCGTCCTCACCGAGCTCTTCGGCGTCGGCTGGCCGGCCCCACACCGCGTCGTCCCGAACGCGGCGACGGCTCGCTGGCTGCGGAAGGATCCACGCGGACCGGGCTTGGTGAGGGCGCTCCACAAGGCGACCGCGCCGCTCGTCTCCCGGCTGCCGGACCGGGTGCATATCCGCCTCGCCACGGCCCAGGATCCGGGCCGGCCGCTGTTCGGCCCGGTCGCGGCGACCGCCGACGCGCCGCCGAACCTGATCGAGGCGGGCCCGCTCTATGCCGGCGAGTGCGTCGCCCGGATCGACGACGTCCGCCCGGCCGGTGAGCTCGTCCGCGAGCTGGCCGGCCGCGCCCCTACGGGCTGACCGCCGGCATCGGCACGAAGAAGCGCTGGCGGTAGGCGCCGGGCGCGAGCCCGGTGAGGCGCTTGAAGAGGCGCCGGAACGACGCCGGGTCCTCGTAGCCGACCGACCAGCTCACCTCCTCGACCGGGACGTCGCAGGTCTCGAGCAGGCGCTTCGCGCGCTCGACCCGGATCTGCTGGACGTAGGAGATCGGCGTGTGTCCCGTGGCGAGCTTGAACCGCCGCTTGAAGGTCCGCGGGGCAAGTCCCGACCAGCGGGCCATCTCCTCGACCGGCGCCGCGACCGCGAAGCTCTCCGCGATCGCGCGCTGGGCGGTGAGGATCGCCGCGTCGCCGTGATCGGTCGGCGGGTCGAACACCTGAAACGCGGCCTGTCCCTCCCGGTGCCACTCCCAGAGCAGAAACCGGGCGACGGCCTGGGCGGTGGCCGGGCCGACGTGGCTGGCGATCAGGTAGAGCGCGAGGTCGTGCCAGGCGGTCGCCGCCCCCGAGGTGACGAGCCTGCCTCCCTCGCCGGCGACCACCAACGCCTCGTTCGGCCGCAGCTGCACGTCCGGGTGGCGCTTGCGGAAGCTGTTCTCGGCCTTCCAGTGGACGGTCGCCACGTGGCCGTCGAGCAGGCCGGCCTCCGCCGTCAGGTTCGCGCCGGTGCAGGCCGAGCAGATCGTGGCGCCGCCGTCGTACATGCCGCGCAGCCAGGTGACCAGCTTCGGGTAGCGGCCCGGCGCCCACTCGCCCTCGCGCCCGAACTCCATCGAGGGGACGATCACGACGTCTGTTGCCGTCACCTCGTCGACCGAGCTGTGGGCGGTGATCGCGAGCCCGCTTGCGCCCTCGATCACGCCCGCCGACTCGGCGACGATCTCGACGTCGAATGGATCGCGCAGGCCCTCGCGTCGCTCCTCGGTCGCGATCAGCCCCCGCACGGAAGTCAGCGACTCGTACAGGCCGCCCACGGGCGATACCGACGAGCTGGGCGTCGCGACGATGCTGATCGCTGTCGGGGGTTGCGTCACGGTGCCGGACCTCGATCTCTGGCACGAATGAACCGGTGACGCGCATTATCGCCCTTGTCCCGGCGCGCCGTCCACCCGAAGCTGCACCTGCGATCGAAACCCGACCGAAGGAGCACCATGCATTCCCCGCTGACCGTCGCCGAGCCCGCCGGCCTCCTCGCCACCGAGATGGCGGGCGAGGTGATCGGACCGCGCGACCGCGACTACGACGCCGCACGCCGCGTCTGGAACGGGATGATCGACCGCCGGCCTGCCGTGATCGCCCGCTGCGCCGGCCGCGACGACGTCGCACGCGCGCTGCGGTTCGGCGTCGAGCGCGGGCTCGAGATCGCGGTTCGCGGCGGCGGCCACAACGTCGCCGGCACCGCCGTGGTCGACGACGGGCTCGTGATCGATCTCTCGCCGATGCGGCGGGTGAGCCTCGACGCCGGCGCGCGCACGGTCCGGATCGAGGGCGGAGCGACCTGGGCGGACGTCGATCGGGTCACCGCGCCCCACGGCCTCGCGGCCACCGGCGGGGTCGTCTCGGAGACCGGCGTCACCGGCCTCGCGCTCAGCGGCGGCGTCTCCCACCAGCGCCGGCGCGACGGCATGACGATCGACAACATCGTCGCCGCCGAGGTCGTGCTCCCGGACGGCCGCATCGTCCGGGCGAGCGCCGGCGAGCACCCCGACCTGTTCTGGGCGCTCCGCGGCGGCGGCGGTAACTTCGGTGTCGTCACCGCGCTCGAGCTCCGCCTGCACGAGCTCGGCCCTGAGGTGTTCGCGCTGAACGTCGCCTATCCGATCGCCGATGCCGGACGGGTCCTGCGCGGGTGGCGGGACGCGGTGGCGGACGCCCCGGACGAGCTCTCCACGGCGGGGCTGATCTGGACGCTTCCGGACGCCGAGGAGCTGCCGCCGGAGCTGCGCGGCCTCCCCTACGTCGGCGTGGCCGGGATGTGGGCCGGCGATCCGGCCGCGGGCGAGCGCGCGACCGCTGAGCTGCGCGAGCTCGCCACGCCGCTCCTCGACATGAGTGGACGGATCGACTACCTCGACCTGCAGTGCTCGCTCGACCCCTACTTCCCGGCCGGGCACCGCTACTACTGGAAGGCGCTGTACCTCGACGGCCTCGCGGACGAGGTGGTCGCGACAACGGTCGAGTGGTCGAACCGCCGTCCGTCGACCTCGACGCTCGTGATCATCCGCCACTGCGGCGGCGCGATCTCCCGGGTCGATGCGGAGGCGACCGCGTTCGGCGACCGGCGATCGGAGTGGATGCTGAGCATCGACTCGACCTGGGAGCAGCCGAGCGAGGATCGGGCGAACATCGACTACACGCGCTCGTTCTGGACGGCCGCGACGCCGTTCTCCGACGGGAAGACCTACTTCAACTTCCCGGGCCTGCTCGAGGACGGCGAGGCCGAGGTGCGCTCGAGCTACGGCGCCAACCATTCGCGCCTGGCGCGGGTGAAGGCCGCCTACGATCCCGACAACCGGCTGCGGCTGAACCAGAACATCCGTCCCTCGGGCGGGGACGGCGACGGCTGATCTCCGCCGCGATCGGAGCTGCAGGCCCCTCCCGGACTTCAGCCCCCGATCGCCTCGGCGATCAGCACCGCCGAGCCGAACACGAAGGCCGTAGCGGTGATCGCCCCGACCAGTCGCGGCGAGGGACCGCCGTGGACGCCGGTCGCGTGAACGGCGGCATGGCCCTTGCCGCGGGCGATCAGCCAGCGGTTGGCCGGTACCGCGAACACGAAAGCGATCGCCAGCGCGAACGAGAGGCTGCCCCAGAACAGCAGGTCGCCGAGGCCGGCGTGGAGGGCGCCGGGGATGGCGACCATGATCAGGTTGTCGACGATCTCCATGATCGCGATGCTGAGCGTGTCGGAGGCGAGGGCGATCGGGATCACGGTCGCGAGCGCCATCCCCGCCCGCAGCAGCGGCAGGCTCGTCAGCGTGTAGCCGAACAGGAACGCGAGCGCGACCGCGAGCGCGATCGTCGCGCCGTCCGAGAACTCGAGCGCGGTGCCGATCGCCATCCCGCTCACCTCGCCGATCGCGCAGCCGGTCAGGCAGTGGAGGGTCGCCGACACCGAGATCGCGGTCAGCGCCCGGCCCTCGGTCGGCAGGTCGTGATGGCCGTGCTCTCCGGATGCCGCTTCCATCGATCGAGTATCGCTCAGCGGACGAGCTCGACGATCGCCGCGATTCCGACCACGACGATCACCACCCGCAGCCAGAGGTCGGGCAGGCGGCGCCCGATCCCCGCCCCGGCGAGCCCGCCCACGGTCGCGCCGGCGGCGATCAGCGCCGCCGCGTCCCAGGCGATCTCGGCGATGAACAGGAAGACGATCGCGGCGACCAGGTTGGCGAGCCCGGCGAGGACGGCACGGATCGCGTTGATCTCCCGCAGGTCGCCGCCGAGCGAGCTGGCGAGCAGGCCGAACAGGAGAATTCCCTGACCCGCTCCGAAGTAGCCGCCGTAGATGCCGGTGCCGAAGATGCCGCCGATCAGGAGCGGACCACCGTGCGGGCGGCTGCGTTTGCGGCGCGCCATGATCGCGGCCGTGATCTGCGGCTGCAGGACGACCAGCACGATCGAACCCGCGATCAGCACCGGGACGATCGCCTTGAACGCCTCGGCCGGCAGGTTGAGCAGCAGGATCGCTCCGGCAACCGCCCCGCTCGCCGTCGCCGGCGCATACCGGCGCAGCCTCGTGACGCCGCCTCGGAGCTCGCGCCGGTAGGCCCAGGCGGAGCTGACCGCGCCGGGCACGAGGCCGATGTTGTTGGACACGTTGGCGAGGACCGGCGGGTAGCCGAAGGCCAGCAGGACCGGGAACGTGATCAGCGTCCCCGATCCGATCACGGCGTTGATCGTCCCCGCCGCGAAGCCGGCGGCGACGATCGCGATGACCTCGAAAGCCGACAAGCGGCTGATCTTCGCCGATCAGACGACCCCGGCGGAATGCTCCGCTTCTCGGGTTGGCGTGCTACGCGACGGGCTCGCCCTCGGCCGCCGCCCGCAGCGCCGCGAGGTCGATCTTCTTCATCTGCAGCATCGCCTGCATCGCGCGCTCCGCCTTGGACCGGTCGGGGTCGCTGAAGACCTCCTCCATCCCCTCCGGGACGACCTGCCAGGAGAGCCCGTAGCGGTCCTTGAGCCATCCGCACTGGCTCTCGGCGCCGCCGTCGGTCAGCCGCTCCCAGTAGTAGTCGACCTCGGCCTGGTCCTTGCAGGTGATCATGAACGAGACCGCCTCGTCGAACTTGAACTGCGGGCCGCCGTTGATCCCGACGAAGCGCATCCCGAGCACCTCCCACTCGATCGTCATCACCTCACCGGCCGGGCCCGGCGCGCCCTCCGGGTAGCGGGACGTGCTGAGGATCCGCCCGTCCTCGAACACGTCGAGGTAGAAGTTGGCTGCCGCCTCGGCCTCGGTGTCGAACCACAGGTTCGGGGTGATCTTCTGGCTCATGCGTGTTCCTCTCTCGCTCGGGGTCTCCCGCTGATCAATGATGCTCCTACGACCCGGTCCGGGTCCGAAACTCATCGGCGGTTGACGAATCGCAGCAGCTCCGCCACCCGGCGGTCGAAGAAGGGGCCGAACAGGAGCCCCGGCAGGCGCCGGTAGTAATGGCTGGTGACCGAGCCGACGTAGGGGCGGTCGTGAGGACCCGTCTGGAACGTCCAGCCGCCGCCGCTCGAGCCGTTTCGCATCCGGCAGCCGACGCCGCTCGACGCCGGCCCGTCCCAGCGCTTGCCGTCGCGGCGCCGGAAGCGGGAGCGGCAGCTCCACATCCGCTGCCCGTTGGCGTAGTTGACGGGATAGCCGACGACGCTGTAGCTCTGGTCGCGGGGATAGCCCCAGCGCACGCCGATCTCGCCGGTCACGTCCCCGACCCGGCGGCCGTGCGACCGCCGCAGCTTGATCGCTCCGTAGTCGAAGTTCAGGTTGTGGGACCGCCACCACAGCCGCGGCACGCCTGCGGCCGCGCCCCGGTAGGCGCCGAACGGCTTCGACCCGCGATGGTAGGCGGGCACGAACAGGACCCGCTTGCTCCAGCGGCCGCGCCAGAAGACGCAATGCCCGGCGGTGAGGATCACCCCGTCCGAGCGCGACTGTGCGACCACCCCGGAGCAGACGTAATCGCGCCGGCCCTGCGAGAAGAACAGCTTCCCGTTCGCCCGCTGCGGGTAGCGTCGCTGCGCGCGCACCTCGCCGGAGTTGATCCGCGGGCGGCGCAGGGTTCCCGCAGCGGTCGCTTCGGGCAGGCTCGGCGGCAGCGACCCGGTCCGGATCGATGCCCGACCCCGCGAAGCGACCGTTCCGTCCTCCGGCGGGACGGAACTGTCGTCTCGAAACGCGGCCACCTCGAGCGGCTCCGCGGCGGCCATCCGCTCCGGCGTCCAGTAGCCCCGCGCCCGATCCTCGTCGGGAGCCGAGCGCGCCGCCGGCTGGCCCGCCGCCGAGCCGGCCGGCGCGAGCAGGCATCCCGCCGCGGCGAGCACCGCCAGGATCGATTTCCCCCGGGCTGCCAAGTGGCCGATTGTAGGCGGGGCTAGGCCGCCTCACGCCGGGTGCCGCGTATCGACGCCGGCTCGCCCTTGACAGTGAATCGGACGCCTGCGAGCCTGCGCGTACGTGACATCTGCAACGGATTTCGCGTAAACGGGGAGATAACTATGGATCGCACGCACGACCGGCGTCGGGGCCGGCGCTCGGCGCTCGGCGCCACGCTCGCGCTGGGGCTCGTCCTGGCTGGGCCGCTGGCGCTGGCGGAAGGAGCTACCGACGCTCGTCTCCAGGGCTCGTTCCAGGCCAAGCTCACGATCCTGACCGGCGACGATCCGCCGCCGGGAACGAAGCTGAAGCGGACCTACAAGTTCGAGGCCCTCTGCAAGTCAGGCGTCTGCGACAAGGTCAAGCTCCACCGCGAGGCCTCCAACGGCGACATCTTCAAGTCGATCCTGAAGCGCAAGAAGCGAGGCATCTACAAGGGCAAGAAGTCCTTCGGCGTCCGCTGCTCGGGTACCAACGAGAAGGGCACCTTCACCGAGCGGCACCGGGTCGAGATCGTCAAGGACGCCAAGGGCCGCGCAACCAAGCTCAAGGGCCGGTCCTCCTACCGCTCCCGCGGCCCCGGCTGCGACGTGAACCAGAAGACGAAGTGGGTCGCCCGCCGCTGACGGCGACCCTTCAGGGCCGATCCCGAACCGGCGCTGGGGTGGGAGGCGCCGGCATGTCGGCCGTAACCGCCCCAACGCCGGGTCGACACGAGACCTGGCGGCGCGCCCTACTTGATCTTGTCGTAGAGGCTGAAGATCGGCAGGTACATCGAGATCACGATGAAGCCGACGACGCCGCCGACGAACATGATCATGACCGGCTCGATCAGGGAAGTGAGTGCCTTGACCTTGGCGTCGACCTCGGCCTCGTAGAAGTCGGCGACCTTGGCGAGCATCTGCTCGAGCTGGCCGGTCTCCTCGCCGACCGAGACCATGTGGGTGACCATGGTCGGGAAGACGGCGGAGCGGCCGAGCGGGGCGGCGATCGTGCCGCCCTGGCGGACCGAGACGTAGACGTCCTCCATGGCCTCGGCGACGACGGCGTTGCCGGCGGTCTCGCCGGCGATCTTGACGGCCTGGAGGATCGGGACGCCGGCGGAGATCGTGCCGGAGAAGATCCGCGACCAGCGGGCGATCGCGACCTTCTGGACGACGTCGCCGATCTTCATCGGCAGCTTCAGCTTGAAGGCATCCCACTGGTAGCGACCGCGCTCGGTCTTCTTCCACTGGAAGAAGAGGAAGAAGAGCAGGGCGAGGACCGGGATGACGATGAACCAGGAGCCGGTGACCAGGTCGGAGATCGTCACCGTGATCTGGGTCATGAACGGGAGCTCGGCGCTCTCGCCGGGGGTCTCGGAAGCGAGCTCCTCGAAGATCCCGGCGAAGACGGGGACGATGAAGGCGACGACGGCGGTCATGACGACCAGGGCAAAGGCGAAGACGAGCGCCGGGTACATGAGAGCGGCGCGGATCTGGCGCCGCAGGGCGTCGAGCTTCTCGAGCTGGATCGCGACCATCTCGAGCGCCTGCTCGAGGCGGCCCGAGCCCTCCCCCGCCCGGACCATCGAGCGGTAGAGCGGGTCGAAGATCCCCGGCGAGCGCTCCATCGCGTCGGCGACCGAGGAGCCCGCCTCGACGTCGTTTCGGAGGCCGACGATGGCCGCCGAGATCTTCTCGTCCTCGGTCTGCTCCTCGAGCGTGTAGAGGGAGCGGAGCATCGGCATCCCGGAGGCGATCAGGGTCGCGTACTGGCGCGAGAAGACCGCGAGCTCGCGCATGTTGACGCCCTGGAAGCGGTCGAGGAAGCCGTCGATCTTCATCGCCTCGCGCTTCTCGGAGACGTCGAGGACGATCAGCCCGCGCTGGCGGAGCTGCTCGGTGACCTGGCTCTTGGAGGCGGCATCGAGCTCGCCCTTGGACGGGGTACCGGCGAGGTCGATCGCCCGGAATGCGTAGGTGCTCATCGGCCGTCCTCCTCCCTACTTCCGATCAGGCCGGCGTCCCGAGCGTGGCGGCGGCGCTCTGGTACTGGGGGCTGCCGTTGTCGGGGAGGCCGCCGAGCAGGCGGCGAAGCTCCTCGGGGACGGCGGCCCGCTGCTGGGCCAGCTTGCCGGTGATCTTGCCCTGGCGGACGAGCTGGGCGAGGTGGGCGTCCATCGTCTGCATCCCGGTCGCGCCCGAGGTCTGGATCGCCGAGTAGATCTGGTGGGTCTTGCCCTCGCGGATCAGGTTGCGGATCGCCGGGGTCGGCACCAGCACCTCGCAGGCGCAGACCCGGCCGGAGCCGTCGGCGGTCGGCAGCAGCTGCTGGGTGACGATTCCCTGCAGCGCGATCGAGAGCTGCATCCGCACCTGGTGCTGCTGCTCGGCCGGGAAGACGTCGATGATCCGGTCGACCGTCTGCGAGGTCGACTGGGTGTGCAGGGTCGCGAAGACGAGGTGGCCGGTCTCGGCCGCGGTCAGCGCCGTCGCGATCGTCTCGATGTCGCGCATCTCGCCGACGAGGATCACGTCGGGGTCCTGGCGCAGCGCCGCCTTAAGGGCGAGCGAGAAATCCTCGGCGTCGGCGCCGATCTCACGCTGGTTGACGATGCACCTGTGGTGCGGGTGGAGGAACTCGATCGGGTCCTCGATCGTGAGGATGTGCTCCTCGCGCTCGCGGTTGATCGAGTCGAGCATCGCCGCCAGCGACGTCGTCTTGCCGGAGCCGGTCGGGCCGGTGACGAGGACGAAGCCGCGCGGCTTGCGGGTGAACTCCTCGAGCACCGCCGGCAGCCCGAGCTCGGGCAGGGACTTGATCTGCTGGGGGATGTGGCGGAATGCGGCGCTGACGGCGCCGCGCTGGAAGAAGCAGTTGACACGGAAGCGGGCGACGTTCGGGATCGCGTAGGCGAAGTCGAGCTGGAGATGGTTCTCGAAGCGCTTGCGCTGGTCGTCGTTGAGGATCGAGTAGACGACCTCACGGGTCTGCTGGGGCGTCAGGACGGGCAGGTCCTCGAGCGCCGAGATCTGGCCGCGGACGCGGACGGCGGGGTGAAAGCCAGCGGTCAGGTGCACGTCGGAGGCCCCCATGCTGACCATCCGCGTGAGCACCTCGGCGAAGTCCAAGTCACTCATCCCGCTCTATGTCGTCACGGAACCTCGATCGCTTGAGCGGCGGGCGCCCGCGCGCGGCTCAAGGCAAGTGCGCCGGCGACCGATCATCGTGCCGTGGGAGAGCTTCGCCTCAGCGGCGCGGCGGCGGGGCCGGCGCCATGGGAGAGCCTGGCTGGGCTGATCATCGCCGCAAGCGGCCTCGGCTGGGCCGCTCAGGTGGCCGGCGAACTGGCGGTGGCGCTGGTCGCGATGGCGACGATCGTCGGCTTCTGGCTGATCGTCCCGAAGGGGTCCTCCTCGCCGCGGCTTTCGGGCTGGATCGTGCTCGTGATGGTTCCCGCCTTCATCGCGATGCTGTTCGTGCCCGTCCTCTACGGGACCCTCCACCGCGGCACGATCGGGGTCGGCTACGCGGTCGGCTTCATCCTCTGGCTCCAGGTCGGGCTCTGGCTCGCCGACCGGTTCGAGCCGATCCACGAAGGCGGGCACGCCGGCGCCGGAGCCCCCCGCGCGCGCCCCCGCGGACAGAGCGCCCGGTCCATCGTCCTGGCGACCGTGATCGCCGGGCTCCTCGCGATGCTCGTCTACGGCGTGATCGAGCGGGCCGGCCGGACCGACGCCGGCGAGCCGGTCGGCGCGGTCCCCGCCGGCGTCTACCCGCCGGCGAGCTCGACCGCCGGGCCGATGACCCCGGAATGGACCCAGTACGCGGCGGCCATCGACCGCGCCTGCGCGCTCAACTACAACCGGACCCTCGCCGTGCAGCGCGACGTCGAGCTGCGGGCCGCACAGGAGTCCTGGACCGGCTCCGCGACCAGCGCGGCGATCCAGCAGCTCTGGGCCGACAACCAGCGCGCCCTCGCGGGTGACGTCCGCTCCCTCGGCGAGGCGCCCGCGAAGCCGGAGCTCCTGCGCCGCTGGCTCGCGAACGTGGAGCTCCGCGGTGCGCTCTTCGCCGCGATGGCGGCGGCGAACCGGCGCGGCGAGCCGAAGGACGCCTGGGCCGCCGGGCGTCGACTCCACCGCCTCAAGCGCCGGGCCGACCTGCTCGGGCGGGACTTCGGCTTACGGATCTGCACCTCGAACTGATCGCGTCGGGCGGCGTCCCCCGTCGGTCGCGCCGGCGATGATCCCGCTGACCTTCGTCAGCGCCGGCTTCGGCGCGCCGTCGACCGCGACGAGACCGGCGGTGGGACACCAGAAACACGAGGTGACGGTGTCGATGTCGCGCCAGACGTAGATGAATGCTCCCTCGATCCTCCAGCGATGGCGGCGGGCGATGATCCGCCGCAGGAAGGTCGCGTGCCGCCGCGCCTGCCCGTCCTGACCGACGGCGAACGAGGACCAGCCGATCTCACCGACGATGATCGGGGTGCGGCGGTCGCCGGCGCGCTTCATCACCGACCGGGCATTGCGGATCTGGTCGATCGCGAGGGCGGCGCTCGCGGCGTAGGGGTGGACGTTGACGGCATCGAAGCGGCGCTTGAAGCGGCGTACCCGGTAGAGCTGGCGCAGGTAGCGGGCGGCGTTGATCGACCGCGACGCCAGCGGGAAGCCGAACATGCCGCCGAGCACGACCTCGGCCCGGCGGTTGACGCGGGTCAGCCCGGCGTGGGCGAACTTGACCAGCCGCGCGTACTGGCGCGGCTTCGGTCGCGGCTGCCAGTTGAAGGTCGCGTTCTGCTCGTTCCAGATGATCCAGGAGCGCACCGGCCGGTAGCCGGTCAGGGCCGGGTCGCGGGCGAGCTTGCCGTGAGGCCCGTAGCGGCGGGCGAGGGCCGCGTTGAAGCGCCGCCATTCGACGAGGTCGGCGCGCCTGACCGGTGGATGGAGCTCGACCCGCTCGCCGGGGTTCTCGGGCGGGGCGTGGACGAAGGGCGGCGTCCCGTAGACGACCGGAAGCGCCCGCATCCCCGCCTTTCCGAGCGCGATGATCTGGTGGTCGACCCGGTCGAACTCGTAGCCGCCGTGACGGGTCGGCTGGACCCGGGCCCAGTTGACGGGCAGCCGGTAGGTTCGAAAGCCCGCGGCCGCCATCTCCTCGAACTCGCTCGCGGCCGGCGCCTCGGCGAAGATCCCGAAGAACTTGCTGGGGACCGACGCCGACGCCCCCGGCGCGGCGAGGGCTGAGCACGCCCCGACGGCGAGCGCGCCCGCGGCGCAACGACGGATCGATTCCCAGCTCATCCTTTCCTCTCGGTCGCACCGCGCGCCGCATCACGAAGCGCGCGCCGAAGTCATCTTGGGGCATTGAAGCGGCTCAGGGCGGTGGGCGCGCCGTATCCCCCTCGTCCGAGCCGGGACCCTCGATCGGCAGGCCCTCGCTCAGCTCGCCACCCATCTGGTCGAGCTCGCCGCGGCGGTAGAGCATGAACTCGCGAACGCCGATCTGCCCGGCGGCGGCGACCGGGATCGCGAGCAGGGCGCCGACGACGCCGAGCAGGGTGCCGCCGAAGATCGCCGCGACGACGATCACGAACGGATCGAGCTTGACGGCGCGGCTCTGGATCCGCGGCTGGACGACGTAGTTCTCGAACTGCTGGTAGGCGATCGCGAACGCCAGCCAGATGATCGTGTCGGTCGGGAAGTCGTTGAAGAGGGTGACGACGGCGACGATGAACGCGCCGATCGTGGCGCCGATCAGCGGGATCAGGTCGAGGATGGCGATGATCACCGCGAGCGCCAGCGGCGCCGGCACGCCGAGGATCGTCAGCACGATGAAGGCGACGATGCCGGCGATCGTCGCCTGGGCGAGGGCACCGCCGACGTAGGCCGATACGGCGTACGCCATCCGCTCGAACGCCTTGCCGATCGCCTCCGCCTCCTCGGGCCGGCGGGTCGCAAGCAACGTCCGCATCCACTCGTTGCCGCGCGAGACCATGAAGATGCTCATGATGAGAATCGTGAACAGGGCGAAGAGCGAGCCGATCAGCCCGGCGCCGATGTCGGCGAGGGTCGCGGCGA
>DASSEM010000235.1:0-6464 GCA_035695265.1 Solirubrobacterales bacterium
CCCATGCTGTCTTCCCTTCGATTGGTTGCGTGGTGGGAATACCCGTGGCCCGGGATGAGAAACCGCCGATCGGGACGTGCGTGCCGATTCGACCGCCGCGATCGGGGTAGCGGACCGTCCAAGTGAAGGCCCTGACGATCAACTGCACGCTGAAGGCGAGCCCGGAGCGCTCCAACACCGGGACGCTCGCCGCGGTCGTCGAGGATGCCCTTCGCGCCGACGGCGTCGAGACGGCCGAGGTCCGTGCTGTCGATCGGGCGATCCCGCCCGGGGTCGAATCCGACCTCGGCGACGGCGACGAGTGGCCCGCGATCCGTGCCCAGGTCCTCGCGTCCGAGATCCTGGTCTTCGCGACGCCGACCTGGCTCGGCCGACCGTCGAGCATCGCCCAGCGGGTGCTCGAGCGGATGGACGCGATGCTCTCCGAGACCGACGAGCACGAGCGACCGGTCGCCTACAACCACGTCGCCGGCGTTGTGGTCACCGGCAACGAGGACGGCGCCCACCACGTCATCTCCGAGGTCTCCGGCGCCCTCGCCGACATCGGCTTCACGATCCCGGGCCAGGCCTGGACGTACTGGAACCGCGGCCCCGGGCCGGGCGATGACTACCTCGACAGCGAGGCAGGCAAGGACTGGTCGCACTCGACCGGCAAGGCGGCGGCCGCGAACCTGCTGGCCGCAGCCCGGGCGCTCGAGGCGAACCCGATCCCCGCGCCCCCGTCGGGATGAGCGATCCCGATGCGCCCGGTCCGGATCGGCTGCTCGGGCTGGAGCTACGAGGATTGGCGCGGCGGCCTCTACCCCGACGGACTTCCGGCGCGGCGCCGGCTCGAGCGTTACGCCGAGGTCTTCGACACGGTTGAGGTCAACGCCACCTTCTACCGCCTGCCGAAGCGGGAGACGGTCGAGAGCTGGGTGGAGCAGGTCCCGGGCGACTTCCTGTTCGCGGTGAAGGCGAGCCGCTACCTGACCCACATGAAGCGCCTGCAGGAGATCGGCGACGCGGTGGCGCGGTTCTGGGAGCCGCTCGAGCCATTGCGTCGCTCGCGCCGGCTCGGCTCGGTCCTCTGGCAGCTCCCGGGGAACTTCGAGCGCGACGACGACCTGCTCGCGGAGACTCTCGATGCCCTGCCCGCGGCCGAGCACTGCTTCGAGTTCCGTCACCCGAGCTGGTTCGCGGCGCCGGTGAGAGCGCTCCTCGAGGGGCACGGCGCCTCGCTCGCGATCGGTGACGACAAGCGCCGCGAGCTTCCCGAGCAACGGCCCGCCGGCCCGCTCGCCTATCTGCGCCTCCACTACGGCAGCCGCGGTCGCGACGGCAACTACTCCTCGGCCGAGCTCGACCGCTGGCGGCGACGGATCGCCGGCTGGCGGTCGCGGCGCCCAGTCTTCGTCTATCTCAACAACGACTGGCGCGGCTTCGCTCCCGCCAACGCCCGCGAGCTGCGCCGCGGCCTCTCGGACGGCCCCGGCGCGGGCTCCTAGCCGGTTTCGCGCTCTCGCCCACCGGGAAGCAGAGCAAGTGCACGAACCCAACCTGACCTACGGAGGCGAGAGACGATGGCGAAGGACCATGGATCCAGCGTCAAGGACGACAAGCAGTACGAGGGCCTGCGCAAGAAGGGCATGAGCAAGCAGCGCGCCGCTTCGATCGCCAACTCCCCCGACTCCTCCAAGAAGGGCGGGAAGAAGAGCGGCAAGGGGCAGGGCGGCAGCAAGTCCCAGAAGCGCGCCGCCGGCCGCGAGGGCGGCAAGAAGTCGGCGAAGTCGAGCTAGGCGGACTGGCGGCGATCCGCTCGCGTCCGTTACTGCCGCTCACCGACTCCGGTGCGAACCTCGTCGATCCGCCCCCGTACCCCGGCCTCCTCCAGGGGCGGCGTCGGATGCCCCTCGCCGCGCCGCATCCCCACCAGCAGCTCCTCGAGCGCCTCGGTGGAGCTGAGCCGCGGCTCCCACCCGAGCTCCTCGCGAGCCCGAGCCGAGGACATCAGCGGCACGTTCAGCGCCATGTCCAGCCACCCGGGCGGCGTGGGCTGCAGGTGAAGGCGGTGGGTGACGTCGGTGAGGGCGCGAACGACCGGGGCCGGCAGCGGGAAGGTGCGGGCGTCGAAGATCGCCGCCAAGGCCTCGGAGTCGAGCGGTGGCTCGGCAGCGATGTTGAACGCCCCGGACGCCTCACCAACGGTGGCGCGCAGGTAGGCCCGGCCGACGTCGGCTGAGTGGACCGCCTGAAAGCGCAGGCCGGGAATCCGCGGCAGCGCCGGAACGAGGCTCGAGCGGACGAGGAAGCCGGGCAGGAACGGCCCCGCGAACAAGCGCCGGATCTCGGTGGCAGCATCGCCCTTGAAGATCAGCGCCGGACGCAGGCGCACGGTCTTCGTCCCCGGGTTCGCCGCCTCGAAGTCGTCAAGAAGGTGCTCGACCGCGACCTTGTGGCGGGAGTAGAAGGAGCTCTCCGTCGCCCCGATCGGCCAGCTCTCGTCGACCCGGGTCTGGTCCGGCCCGGGCGAGTAGGCGCCGACCGAGGAGGCGTAGACGAGCTTCGGGACCCCGGCCGCCGCCACGGCTTCGAAGACCCGGCGGCTGCCCCCGAGGTTGATCCGCTCCAGGGTCTCCGCGTCGCGCGAGGGCTGAATCGCCCAGGCGAGATGGATGACCGCGTCGGCGCCGGCGAAGGTCGCGGTCAGATCGGAGCTGACGATGTCGGCGTCGACCCAGCTCGTCTTCGGCGGATCCCATTCGGGACGGCGCCGGGCGAGCCCGACGACCTCATCGACCTCGGGCGCCTCGCTCAGCGCCTCGACGACGCTGGTGCCGACGTTGCCGGTGGCCCCGGTGACGATGACCCTCATCGGCCCTGGAAGTACCCCCGGACGATCGGGGCAAACGGGCCGTTCACGGGCCGTTCCGCCAGGCGCTCATTCGTGCAGCCGCGCCGTCTCGGTGACCAGGTACTCGAGCAGGCCGTCCATGCCGCGCTCGGCGTGGACCCGGCGCTGCAGGTCGGCTCCGGATCCCTCCTCGAGGATCGTCGCGGCATGACCGAGCGCGTCCTCGCAGCCGAATTTGCCGGCCTCGCCGGCGACCAGCTCGAGGGCGCGGAGGCCGAGGACACGGGCCGGGACGGCCTCCCCGTCGCGGTCGATCAACTTGGCGTCGAGCCCGTGGCGGGTCGCCTGAAAGCACGATTCGGCCAGGGCCTCCCGGGCAGGGATGCCTCCCTGATCGCGTTCGGCCTCGATCCGCGCCAGGCACTGGACGAGCGCTGCGATCGCGGCCGCCGAGCGCAGGTCGAACTGCGTGTCTGCGGCCCGGACCTCGATCGTGCCGAGGCGCGGGTGAAGGCGGACGTCCCACCAGATCTGCGTGTAGTCGGGGATCCCACCCGCGATGCAGATCTGGCGGGTGACCCGGCAGAACTCGTCGAAGTCGTCGAACTCGGGGCCCATCGCGGCGCGCGGATAGCTGCGGAAGATCGCCGTCCGGGCACTGGCCAGCCCGGAGTCCTGCCCGAACCAGAACGGTGAGTTGGAGGCGATCGCGTTGAGCAGCGGAACGTGGGTGCGAATGCCGTTGTAGGCGCGGATCGCGGTCGCTTCGTCGGGCATGCTGACGTGGATGTGCTGGCCGCAGATCGGCGTCCGCAGGATGCCCTGCAGCGATTCCTTGATGAACGCGTAGCGTGGTGTGCCGCGGATCTCACCCTCGTCGGCGGCCGCGCCGGGGTGGGCGCCGGCGCCGATGATCCGGGACCCGGATCCGATCAGCTCGCGGCGGGCCTCGCGCAGCGCCGTGACGGCGGCGCCGGCCGTCGGCGATGGCTCGGAGCGGGATTCGACCATCGCCTTGAAGAGCTCGCCGTCGAGGTCGGCCTGATCCGGGCTCGCCGCCTCGATCGCATCGGCGCCCCGGTCCGCGAGCCGGTTGTCCGCGTGGACCAGCAGCAGCTCCTCCTCGACGCCGATCGCAAAGTGTTCCTCCGCCCCGAAGTTCGCCTCCCAGCGATCCTTTTCCCGCAGCGAGGCTCGTTCAGCGGCGACGGCCATGATTGTCGGGTACCCCACCGACCGCCTTTCATTCGCGGAGCAGCGGGCCGGTCAGCGGGAGTCAACTCCCTCGGCGCTGGGTAACTGAGAGGCACTGATGCACCACCGGAGGAGGCAGAGTGAAAACGAAGGACCTCGGACAAACTGGCCTGGCCGGGTGGCGAGAAACGGTCGCCGACAAGACCGCACCGCCCGTTGCGGCGAGGACTCCCGTCGATGAGGACACGATTCGGGCTGCTCTTGGAGCTTTGTTCTTCGTGCTCTCGGTGGTCTACGTCGTCGGCACGATCAAGCGGGCTCTTCAGGCTTCGTGATTCGAGCTTCGGTTGGGCTGCCACGCTTTCAGTGCTTCTCTTGCTACCGCTACCCGCGTCGTCAACGCCCAGGCGGCGGACCGGGACTCGGTCTACCTAGAGGCCGGCTCGCAGGCGATGACAGCCGGCATCTAATGGCCACCGGCGATCTTCAGATCGTCGATGCGAGGTCCGCGACCACGTGCAAACGAGGCGGGTGGCGCAGCCTCGGCTTCAGAAACCAAGGCCAGTGCGTGAGCGAAGCCCGGGTGCGTGCATGACGCGCCGAGTCCGGCGAGGTCCTGCATACCCCCGGCAGGATTCGAACCTGCGACATCCGGCTTAGAAGGCCGGCGCTCTATCCAGCTGAGCTACGGGGGCTGGCTCGGCCTAGCGTAGTCCTGGCGCAGGTTGGAGCGGATCGGTCGCGCGGGACGGGGAGCCGGCAATCGATCAAACGTCCAGCAGGCACCCGGGAGCCGACGCGGGAAGCCTCAGGCGCCGATGGGGACTGGAACCCACCAAACCGACCCCGGAGATCCCCCAGATGAAGAAGCTCCCGACGATCCTTGCCGCGCTGCTCGGCCTGGCGCTCGCGTACTCAGCCGTAGCCGTGGCGAAGCCGAATCCGATGCCGAGCGCAGCCGCGGTGGCCAAGCAGGAGTGCGAGGCGCTCGCGCAGGCCGATCCAGAGGCGTTCAGCGCCGCCTACGGCGCCGGTGCGGTCCGGGCCTGCGCGCGGGCCGAGCGGCCGGAAGCCGCCGACGCGCTGAAGGGCGCCGCCGGAGAGTGCCGCGAGCAGCGCGGCCACAGCAACCGCTCGCACGAGGCGTTCCGGGACGCCCACCGGTCAGCCAAGGGCACCAACGACGCCTTCGGCCGCTGCGTCTCCGCCGCGGTCAAGGACGAGCGCCGGGACGAGCGCGCGGAATTCAAGAATGCCGCCAAGGAGTGCCGCGCGGAGCGCGGCGACACCCCCGAGTCATGGGCCGCGTTCGAGGAGAAGTACGGGACCAACAAGGACGACCCGCTCTCGATGTACAAGCCGACCGGCAACGCGTTCGGCAAGTGCGTCTCCTCCAAGGTCGGCAACCGGCGCGACTAGCCGCGGCGGTCGGGCGGTCAGTGCAGTCAGTGCTTCGGGTTGCGGTTCGGCGGCCCGTCGATCTCCTCGCGGGCGCCCTCCGCCGAAGGCTGGCTCGGATCGGGGGCGGGCTCGCCGCCGTTGCCGTAGTGATCGGGATTGACGTTCGCCTGGCCGGCAGTCGCCGGGCGGTCCTGCTCCTGGTCCGAGAGGCCCGGCGGCGCGGCGACCTCGTCCGTCGTGGGCGCCTCCTGCATCGAGCCCGACCCCGCCGATCCGGGCGAACCCTCGCTCCCGGCGACACCGCAGCTCTCAGCGCCGTCGTCGCAGGGCTCAGTGGTCGTCGCGCTCCGGTCGCCGCCCTCGGACCGGTTCCCGGGATCGCCCGCGGCTTTGTCCGTGGCAGTTGTGGGAGCTGCGGTGGGGGCCGCGGATCCGCCCTCGTCGCCCCCGGCCAGCGTGACGCCGACGACGAGCGCCAGCGCCACCAAGCCGAGCGACGCGGCGCCGGCAAGCCGGCGCCGCGTCGTCCCGATTTCGTTCAGCTTCCTGCTCAGAAGATGCAGGTTGCGACGACCTGGAACTGGGCGGGATCGGCGGCTCCGCCACCGCCGTCGAAGCCCGTGCGAACGGTCGCCGTCTCAGGATCGACGGCCCGGTTGATCGTATTGACGCCGCCGAACGCCGCCTCGTTGTGCCCGTTGTCGTCGGTCCAGTCGACCGACACGCTGAGCAGGTCCTCACCGAGGCCGCAGGCCACGGTCTGCGTTGTGAATCCCCACGATCCGTCGTGGGCGGTCGTATCGGTGATGTTCGTCACCGCAGAGAAATGCTCATGGACGGTGTCGAGCTCGTCGGCGCCGACGACGCTCTGGGCGATCTCCGAGCTGCCGACCGAATCCGCGGCGATCTCGGCGCCGGTGACGCTGTCCGGAGCGAGCGTCGGGTTCGGGTAGGTGCCCGCCAGCGATCCGCCGGCCGGCCCCGTGGGCGGCACGCCACTCAGCGTCGACTCGTCGACGTCGGTGCCCGTGAGGCT
>DASSEM010000236.1:0-9269 GCA_035695265.1 Solirubrobacterales bacterium
CGACGTGGACGACGACGTCGCCGCCGGCGGCCGCCGCGTCGCCGCCGCCGACCGGCTCGGTGGCGAGCGGCGCCGCCGGCGAGCCGCCGTCAGCAGCGGCTCCGGCGTCGCGGACCGCGCGAACTCCGAGCAGCAGCAGGACGATGCCGATCGCGGCGAAGACGGCGATCTGAAGCCGGCTCGTTCCCACGCAACGATCTTCGGGCGGGGCCGCGCACCGGTGGGACACTCCGTGTCAAGGACGCGCACGCCGGCGTGACGATTGCCGCGCGCGGGTCAGCTCAGTACTGGTCGGCGTCCTCGTCGTAGCCGACCGTTGCGGCCGTCTGGCGCCCGATCGTCTCCTCGACGGAGACCGCCGGCGACTGCACGGAGACGAGCGCGAGCGTCTCGTCGCCGTGGTTGGCGACGACGTGGTCGGTGGCAGGCGGGATCAGGGCGAGGTCACCGGGCTCGAGGCTCTCGCTGTCGCCGGTGGCCGAGAGGGAGGCGGCGCCGCGGACGACGACGTAGACCTGCTCCGCCTCCTCGTGCGAGTGGAGCTCCTGCTCGGTGCCCGGGGGGACCTCGATCCAGGTGACGGTCATGTGCCGCGAGCCGAGCTCGCCGGCATCCATGAGGATGTGGGAGCTGAGCCGGTGGAAGTCCCGAACTGCGGCGTCGGAGAGGCGCCTGACGAGCATCAGCGGCTGTTCTACCAGACGCTGCTCAGTTTCGCGGCCGAATCTTGATCGCGAAGAGGCCATCGCCCCGCGCGCCGTAGTCCGCGGACAGGTAGACGGCGGTCGGGTGCGGGGCCGACCGGTGGTCAATCGTCAACCGGAATCGACGTCCGCCGTCGCCCAGCGGCTGCAGCTGGAAGCGGTTGCCGCGACGGTTGTACGCGGCGAGCGACGTGACCTCGTGACGCATCCGGACGACCTGGCTCGTGCCGACGGGAACGCGCAGGGTCGGCGCGTAGATCATCGGGTCGCTCGTGTCGGCGCAGATGGCGAAGTGGCGACCGCCCCAGCAGTAGGAGCCGCGCGCGGCGCGTTCGTATGCGCCATCGGCGGCGACGACGCGCGGCTGCGGCGGCTTGTCGAGGGCGAAGGCGGCTGTGGGCGCGACCGCCACGAGGGCGAAGGCGGCGACGGTGAAGGCGAGCGTGAAGCGTCCCATGCCCCTATTACGCACCAGGTCGCCATCCATCACGGCGCGCGCTCAGCGGACGACGAGGTTGACGAGGCGGTCGGGTACGACGATCGACTTGACCGGCTCGCGGCCGTCGAGGAGCTCCTGCACCCGCGGGCTGGCGTGGACGGCGGCGAGCACGTCGGCCTCGGCGGCGCCGACCGGCACCTCGACCCGGTCGCGCAGCTTGCCGTTGACCTGGACGACCAGCGTGATCACGTCGGTGGCGAGGAGCTCCTGGTCGGCGAGGGGCCATGGCTCCTCCCAGAGGTGGCCGCCGGCGACCATCTCCCATGCCTCGGAGCCGAGATGCGGTGCGAACGGGAAGATCAGCGACGCCGCCGTGGCGGTCGCGAAGCGGAAGGCCCGCCGGCCGTCGTCGCCCTCGAGCTCCGCGCGGAGGCGGTAGGCGTCGTTGACCAGCTCCATCACCGCCGCGATCACGGTGTTGAACTGGAAGTCGCGCTCGAAGTCGCGAGTCGCCTTGTCGATCGCCCAGTGCGCTTTCGCTAGCAGTGCCCGCGGCGCCCCCTCCGTCCGCCGTTGCCATTCCGCGTCGAAGGCCGACGGCTCCTTGCCGCCGGCCGCCGGGAGCTCGTCCGCCAGCCGCCAGAGCCGCGACAGGAAGCGATGGACCCCGTCGACGCCCTCGTCGACCCAGTCGCCGCCGCGGTCCGGGGGGCCCATGAAGCAAACGTAGGTGCGGGCGGTGTCGGCCCCGTAGCGGGCGACGTAGTCGGCGGGATCGACGACGTTGCCCTTCGACTTGCTCATCTTCGCTCCCTCGCGGGTGATCATCCCCTGCGTGAAGAGGTTGGCGAACGGCTCCTGGACCCCGAGCAGGCCCTCGTCGGCGAGCGCCTTCGTGAAGAAGCGCGCGTACATGAGGTGGAGGATCGCGTGCTCGACGCCGCCGATGTACTGGTCGACCGGCATCCAGTGGTCGGCGATCGCGCGGTCGAAGGGAAGCTCTTCGTTGCCGGGGTCGAGGTAGCGCAGGAAGTACCACGAGGAGTCGACGAACGTGTCCATCGTGTCGGTCTCGCGGCGAGCCGGTCCGGAGCAGCGGGGACAGGTGGTCTCGACCCAGTCGGTCGCGGTCGCCAGCGGGCTCTGCCCCTTCGGGCGATAGTCGTCGACGTCGGGGAGCTCGACCGGGAGCTGCTCGTCGGGCACGGGCACCGGTCCGCAGTTCGGGCAGTGGACGATCGGGATCGGGCAGCCCCAGTAGCGCTGCCGCGAGAGCAGCCAGTCGCGGAGGCGGTAGTTGACGGCGAGGCGGCCGCGGCCGTCGGCCTGGAGCTCCTCGATGATCCGGAGCATTGCCGCCGCCGGGGTGAGTCCGTCGAGGTCGCCCGAGTTGACGATGCGGACGTCCTCGGACTGGGTGACGAAGGCGGCGTCGTCGGGCGGATCGGAACCGTCGGCGGGCTCGACGACCGGGCGGATCGGCAGGTCGAATGTCTGCGCGAACTCGTAGTCGCGCTGGTCGTGGGCGGGGACCGCCATGATCGCGCCGGTTCCGTACTCCATCAGCACGTAGTCGGCGACGAACACCGGGATCTCCTCGCCGTTGACCGGGTTCGTGACCGGGCGTTCGAGGCGGACGCCCGTCTTCTCGCGCTCGGCGTCGCCGCGCTCGCCGGCCGGACGGCGCAGGGCGGCGGCGACGTAGTCGCGGACCTCGCCGGCGTTCGCCGTGCCGTCGATGAGGCGATCGAGGTCGGGGTGCTCGGGGGCGAGCACGAAGAAGGTGGCGCCGTAGAGGGTGTCGGGCCGGGTCGTGAACACCGGGAAGTCCATGCCGAGCTCCGCGCAGCGGAAGACGGCCTCGGCGCCCTCCGATCGCCCGATCCAGTTGCGCTGCATCGTGACGACGTGCTCGGGCCAGGACTCGAGCCGGTCGAAGTCGGCGAGCAGGCGGTCGGCGTAGTCGGTGATCCGGAAGTACCACTGCTCGAGCTTCTTCGGGACGACCTCGGTCCCGCAGCGCTCGCAGCGGCCGTCGATGACCTGCTCGTTGGCGAGCACGGTCTGGTCCTGCGGGCACCAGTGCACTGCCGCCTCCGCCCGGTAGGCGAGTCCGGCCTCGAACAGGCGCAGGAAGATCCACTGGGTCCAGCGGTAGTAGTCGGGGGAGTGGGTGGCGAGCTCGCGGCTCCAGTCGATCGAGATGCCCCAGTCGAGGAACTGCTTGCGGAAGCTGGCGATCGAGCGCTCGGTCGAGACGCGCGGATGCTCTCCGGTCTGGATCGCGTGGTTCTCGGCCGGGAGCCCGAAGGAGTCGTAGCCCATCGGCTGCAGGACCTCGTGGCCGGTGCGGCGGCGGTAGTGGGCGATCGCGTCGCCGACCGAGTAGACCTTGAGGTGGCCGACGTGGGGCTCGCCCGATGGATAGGGGAGCATGACCAGGACGTAGGCCTTCGCGGCGTCGGGATCGAAGCCGGGCCGGCCGGGATTCGGCGCCTCCCAGGTCCGCTCGGCGGCCCAGACGTCCTGCCACTTGCGCTCGATCGCGCGGGCGTCGTAGCGGGCGGGACGGTCCGCGACCGCCTCGCTTTCGGGGGTGTCGGCGCTCATCGGATGGGCAGTCTAGGACGGACTAGGACGCCGGCTCGAGCTCGAGGCCGAGCCAGGAGCCGACGGCGTCGATCTCGGCCGCGAGGGCCGGCTCGGGTGGCCGCGGGCCGAACCAGTCGAAGCTGACGCGCCGGCGCCGGCCCGAGCCCTCGAGCTTCCAGGTCGCGGCGACGCGGCCGGAGCTGAGGACGGCGGCGCGGATGATCCCGCCGCCCGGCACGAGGCGCCGCTCGACGGCGGGATCGACGAGGAGCGTCCGGTCGCGCCAGCCGAGCAGGGCCGTGTCGAAGGCGCCGAGCATGGAGGCCGGCGCCGGTGCCGGTGGCCCGGGCTCGTCGGGGAGGGCGACGAGGCCGTCGTCGAGCTTCACGGCGCCGGCGACCGAGGCGAGGGCGCGGCGGCAGGCGGTGATCGGAAGACCCGACCAGCGGGCGAGGTCCTCGGGCCCGGCGGGGCCGTACCCCGCGAGGTAGCGGCGGCCGAGGGTCGCGAGCGCCTCCTCCTCGTCGATGCCCGGGGGTGAATCGGCGCGGCGGAAGGAGCCGTCGGCGAGGCCGACGATCTCGCCCGTCGATGCCAGCCAGGGCATCAGGACGTTGATCGAATAGGGGCCGAGCGAGGGCAGGCCGCGCTCGTCGAGGCGCTCGATCAGCTCGGCGCGGGTGAGCGGTCCGTTCGCCAGGAGCTCGAGGGCGGCGGGCCGGATCGCCTCCGCCGTCGCGAGGTTGCTGCGCTTTCGCATCAGCGCGTCGCAGCGGCGCCGGTTGCGGGGACCGGTCAGCGAGTCGAGCCAGGGCAGGTCGTCGGCGGCGAGTAGATGGGCCGTCCCCCGCACGGTCCAGGTGCGGACGAGGCCGGCCGTCGCGAGGTCGTCGCGGGTGGCGGTCGGGGCGCGGGCGCGGATCGCGAGGCCTGCGGCGCGGATGTCCTGGGCCTGGATTCCGAGCACGGCCCGCGCCGCCGCCGCAGGAGAGGCGGCCGCGGAGCCGGCCGTCAGGCATTGCGCGCGCAAGCGCCGGCGGCGGAGCTCGTCCGCGGTGGCCGCGCTCATCCTCTCCGCCGCGCCCGCGTCGTCTATTCGGCCGGGATCACGATCCGCGAGCAGGGCGGCGCCGGCTGGGAGGCGTCACCCGTGTTGATGACGCGCTCGTCGTGGTCGTCGAGCAGCTCGACCGCGAGCCTGTTGCTGCCGACCCTGACCTCGGCGTAGCTGAACTGGTCGGTGGCCGCGCATTGCATGCCGACGCCGTTCGGCGGCTGCGGCTGGAAGAACAGGCTCGTGACCAGCGCGCCCGCCGCCGGGTTGCCGACCGCGCTGCTGATCTCGCCCGAGAAGGTCTCCGTGGCGATCGGGCCGGTCGTGATGTCCAGGATCCCCGAGTTCTTGACGCCAGGGCCACCGAGGGTGTTGAAGCGGGCGTCGTTGACCATGTTGGCGTGGACGTCGGTGGTCAGGAAGACCGCGTTGTCGACCTTCTTGTCGAGGAAGCGGAGGAGGTTCTTGCGCTCCGCCTCGTAGCCCTCCCAGCGGTCATACGGGAGCGCGTAGAACTGCTGGATCGGTACCTCGTTGAAGATCACCTTGAAGGTCGCCTTCGAGCTGTCGATGTCGTTCTTGAACCGGCGGAGCTGGCGGTTGCCGAGCATCGTCCGGTTCGGGTCGTTGATCGCGTCCAGGCACTCCTGCGGGACCGGGTTGGCGAGCGGCGGCGCGATCGCGGCGAAGACGTTGCGGACGCTCTGCGGGGCGGTCGGGGCGAGGTCGGGGTCACCGCTGCCGGCCGGGTTGTCGCAGGCGCCGTCGTAGTCGGCGCTGGACGAGCGGAACGAGCGCTCGTCGAGGAAGAAGACCTCGAGGTTCCTGCCCCAGCGCTCGCTGCGGTAGATGCCGTTCCGCTTCGAGTAGGTGATCGGGTTGTAGTCGCGGAAGGCGCGGACGCCGCGTTTGTAGAGCTTCTCGCCCTTGATCCGGTTGACGCCCTGGAACTCGCCCTCGTTGCTGTACGGGAAGCGGTTCTCGTGGCGGGAGAAGTCGTTGACGAACTCGTGGTCGTCCCAGTGGCCGTAGTAGGCGGCGCGACCGCGGGCCCTTGCCCACGGCCTCATCCCGAGGTTGGTCTTGTACGCCCGCCACTTCTCCTTCACCGTGAGCGCCACGTCCTCGAGCGTGTATCCCGGGACCTCGGTGTCGGAGTAGATCGTGTCGCCCATCAGGACGTTGAAGTCGTTGTCCTGGTGGCGGATCCGGTCCCAGACCTCGAAGTCGTTCCAGTAGGGCTCGTCGCCGCCCGGAACCGGGCGTGCGTCCTGATCGCCGGAGAGCGCGAAGCGGATCAGCTCGCGCGAGCCCTTTCGCGGTGCCGTCTCGAAACGGCCGGTGGCGCTGTGGCGGCCACCCGGCCTGCAGAAGCGGTAGACGTAGCCCCGGCCCGGCTTGAGGTGGCGGACGCGGAGCTGGACGGTGAGGTCGTTCTTCCGCTTCGACTTCACCCGCCGCCCCTTCGGCAGCCGGTTCGGCCGGCACGAGCCGGGCCTGCCGCTGCGCCTGATCTGCAGGTAGACGTTGCCGGGCCGCGTCGTCCGCGCCCAGAGGATCGCCGAGTGGGGCGTCACGTCGGCGGCGGCCACGCCGTACTTGAACCCCTTCTGCGCGGCCCCCGCCGGCGCCGCGATCGCAAGCGCGCCGGTGAGCGTCGTGAGGACGAGGACGGAACCGAGGCGACGACGACTCATGTCGTCCGTCATCAAACAGCTTCGGCGGGCACGGCGCAAGACGGATCGGGCGAGTGGAGCTGAAGGGATTCGAACCCTTGACCTCCCGGCTGCCAGCCGGACGCTCTAGCCAACTGAGCTACAGCCCCAGGGGCGTGAAGTCTAACGGCGCCACAAGCCCCCTTCGCGACCGCTGGTCAACGGGCGGGTGGCTGGTCAATGCAACGAAACGGCCCGTGGAGGGCCGCGATGTTGCGTTCACCGTAGAGTCCCGAACCATGGACGAGCAGTACGGGATCGACGAGTACGGGACGACGACGGTGGAGGGCGCGGAGGCGCAGCTCGCGCGGCAGTCGTTCCTCACCTCGGTGTTCGGCTGGATGTTCCTCGGCCTCGCGCTGACCGCGGGGATCGCCGCCTACGTGGCGGCGAGCGGCGACATGATCGCCTGGTTCGAGGACTACCCGTGGGCGTTGCTGGTCATGTTCGTCGGCCAGCTCGGGCTCGTGATCGGCATCTCGGCCGGGATCAACCGGATCTCCTACTCCGTTGCCGTCTTCCTGTTCACCCTCTATGCGGCTCTGAACGGCTTCATCTTCTCGATCATCCTCGAGGCCTATACGACCGCCTCGATCGCCAGCGCCTTCGGCGTCGCCGCGGGCATGTTCGGCGGCATGGCCGCCTACGGGTACCTGACCAAGCGCGACCTCTCGGGGATGCGCTCGATCCTGTTCATGGGACTGATCGGCGTGGTCATCGGGCTGGTCGTGAACATGTTCTGGGCGAACTCGATCCTCTACTGGTTCGTGACCTTCGGCGGCGTCCTCCTGTTCTGCGCCCTGACCGCGTACGACATGCAGAAGATCAAGCAGATCGGCTCGAGCGGGGCCGACGGCGAGACCCTGCGCAAGGCATCGATCCTCGGCGCGCTCTCCCTCTACCTCGACTTCATCAACCTGTTCCTGTTCCTGCTCCGGATCTTCGGGTCGGCCCGCTGAGCCCGGCACCGCGATGAATGCCGAGCAACGCACCTGGGTCGTCTACCTCGCCGGCGAGATCCACTCCGACTGGCGCGACCGGATCGCCGCCGGCGTCGAGTCGGCGGGCCTTCCGGTCCTCCTCACCGGCCCGGTCACCGACCACGCGGCGAGCGACGACTGCGGCGCGGCGATCCTCGGCGCCGAGGACGACAAGTTCTGGCACGACCACAAGGGCGCCGGCGTCAACGCCGTCCGCACCCAGACGCTGCTCGGCGAGGCCGACATCGTCGTCGTCCGCTTCGGCGACAAGTACAAGCAGTGGAACGCCGCGTTCGACGCCGGCCAGGCGGCGGCGCTCGGGACGCCACTCGTCACCCTGCACCCGCCCGAGCACGATCACGCGCTGAAGGAGGTCGACGGGGCGGCGCTGGCGGTCGCGCGCGAGCCCGAGCAGGTCGTGGCGATCCTCCGCTACGCGATCACCGGCGAGCTCTGAGGCGGCGGGCGGCGGCGCTCAGGCGTCGACGTCGAGGACGATCTCGTCCTCGCTGCGCGACCTGACCCGGAAGTCGAGGTCGCAGCTCTCCTCGAGCTCGCGGAGCAGGTCGACGGGCTCGCTCAGAGCGACGTCGATCCGGGCGCGACCGCCCGAGAACCGCTTGATCGAGAGGTCGCCGGTGGCGCCGATCGAGTTGGCGGCATCCTCGAAGCGGACGAGCTGCGAGAAGTCCGCGAACGGACCGACGTCGACCCGCACCCGTCGCCGCACCGGCCCGAGCTGGCCACCCGCGAGCGCCACCCGCCCGGCCGCCGAGCGGGTCAGCGGCACCGGGGCGTCGACGTCGGGGCCGGGCTCCCAGCCGGCCTCGATCCGGTCAAGCGCCCGCTCGAGAGCATCGAGGATGCGATCGCGGACCGCGCCGCAGCGGGGGTCGGTCGCGTCGACGATCCGGGCGCTGACCTCGGCCGCCTCGCGCAGTGCCCCGAGCCGGATCCTGGTCGCGGCGCCGCGCGCCCCGACCCGCATCTCCTCGAGCTGGCGGACGAACAGCGTCATCGTCCGGAGCTCCTCGTCGGCTCGAACCTGCGCGCCGTCGAGCTCGACCCGGAGCGTCCCGATCTCCGCCTCGGCGGCCTCGAGGCGCTCGCGCAGGGACGCCCGCTCGGCGTTCAGGGCCTCGATCTCGCGCTCGCGGCCGCGTAACGCCTCGGCGCGGCGGCCGAGCTCCGACTCCAACGCATCGATCGCCTCGCCGACCTCGGACGGGCGATATCCGAACAGGGACCTGCTGAACGTCTCTCCAGCGATTGGCCGAGCCTAGGCTCGGTGGCGGACGTCATCGGCGCCCTCGGCGCCGCCGGTGCCATCGCCCAACCCCAACCGCGGCGCCTCGCCCCAGAGCTGCTCCAGCCGGTAGAGCCCGCGTGCCTCGGCGACGAACACGTGCAGGACGCAGTCGAGATAGTCGGCGAGCACCCAGCGCGCCTCGGGCAGCCCCTCGACCCGGCGCGCGAGCAGGCCGTCGTCCTGCTTGAGCCGCAGCTGGACCTCCTCGGCGATCGCCTTCGCCTGCCGCTCGTTGCGGGCCGTGCAGATGACGAGGTAGTCGGTATAGCCGAGGAGCTCTGAGACGTCGATCGCGACGATGTCCTCGCCGCCCTTCGCGCCGGCGAGCGCGGCGATCCGGCGGGCCAGCTCCTCCGAGCCCATCACCCGGCGGCCCCGTAGGCCCCGTAGGCCCCGTAGAGGCCGCGCTCGCCGATCAGCCGCTCGACCGCCTCCGGGCCCATCCAGCGGCTCGGCAGCCGGGCGGCGATCCGCGC
>DASSEM010000237.1:0-2733 GCA_035695265.1 Solirubrobacterales bacterium
ATCGCCGCGCTGATCGGCGCCCACCTGTACCTCGTGGCCAAGCTCGGCACCACCGCGCCCCCGTGGCTGCGGGCCGAGAAGAAGCGCGACCTCGCGAAGGAAGAGATCTAGGCCGTGAACGCACGCGAGAAGGAGCAGTACCTCCGCGAGTACGAGATCCTGAAGAAGCAGGGCAAGCCGTTCTTCCCCTACGCGATCGCGAAGGACGGCGCGATGGCGTGCGTGACGCTCGCCGTGATCATCACGATGTCGATAGTGCTCGGCGCCGAGTTGGGCCCGAAGGCCGACCCGACGACCACGACCTACACGCCGCGGCCGGAGTGGTACTTCTTCTTCCTGTTCGAGCTCCTCCGTGTGATCAAGCCGCCGGAGCTCGTCCCGATCGCGACGATCGGCATCCCGACGATCGCGATGGTGCTCCTGTTCCTGCTGCCGTTCTACGACCGCAACCCGGAGCGCAACCCGCTGAAGCGGCCGATCGCCTCGATCGCCGGGATCATGACGATCGTCGCGATGGCGTTCCTCACCTTCCTCGGCGCCAACGCCGGCTCGCCGACCGACATCGAGATCGAGGTCGCGCCCGAGCTCGAGCCCGGCAAGCTCGTCGCCGCCCAGTCGGGCTGCTTGGCCTGCCACCAGTTCGGCGAGAACGGCAACAACGGCCCGGGCCCGAAGCTGACCGAGATCGGCGCGCGCCTGAACCCGGCGGCGATCGCTCGCTCGCTGATCGTCGGCCCGGGGGAGATGCCCTCCTATGCCGCGATGCAGGAGGAGGAGCCGGAGAAGTTCCGCGACCTCGTCGCCTTCCTCAGCTCGCTGAACGGCGAGGAGAGCTCCGAGGAGCCCGATACCGGCGTGGCCGGCGATCCGGGGACGGCTCCGCCCGAGAGCACCGGCGGCGGCGAATCGTCCGCCACCGAACCGGCGGCTTCCGGCTCGAGCCCCTGATCACCCTGGCGACCGCCGAGAGCAAGCCCTCCCGCGAGTCGGAGGAGTTCGCCTCCGAGGTCCGCGGCATGTTCGACCGGATCGCCGGCGTCTACGACTTGATGAACTCGGCGATGACCGCGGGCCTCCACCATCGCTGGCGGGCGCGCGCGGTCGACCGGGCCGACGTCGGTCCGGGCGACGCCGCCCTCGACGTCTGCTGCGGGACCGGCGACCTCGCCCTCGAGCTCGCCGGCCGGGTCGGCCCGGCCGGCCGCGTCACCGGCTCCGACTTCTCGGAGCGGATGCTCGACCTTGCCCGCGAGAAGCCGGTCCCGCCGGGCGCCGCGAAGCCGATCTTCGAGTGGGCCGACGCCCTCGCGCTCCCCTACGACGACGGCGCCTTCGACGCGGTCACGGTCGGCTTCGGCGTCCGCAACCTCGCCGACCTCGAGCGCGGGATCGCCGAGCTCGCCCGGGTGCTGAAGCCGGGCGGGCGGCTCGTCGTGCTCGAGATCACCCAGCCGGCGCGGCCGCCGCTCTCGACCTTCTTCTCGATCTGGTTCGACCGGATCGTGCCGCTGATCGGCCGGCTCGCCGGCGACAGCGACGCCTACAGCTACCTGCCCGAGTCGGTGAAGCGGTTCCCGCCGCCGCGCGGTCTCGCCGAGATCATGGATCGCGCCGGCCTCGAGGAGATCCGCTGGACCATCCTCGCCGGCGGGATCATCGCGATCCACTCCGCCGTCCGTCCGGGGTGATGGCGTGAGCGGGGTCTCCTCGCCGGAGCCGGTCACGGCCGTGACCGACCTCGCCGCCGCCTGGCTGCCGGCCCGGATGACCGAGGTCGAGCGGCGGCTCGGCGAGGCCGTCGCCGGCTGGGGCGAGGAGCTCGGCGCCGACGCGGGGGAGACCCTGACCGCCGGCGGCAAGCGGATGCGACCGCTGCTCGTCCTGCTCTGCGCCGGCCGCGGCGCCGGCCAGGAGACGATCCGCGCGGCCACCGCGATCGAGCTCGTCCACATGGCGACGCTCGTCCACGACGACGTCCTCGACGACGCGCCGCTCCGCCGCGGGGTGCCGACCGTCGTCGCCAACGCCGGCCGCGATCGCGCCGTCGCCGCCGGCGACCTCCTGTTCTCGCGCGCGTTCGCGATCCTCGCCGCCGACGGCGCCGAAGCCGGCGAGCGCCGGCCCGCGACCGACCGCCAGGTCGAGCTCCTCGCCCACGCCTCGGTCGCCCTCGCCCGCGGCGAGCTCGCGCAGCGCCGCGACGCCTACGACACCGGCGTCTCGATCGAGCGCTACCAGCTCCGCTGCGAGCTGAAGACGGCGGCGCTGTTCGAGTGCGCGTGCGTGATCGGCGCGTCCCGTTCGGCTGCGGAGGAGGCGGCGCTCCGCGACTTCGGGCGGACGATCGGGCTCGCCTTCCAGCTCCTCGACGACGTCCTCGACGTGCTCGGCCCCCCGGAGCGGACCGGCAAGGCCCGCGGCACCGACCTCCTCGACGGGACCGTCACCCTGCCCTTCATCCTCGCCCGCGAGCGCGATCCCGGCCTGCTCGAGGCCGACCTCGTCGGCCTCGACGCCCCCGGCGCCGAGCGCCTCTGCGACCGGATCGCGGCGACCGGGGCGCCCGAGGTGGTCAGGGCAGAGGCCCGCGAGCGGGTCGAGCGCGCCAAGCGGGCGCTGCGCGAGTCGGGCATCGCCGGCGAGGAGCTGCAGATGCTGGAGCTGGTCGCCGACGGGGTGGTGGAGCGGTACAGCTAGGAGCTCGGAGCAAGGAGCAAGAAGCGAGGACCGTCG
>DASSEM010000238.1:0-21184 GCA_035695265.1 Solirubrobacterales bacterium
CAGCGGCAAGGCGCTCGGCGGCCTCCTGATCGGCGTCATCGTCGTCGGCTTCTTCATGGCCGTCTCGATGACCGTCGGCGGCGGCGCCTGGGACAACGCCAAGAAGCTGATCGAGGACGGCGCCTACGGCGGCAAGGGCTCGGAGGCCCACGCCGCCTCGGTGACCGGCGACACGGTCGGCGACCCCTACAAGGACACCGCCGGCCCGGCGATCAACCCGATGATCAAGGTGGCGAACATCGTGGCGATCCTGATCATCCCGATAATCAACTTCTAGGGGGTCGCCGGGCTCCCACCGTTGGCGTGGGCTCACGCCGAGCCGATGTCGTTGTCTGGGCGGTGGTTTGGGCAGCGAAAGGGTGTATTGCCGCCGAGCGGGCTGAAACCGTCTTATCTGACCTCTTTCGTCCCGCTCGACGACTCGGAACGTCGTGGGGCGGGGCGAAGCTCCCTGGATCCCCCTTCACAGCCCAAGCCACCGTCCAGGCAACGGCGGAAGCCCGGCGCGAGCCGAAGCTGCCAGCTACCAGCTGCTTGCTGCGCGCCTTCGCTCTGCGATCCTCGATCGATGCAGCCCAAGCGCGAGCGCACCCTCTACGAGATCTCGAGCAGCTTCTTCGCGGCGCTCGTGATCCTGTTCGCGATCGCCGGGATGCTCGCGGTCGGGCTTGGCGAGCCCGGGCCGGGCTCACCCGAGTTCTTGATCTGCGTCCTCTTCCTGCTGCTCGGGGCCGGGCGGCTCTGGCTCGGTCTCAAGCGCGGTAACGAGGGCGGCGAGGGAGGCCGGACGCGCTGATCGCGCCCGCCGCGGTCGTATAGTCGCGGCCCGCATGGCGCTCCGCGTTCCCCGCGACCAGTCCCTACAGCGCGTTCACGGCGTTGGCTCGCTGTTCAGCGCCGCCTACGGCAACGTCGGCTCGTCGATCTACTACGCGCTCGGCGTCGTCGCGGCGTTTGCGCTCGGCTTGACCCCGATCGCGTTCATGATCTCGGGGCTGATCTTCGTCTGCACGGCGGCCACCTACGTCGAGGGCACCGTGATGGACCCGAAGGCCGGCGGCTCGGCCAGCTTCGCGCGCCATGCGTTCAACGAGATGGTCAGTTTCGTGGCCGGCTGGGGCCAGATGATGAACTACATCATCACGGTCGCGATCTCGGCCTTCTTCGTCCCCCATTACCTCGGGGTCTTCTGGGAGCCGCTGCGCGAGAGCCCCGGCGACATCATCGGCGGCATCGTCCTGATCGCCGCCCTCGCCGCCCTCAACATCAAGGGCACCCAGGAGTCCTCGCGGCTCAACCTCGTGCTCGCGATCGGCGATCTTGCGACCCAGGTGCTGCTCGTCGTCGTCGGCCTGGCGCTCGTCTTCAACGGGGACGTCCTGATCGCCAACATCGACCTCGGCGTCGCGCCGACCTGGGGCGACTTCGCGCTCGGGATCGCGCTCGGGATGATCGCCTACACCGGGATCGAGACGATCTCGAACATGTCGGAGGAGGCGGTCGAGCCGGAGCGCTCGATCCCGCGCGGGGCGGGGCTCGTGGTCCTGGCGGTGATCGGCCTCTACGCGCTGCTGCCGATGATCGCGCTCTCGGCGATGCCGGTGACGCTCGGCCCCGACGGGTACACGACCGAGCTCGGCACCAAGTTCGCGGGAGATCCCGTGCTCGGGATCGTCGAGAACCTCGGCCTCGGCGCGGCGCTGACCGACGGGCTCCGCATCTACGTCGGCATCCTCGCGGCCGTCATCCTGGTGATCGCCACCAACGCGGGGATGATCGGCGTCTCGCGATTGACGTTCTCGATGGGCCAGCACCGCCAGCTCCCGGAGCGCCTGCGACAGGTCCATCCGCGGTTCCGGACGCCGCACGTCGCGATCATCACCTTCTCGATCATCGCGTCGATCGCGCTCCTGCCCGGCCAGGCCGACCTGCTGGCGACGATGTACTCGTTCGGGGCGATGCTCTCGTTCACGATCGCGCACGCCGCGATCCTCTGGATGCGCCGCCGCTTGCCCGACCAGGACCGACCCTGGAAGCCTCCGGGGGAGGTCCGGATCGCCGGCGTCGCGGTGCCGCTGACCGCGGTGCTCGGTGGCTTCGGCACCTTCGCGGCGTGGATCGTCGTCATGGCGATGAATCCGGTGACGATGGCGATCGGGCTCGGCTGGATGCTGCTCGGCTCCTGCGTCTATCTCGGCTACCGGCGGCGGCACAACCTGCCGATCACCAAGACCGTCGAGATCAAGTTCCCGGAGGCGCTCGACGTCGAGGTCGAGATCAAGTCGGTCCTGGTCCCGTTCGAGGACGACCCGTTCTCGGAGCAGACGATCGGGACGGCGGCGCGGCTCGCCGACCGCAAGGGGCGCCCGATCCACGTGCTCTCCCTGCTCAACGTCCCCGCGCACCTGCCGATCGACGCGTTGCTGCCGCGCCAGCAGGAGAAGGCCCAGTCGAAGATCGAACGGGCGAAGCTGATCGGCGGGCGCCGCGTCACCGGCCACGTGATGCGGGTCCGGCCGGGCCAGGCGCCGAAGGCGATCATCGAGACGGCGAAGGAGATGGACGCCGTGGCGATCGTCATGCAGCTCACCTACCGCAACGGCGCTCCGCTCTACGGGAAGACGCTCGAGGGCGTCCTCGCCAACCGGCCGTGCCGCGTCATCGTCGCCGGCGATCCGACCGGATCGGCAGCTCCGGCCGGGACCCCGGCGGCGATCTGAGCACGCCCGCCCGAGCGGCCGCGATGACGCGCGGACGGCAACTACAATCGCCGCCGATGACGTCCCGGCAGCGGATCGGCACGATCGGAACGAAGGTTCTCTCGTCGCTGATCATGGCGCTCGGCGTCGTCATCGTCATCCGCACGCTCGCCGCCGGTGGCGGTCCGGTCTCGATCGGCGTCCTGCTCGGCGCCGTCTTCGTCGCGATCGGAGCCGCCCGCCTCTACCTCGTGACGCGGCGGCCGGCTTGAGCCTCCGCGGATGAGGGAGCGCCGGATCACGCCCCCGGCGCTCGGCCGGCGCTTTCTCGGCATGCCGTGGCTGTGGGCGGTTGCGCACTCCGCCGTCGCCTTCTCGGTCTACTACTCGCTTGGCGTCGTCGCCGACAGCGCCCTGGCGCTGACCCCGGTCGTGTTCGCGATCGCGGGCCTGGTCTACGTGATGACGACGATGACCTACGTCGAGGGCGGCGCGATGTTCCGCGAGCGCGGCGGCTCGAACACGCTCGCCCGCCACGCCTTCAACGAGCTGGTCAGCTTCATCGCCGGCTGGGCGATCCTGATCGACTACCTGATCGTGATCGCGCTCGCCGCGGTCACGATCCCGCATTACCTCGAGCCGATCTCCGACGGCCTCGCAACGGGGACCGGCGAGCAGGCGATCGCGGTCGGTGTCGTCGTCGCCGTCGCCGCGATCAACATCGTCGGCTACACCGGCAGCCGCCGCCAGGGATGGCTGGTCGCCCTGACCGGCACCGACCTGCTCCTGCAGTTCCTGCTCGTCGTCGTCGGCGCGATCGTCGTCTGGGACCCGGCGGCACTGACCGACTCGCTCGATGTCTTCGGCACCCCCGGCATCGGCGACCTCGCGACGGCGCTCGCGATCTCGATGGTCGCCCTCGCCGGGATCGAGGCATCCTCGGACCTGGCGCCCGACCTCGCGTGGCGGCGTGAGGACCTGCGCCGGGTCCTTGGCGTCGGATCGCTGGTCGTGCCGTTCGTCTACGTCGGCATGTCGCTCGTCGCCCTGATGGCGCTGCCCGTCGTCGCCGGGCCGGACGGGCCGACGACCGCGCTCGCGACCACCTACGAGGACGCCCCGGTGCTCGGCGTCACCTCGGCCTTCGAGCCGGCCTGGCTCTCGGACGTCTTCCGGTGGGCCGTCGTCGCCGTCGCGCCGCTCGTCCTCTTCTTCGCCGCCAACGTGACGATGCTCGGACTCTCCCGCCACGTCTACGTGCTCGCCACCAACCGGCAGGTCCCGAGCTGGCTCGGCAAGCTCGGAGGCCATCGCCTGACCCCGCACGTGGCGATCCTGATCGCCTCCGCGATCGCGATCGGGCTCGTCCTGCCGGGCGACGTCGAGCTGCTTGCGGCGGTCTTCGCGTTCGGGGCGACGCTGGCGATCTCGATCGCCCACCTGTCGCTGATCCGCCTCCGCTTCTCCGACCCCGATCGCGAGCGTCCGTTCACGGTCCCGTTCGAGGTTCGCGTCCGCGGCGTCGCGGTCCCGGTTCCGGCCGTGCTCGGCGTGCTCCTCGCCGGGGCGGTGTTCGCCTCGATCATCCTCCTGCACGGAGCGGCGCTCGCGGTCGGCGGCGGCTGGATGGTCTTCGGGCTCGTCTCCTACTTCGTCTACCGGCGCCTCGTCGAGGGGCTGTCGCTGACCGCCCGCGTCTCGGTGCCGGAGCAGGCGCTGCTCAAGCGCCAGCCCGACGTCGAGCTCGACAGCGTCCTCGTCCCGGTCCTCGGGAGCAAGCTCGACGACGACATCGTCACCACCGCCTGCCGCCTCGCCGAATCGCACCCGCTGGAGGGCCAGAGCGCGCCGCGGCTCGAGCTCTTCTACGTGATCGACCTGCCGCTCACGGTCCCGCTCGAGGGGCCGATCCCGGCCACCCGGGTGGCCGCGGCCAAGCAGGCGCTGGCGCGGGCGGAGGAAATCGCCGACGAGTATCCCGGCGTCGAGACCGCAAGCGACATCGTGCCCGCCCGCGACGTCGGCGAGGCGATCGTCGAGCGCGCCCGCGAGCACGCCGTCGAGGCGATCATCGTGGGCGGTGAGCCGCCGACGATGGTTCGCGGCGGCGCCCTGCTCGGCGGGGTCGGCGGCGTCCGGGTCCCCGAGATCGGCCCGGTCAGCCGTTACGTGCTCAGCAACGCGCCCTGCCGGGTCCTGCTCACCGCCCCCTCGGGCGAATAAGATCGGCCCATGCTGATCCTGATCGTCGGATGCGGTCGCGTCGGCTCGTCGGTCGCGCGCGCGATGCTGGCCGAGGGCCATGAGGTCTCCTGCCTCGACGAGGACCCCGAATCGCACCTCCGGCTCGAGCTCGGGCTCGACAGCTCCTGGGAGGACGCCGGCGGCCAGTTCACGGTCGGCACCGGCCTCGAGATCGACGCGCTTACCACCGCCGGGATCGAGCGCGCCGACGTCTTCGTCGCCTCGACCAACGGCGACAACACCAACATCGTGATCGCCCAGATCGCCCAGCGGCGCTTCAACGTCGAGACCGTGATCGCCAGGATCCTCGACCCCTACCGGGCCGAGTGGTACGCGACGCAGGGCCTAACGACGGTCTGCCCGACGCGGACAGCGATCGAGATGCTCGAAGTCAACCTCCGCGAGGTCGCCGCCGCAAAGGCCGGGGCCGATGGCTGAGAAGGGGCGGGAAGGCGACTACATGCTCGTCGTCGGTGGCGGCAAGGTTGGGTGGAACCTGGCTCGCGAGCTGATCGACAAGGGCCACGAGGTGACCCTGATCGAGTCCGATCGCGAGCGCTTCCAGACGGTTGAGCAGGAGCTCGAGCATCGCGTCCTCTACGGCGACGCCTCGGAGCTCTGGATCCTCGAGCGGGCCGGGATCGCGCGCGCGGCGATGGTGATCGCGGTGACCGGCGACGACGAGGACAACCTGCTGATCTGCCAGGTCGCGAAGGACAAGTACGGCGTCGAGCGCGTGATCGCCCGGGTCAATAACCCGCGTAACCGCCAGCATTTCGAGCTGCTCGGCGTCAAGCCCTACGTCTCGGCGACCGACCTGATCCTCCGCCTGATCGAGCGCGAGGTGCCGCGCTACGGGCTCGTCCACCTGCTCGACCTCGCCGACGCGAAGATCGAGATCATCGACCTGATGATCGGCGACGACGCCCAGGTCGTCGGCCGCCGACTCGACGAGATCAGCATGCCGAAGAGGAGCCTCCTGATCAGCGTGATGCGCGACGGCACCGGCTTCGTGCCGACCCCCGACACCGTGCTCGCCGCCGGCGACGAGGTCCTCGCCGTGCTTGACCCGGAGGTCGAGGAGGAGCTGACCTCCTACCTGGGCCTCGAGCAGGGCACGGCCGACCGCGATCCCGACGCCTAGATGGCATCCGGCGGCGTGACCCGCCGCGAGGTCGATTTCCTGCTCGTCGGCGGTGGCATCGCCGCCGCCCACTGCGCAGCCGAGCTGCGCCGCCGCGGCGCTGAGGGTTCGATCCTCCTTTGCGGTCGCGAGCCGGAGCCGCCCTACGAGCGGCCGCCGCTCTCGAAGGAGTACCTGCGCGGCGAGGCGGGGCGCGCAGACGCGCTCGTTCATCCGCGCGACTGGTACCCGGAGAACGAGGTCGAGCTGTTGACCGGAAGCAGCGTCGTCTCGCTCGATCCCGGCGAGCGCGTCGCCAAGCTCCAGGGCGGGGAGGAGGTCGCCTTCGACCGGGCGCTCCTGGCGACCGGCGCGATGGTCAACATCCTCCGCGTCGACGGCGCCCAGCTCGAGGGCATCCATTACCTGCGCGCGTTCGGCAACGCCGACTCGATCCGTGACGACGTCGCCGGCCGTGAGCACGTCGTCTGCGTCGGCGGCGGATACATCGGTGCCGAGGTCGCGGCCTCGCTGACCGCGATGGGCAAGCGCTGCACGATCGTCGAGATCGAGCCGGTCATCCTCGCGCGCGTGTTCGGAACCGAGGTCGGGCGCTGGTTCGAGCAGCTTTTGGCCGCGCGCGGCGTGTCGATCGTCACCGGCGAGGCCGTCGCGGCGTTCGAAGGCGACGAGCGGGTCACTGCGGTGCTGACCGAGAGCGGGCGCGCGATCGAATGCGACGCGGTCGTGGTCGGCGCCGGGGTCCGGCCCGACACGATGCTCGCCGGGCGGGCCGGCCTCGACGTCGGCGACGGGGTCCTCTGCGACTCCCGCCTCGAGACCTCGGCGCCCGGCATCTTCGCCGCCGGCGACTGCTGCAACCACGAGAGCGAGCTGCTCGGCCACCGCACCCGGATCGAGCACTGGGACGTTGCCCTGCAGCAGGGCCGGCACGTCGCCGGGGCGATGCTCGGCGATGAGCGGCCCTACGGGGTGGTCCCGTACTTCTACAGCGACCTGTCGGACTGGGCGTCGCTGCAGTACGTCGGCGGCGGGTCGGGGTGGGACGAGACCCTGTGGCGCGGGGATCGCGACGGCGGCGAGTTCTCGGTCTGGTACCTCGACGACGGCAGGCTCGTCGCGACCCTCTCGGTCGGTCGCCCGGGCGACCTGCTCGCGGCGCGGGCGCTGATCGAGGCGGGCGAGCCGGTCGGCGAGCGCCGCGCTGCGATCACCGACCCCGACGCCGATCTGGACGCCATCGCCTGAGCGACCATCCAGCTAACCTCAGAAGCGGCCCTGCGGGCTGGTGTAATGGCAACACGCCTGTCTCTGGAACAGGTATTCGGGGTTCGAGTCCCTGGCCCGCAGCTTGTCCGTGCTTGCAGGGAAATCGGCGGTGGGCGCTAACCTGCTTCCGATGAGAGGCAGGGTGGCCCGTCCCGCGATCGCCGCAATCGCCGCGACCGCGATGCTTGCCGTCGCCGGCTGTGGCGACGACGACCCGACGACCTCGACGGTCAGCTCAGCGGACCCGACGACCGGCGGGGCCGTCTCGACCGAGGAGTTCATCACCGCTGCCGACGCCCGCTGCGCGGAGGCGAACGCCGCGATCGCCAACCTCGGCACCGGCGAGACCGAGAGCTCGACCACGGTGGAGCAGGAGCTCGACATCACCAAGCAGACGCTGAAGGGGCTGAAGTCGCTCGGCAGCCCCGACGATCCGGACGGCTCGCTCGCCGACTACTACGCCGCGGTCAAGCAGGAGGTCTCGCTCCTGGCCCAGCAGCAGAGCGCGCTCGCAACCGGCGACACGGTCACCGCCCAGGCGGTCGCGGCCGAGCTCGACCAGGCACGAAGCGACGCCCGCACGGCCGCCGAATCGTTCGGGTTCGAGGAGTGCGGGCAGGAGGGAACCCCGATCGACCCGGGCGACGCGACGACGCCCGCCCCGGTGACGCCGACCACCACGACGGCGCCGGTTACCCCGACCACCACCACGCCGGTGACACCGACGACGACGGCGCCGGTGGTTCCGCCCCCCTCCGGAGGCACGTCGGGGGGGACCGGGACCGGCGGTGGCACGGGCACCGGCGGTGGCGGTAGCGGCGGCTCTTCGGGCGGGATCAGCCCCGGCGGCTGAGGCGCGGGACGCCGCGGTCAGGCCGCGATCTGGCCCGCCCAGGTCCCGTAGAGGCGAGCGTAGGCGCCGCCGGCGGCGAGCAGCTCCTCGTGGGTGCCGCTCTCGGCGATCTCGCCCTGGGCGAGGACGACGATCCGGCTCGCCCGGCGGATCGTCGAGAGCCGGTGCGCGATCACGATCGCCGTGCGGCCGGCGAGGAGCCGCTCGAGGCCATGCTCGATGCGGCGCTCGGTCCGGACGTCGACGTTCGAGGTCGCCTCGTCGAGGATCAGGATCCGCGGCTCGGCGAGCAGCGCCCGCGCGAACGCGACGATCTGCCGCTCGCCGGCCGACAGCGCGGAGCCGCGCTCGCCGACCTCGGTGTCGAGCCCGTTCGGCAGCGCTTCGAGGAGCGGCTCGCCGCCGACCGCGGCGAGCGCCTCGAGGATGTCGTCGCGCGGGGCCCCGGGACGCCCGAAGCCGACGTTGTCGGCGATTGTGCCGCTGAACAGGAAGCCCTCCTGGGGAACGATCCCGAGGCGGCTGCGAAGCGCGGTCGAGTCGAGCTCGCGGACATCGATCCCGTCGATCAGGATCCGGCCCCGCTGCGGGTCGTAGAAGCGAGCGATCAGCTTGGCCAACGTCGACTTGCCGGCGCCGGTCTCGCCAACCAGCGCGACCGTCTGCCCCGGCTCGATCCGGAGGTCGACGTCGCGGAGCGCCCAGTCCTCGTCGCGGACGGGCTCCTCTCCGTAGCCGAACCAGACCCGATCGAGGTCGATCGCGCCGCGGATCTCGCCCGGGTCGATCGCGTCCGGCGGATCGACGAGGTCGGGCTCGGTGTCGAGCAGGTCGAAGATCTTGTCGAGCGCCGCCATGCCCTGCTGGTATGTGGTGTAGAGCTGGCTGATCTGCTGGATCGGGTCGAAGAAGGTCTGCAGGTAGCCGACGAACGCGATGAGGACACCGATCTCGACGTTGCCGTCGACGACCTGGTAGCCGCCGAACAGGAGGATCGCCGCCGTCCCGATCGCTGAGAGCAGCTCGACCGCCGGGAAGTAGGAGGCGTTGAGGTAGACCGTCCGCATGTTGACCTCGCGGTTCTCCTCGTTGAGCACCGCCATCTCGCTCAGATGCCGCGGCTCCTGGCCGAAGCTGCGTACGACCCGGACGCCGCTCAGGCTCTCCTGCAGGTAGGCGGTGATGTTCGCGATCTTCTCGCGGGTAAGCCGGTAGGCGTTGGCCGAGGCGATCCGGAAGGCGAGGCTCCCGATCGCCAGCAGCGGGAACGTCAGGAAGGTGACGAGGGCGAGCTGGACGTCGATTGCGAGCAGGATCACGACCACCCCGACCAGCGTCAGCACGCTCGAGACCATCGTCACGATGCCGTCGGTGACGAGCGTGTCGAGCGCCTGCACGTCGTTGGTCATCCGCGAGATCAGCACCCCGGGGCGGTTGCGGGTGTAGAAGCCGAGCGACATCGCCTGCAGGTGCGTGTAGATCCGCTCCCGCAGGTCCTGGAGGGTGCGCTGTCCGATCCAGCCGACCAGGTAGGTCTGCACGTAGGTAGCGGCCCAGTAGACCCCGGCGGAGGCGAGGAAGGCGACGACGATCAGGGTCAGCGCGTCGAGGTCGTTAGGCCTGATCCCCTCGTCGATCGCGAGGCCGGCCAGGTAGGGAGGGGCGAGGGCTGCGGCGGTGGCGAGGACGAGCGCCACCAGCATTGAGAAGACGCGAAGCCGGTAGGGACGCAGCAGGCCGAGCATCCAGCGGACCTTGCGGCCGCGGCCGTCCTCGCCGCGGACCGTCCGCCAGACCGACTTGGCGAGCAGCCACGCATCGCCGAGCGGCGCCCTGGTCTCCGACTCCCGCGCCTCGTCCTCGCGCTCGAGCCTTGCGTCGACCTCCCGTACGTCGTCCGGGTCGTTGCTGCTTGCAGCTTGCTGCTTGCTGTCCGCTCTCACAACCGCGCGACCTCCTCCCGCTCCTCGAGGTCGCACTGCAGGAAGGTCCGGTCGACGAGGCCGAAGTCGGCGATCTCGCGGTAGAGCGGGCAGCGATCGAGGAGCTCCTCGTGGGTCCCCTGGTCGACGATCCGGCCATCGTCGAGGACGACGATCTCGTCAGCCAGGGAGATCGTCGAGAGCCGGTGGGCGACGATGAAGGTCGTCCGCCCCTCGAGCGCCTCGTCGAGGCCCTTGCGGATCTCCGCCTCCGTCTGAGCGTCGACCGACGAGGTCGCGTCGTCGAGGATCAGGATGCGCGGATCGGCGAGCAGGGCACGCGCGATGGCGATTCGCTGGCGCTGGCCGCCCGAGAGCGTCAGGCCGCGCTCGCCGACCATCGTCTCGTAGCCGTCCGGCAGGCGCTCGATGAACGTCGCCGCCTGCGCCCGCCGGGCGGCGAGCTCGACCTCCTCGCGGGTCGCGTCGGGCCGGGCGTAGGCGATGTTGTCGGCGACGCTCGCGCTGAACAGGAAGCTGTCGTCGGCGACGAATGCGATCTGGCGCCGCAGCGAGCCGACGTCGACCGAGCGCAGGTCGGCGCCGTCGATCGCAACCGAGCCGGCGGTCGGGTCGTAGAGACGGGCGAGGAGCGCGACGAGGCTGGTCTTGCCGGCGCCCGACGGCCCGACCAGCGCGACGACCCTGCCCGCGTCGACCTCGAGGTCGACGCGGGTGAGCGCCGGCTCGGCGCCGTCGTAGCTGAGCGTCACGTCCCGAAGGACGACCCGGCCGTTGCCGGGGGGAAGCTCGGGGGCGTCCGGCGCGCTGACGATCTCCGGCGCCCGGTCGAGGACCTCGAAGAGCCGGTTGCCGGAGGCGATCGCGCGCTGCGACATCCCGAGCGCGGTGCCGAGCATCCGCATCGGCCCGATCAGCATCACGAGGTAGATGTAGAAGGCGGTGAAGTCGCCGAGCGAGAGCGCGCCGTCGATCACCTGCCGGCCGCCGACGAGCAGGACCACGGCGAGGCCGAGGTTCGGCAGGAAGGCGATCATCGGGTTGTAGAACGCGCGCAGCCGGGTCGAGAAGACGTTCTGGTCGAACACCCGGCCGACCCGGTGGCGAAAGCGGTCGAGCATGTGCTCCTCGCGCGCGAAGGCCTTGACGACGCGGACGCCGGAGACCGACTCCTCGGCCTCGACCGTGAGCTCGGCGATCCGCTGCTGGACCTCCTGCAGGGCCGGCCGCGAGGTCCGGTTGTAGCGGGAGGCGGTGAAGACGACGAGCGGGACCGGCAGCAGCGCGAGGGCGGCGAGCCCGGGCTGGAGGACGAACATGATCGCCCCGGCCAGGACCAGGGTCAGCGCGCTCTGGGAGATGAAGATCAGCCCGTAGCCGAGGAAGAAGCGGATCGACTGCAGGTCGACGGTCGCGCGCGACATGAGCTGCCCGGTCTGCTGCGAGTCGAAGTAGGCGAGCTCGAGCGACTGCAGGTGGCTGTAGATCCGCTCGCGCAGGTCGTACTCGACGGCGAGCGAGACCTTGCCGGCGACTACCCTCCGGGCCGCGGTCAGCCCGAGACGCAGGATTCCGGCGCCGACGATCGTCAGCGCAAGCGGCACGAACGCATCGGTGTCACGGCCCTCGATCGCATCGATCGTCTGGCCGACCAGCCACGGGATCAGCACCGTCATCGCCATCGCCAGGGAGGCGAGGACGATCGACGCGATGTTCTGCCGCCGGTAGGGGGCGAGGAAGCTGAGGAGGCGGCGGAAGGTGGGCATCGTCGATTCCGGCATCACTATACAAAGTGAAGTAAAGGCACAGGCACTTAGACTCGCCGCCATGCCCGTGCATTCCGGGGCAGGCCTCTGCGACCGCTGCCGCCACCAGCGCGTCGTCGTCAACACCCGCGGCTCGAGCTTCTCGCTCTGCGAGCGGTCCCGCCGCGAACCCGCTTACCCGAAGTACCCGCGGCTGCCGGTTCAAGCCTGCGCGGGCTTCGAGCCGCGCCTGCCCGGACCCGCCGGCGGCTAGCTCTGGGGGGCCTCGACCGCTTCGGGCGACGAGAGCGCGCCGGCGGAGGCCGCGACGACGAGCGCGATCGCGATCACCTCGCGACCGACGAGCTCCTGTCCGAGCACGGCGAGGCCGACCAGCGCGGCGACCGCCGGCTCGAGGCTGAGCATGACGCCGAAGACCCGCTCGGGCAGGCGCCGCAGGGCCTCGAGCTCGACGGTGTAGGGCAGGACGGAGCTGAGCAGGGCGATGCCGAGGCCGGCGGCGAGGGTCGCCGGGTGCAGGAGGTCGGCGCCGGCGTCGGCGACACCGACCGGCACGAGCAGGACCGTGGCGTAGATCATCGCCGCCGAGAGGCCGCCGTGGCCGGCCGACCCGCGGCCGACCCGTGCCGCGATCAGTATGTAGATGCCCCAGAAGCCGCCGGCGACCAGCGCCAGGGCGACACCGACAGCGTCGAGCCCGTCGCCGATCCCCGGTGCGAGCAGGACGATGCCGGCGGCGGCGAGCAGCGCCCACAGGAGGTCGAGGCGGTTCCGGGACCCGAGCATCGCCACGGTCAGGGGCCCCACGAACTCGAGCGTCACCGCGATCCCGAGCGGAATCCGATCGAGTGCCTCGAAGAAGCACAAGTTCATGCCGACGAGGCAGACCCCGAACAGCGCGACCGCGCGCCACGTCGTCTCGCCCCTTCCTCGAAGCGCGGGGCGCCAGAAGGCGGTAAGGACGAGCGCGGCGAACGCGGTTCGCAGGAGGACGGTGCCGGCCGGGCCGACCTCGTCGAACAGCGTCGTCGCGAGGGCCGAGCCGAACTGGACCGACGCGATTCCGGTGAGGACGAGGCCGACCGCTGCCCGCCGGTCCGCCCGCGGCATGCCGCTCAATGCCGGTTCCCCGCTGCTCAGGACGCGGCCGGGGCGTCGCGGGCGCCGCAGACCTCGAGGCCGAGGGCGCGGGCGGCCCGGGCGAGCTCGAGCAGGTCCCGCTGGGTGCCGACCGCGGCCTGGTAGAAGGCGTCGGGGTCCCCCGCCTCGGCCGGGCCGAGCAGCGCGTTCGCGTAGGCGACGGTCCCCTGCTCGAGCAGCTTCAGGAACTCGTCCCAGCTCCGCTGCTCGGACTTCGGCGGCTGAAGCTGGGAGAGCTGGTCGATCAAGACCTCCCCCTCGGCCGCGGTGGAGCGCCAGAACGGCGCCGACGCCTCGACCTCCTCCGGCTGGGGGCCGTCGGTGCCGAAGTCCGGCGCCTCGGCTTCGCTGAGGATCCGCTCGGTCGCGTCGGCGCAGAGCGAATCCGCCGCGTCCGCGAGCTCCGCCTTCGACAGCGGCCCGGTCGGCAGCGCGACCGTCGAGTCCGCGGTCGGCGTCGTCTCGTCGTCGTCCCCGCAGCCGCCGAGGCCCACGGCGACGAAGGCGGCGAGGATCGCCGCGAGGGAGGCGATCAGGCGCCGGTTCGGAGTGCTCGTGCGTCTTCTCATCAGCATCGCGCCCGGCCGCGAATGAGCGGCTCGAGCGCCCGGCGGATCATAGAGCCGCCATCCATCCGCTCCCGCCGGCCCCGCTGTATCGTGCCGACCGCCAACCCGTCCGCCGAAGTCTCCTTGGGCGGATCGCCGAAGGAGCCCTCCTTGTCCAACCGCCTGATCGCGCGAGCTGCCCGCCCGGGACGATGAGGGCGATTCAGATCGTCGACCTGAGCGGGCCGGAGACTGCCCTGGCGGAGGCCGACCTGCCCGAGCCCGAGCCGTCGCACATGCTGACGCCGGGGAGTGGGGTCCTCGTCGAGGTCGAGGCGGCCGGCGTGTCGTTCCCCGAGGTCCTGCAGACCCGTGGCGAGTACCAGGTGAAGCCACCGCTGCCGTTCGTGCCGGGCAGCGAAGTGGCCGGCAGGGTGCGCTCGGCGCCGGAAGGCTCGGCGCTCTCGCCGGGCGATCGCGTCGCCGCCTTCCCGATGCTCGGCGGCTTCGCCGAGGTCGCGGTCTCGCCGGAGTTCCTGACGTTCCCGCTGCCGGACGAGCTTGACTCCCGCCAGGGGGCCGCGCTGATCCTCAACTACCACACGGCCTGGTTTTCGCTGGTCATCAGGGGACGGCTGGCGGCCGATGAGAACGTCCTCGTCCACGGGGCCGCGGGCGGCGTCGGCACCGCCTCGATCCAGGTGGCGAAGGCGCTCGGTGCCCGTGTGATCGCGGTCGTCTCGAGCGAGGAGAAGGAGCGGGTCGCCCGCGAGGCCGGCGCCGACGAGGTCGTTCGCTCGGGGGGCGAGTGGCGGAAGGAGGCGAAGGAGCTCAGCGGCGGCGGGGTGGACCTCGTCCTGGACCCGGTCGGAGGCGACCGCTTCACCGATTCGCTGCGATCGCTGGCCGAGGGCGGCAGGCTCGTCGTCGTCGGGTTCACCGGTGGCTCGATCCCCGAGGTGAAGGTGAACCGGCTGCTGCTCAACAACACCGAGGTGATCGGAGCGGGGTGGGGTGCCTACGTGATCGGCAAGCCGGACACGAACCGCGAAATCGGCGCCGAGCTCGCGAAGCTGATCGACGCCGGCGCCGTCCGCCCCCTGGTCGGCGCCTCGTTCCCGCTCAGCGCCGCCGGAGCATCGGAGGCCCTGCAGCTGATCGACGGCCGCGGCGCCACCGGCAAGGTCGTCCTCGACGCCGGCTGATGGCGCGGGCCTTCCTGGTAACCGGCGCGTCGAGCGGCATCGGCGAGGCGACGGCCCGGCGGCTGGCCCGCGAGCCCGGTGCCGAGCTGGTCCTCGTCGCCCGCCGCGAGGATCGCCTCCGGGATCTCGCCGCAGCGCTTCCCGTCGAGGCGAGCTGGGTGGCCGCCGATCTGACCGACGCCGACGCGCCGGCCCGGCTCGCCGCCCACGTCGAGGAGCACCACGGCCGTCTCGACCTGCTCGTCAACAACGCCGGGGCCTCCTGGCGCGGGCGCTTCGGCGACGAGGGCTGGGAGAACGTCGCGCGGACGATGCGGATCAACTTCGACGCCGTCGTCCGCCTCACCGACGCCCTGCTCCCGGTCCTGCGCCGCTCGGCCCCGAGCGCGATCGTCAACGTGGCCAGCACCGCCGGGCGGATCTCGCGGCCCGGCGCCGGCGCCTACTCGGCGAGCAAGTACGCGCTGATCGGCTGGAGCGACTCCCTCCACGCCGAGGAGCAGGCCCACGGCGTCCATGTCGGCCTCGTCCTGCCGGGCTTCATCGCCACCGAGGGCTTCCCGGCCGCCGAGCTCCGGGCGAAGCCGTGGACGCGCTGGCTCGTCTCGACTCCCGACAAGGCCGCCGAGGCGATCCTCGACGCCGGCCTCCGCGGCCGCGCCGAGCGCTACGTCCCCCGCCCCTACGGCCTCGTCGCCGCGCTCCGCATCCTGGCGCCGGGCCTCGTCCGCCGTGTCCTGGCCGGCGGCGGCGCCGCGGCGCTGACGACGGCGACGAAGCCGGAATAGCTCCGACCGAATGCTCCGGGCGTCGCCCGTCCGCTTCGGTCGGCCGGTGGAACCGGCGAGCCGGGGCTGCTGCCATTGCCCAGGACTCTGGTTGGCAATGAGGGGAAGGCTGGCGCGGCCTCGAACGGCCAGTGGAGGGGATTTGGTGCGCTATGCGCCCACAATCCCCGCCACTGGGCCCGCAAGCTGGGCGCAAGCGCCTGAACCCTCCCTCATCAGCCAAATTCAAGACCAGGCAACGGTGGGAACTCCGGCGGGAGCCCACGCCCAGCGACAGGAACCCGGGCGAGCCGACGGGCCCTACTCGCGCTGGGCCGTCGCCACCACTGGGTGCTCGCCGGTGCGGGGCAGCACCTTCGGGCCGTTGAGGTCGCATGAGAGCTCGCCGGTCGGGGCCTCGGGCGGTGGCTCGCGGGTCAGGACGCCGGGCTCGATCGTCGCCCAGGCGATCAGCCCGCCGAGGGCGGCGAGGCCGGCGGTCAACCACATCGCGGTGCGGAAGCCGTCGGCCATCGCCTCCGGGTCGTAGAAGGCGTCGCCGGTGAGCCCGGCGATCAGCGGCAGGATCGCGACCGCGAGCAGGCCGCCGACGCGGGAGACGGCGTTGTTGATGCCGGAGGCGATTCCCGATTGACGGGAGTCGGCCGCGGCGAGGACGGTCGCGGTGACGGGGGCGACGACGAGGGTCAGGCCGACGCCGAAGACGACCACCGCCGGGAGCACCGAGGTCAGATAGTCGCCGTCGGGGTCGATCCCCGCCATCATCGCGATCCCGAGGGCGATGACGAGCGGCCCGACGGTCAGCGGCACCCGCGGCCCGATGCGCTGGGCGAGGGCGCCCGAGCGGGCGGAGAAAAGGAGCATCAGCGCCGTCACCGGCAGCGAGGCGGCGCCGGCGGCGAGCGGCGAGTAGCCGGCGGCGATCTGGAGGAACGCGACGAGCAGGAAGAAGACCCCGCTGAGGGCCGCGTAGACGACGAAGGTGACGAGGTTGGCGGCGCTGAACTGGCGCGAGCGGAAGAGGTCGAGCGGCATCATCGGGTGGGGGCTGCGGCGCTCGACGACGAGGAAGGCGGCGAGCGCCAAGACCCCGGTGACGGCGGTGACGACGATAGCTGCCGAGATCCCGTCGGGTGCCTCGATCAGCGCGTAGGTGATGCCGGCGAGGCCGAGCGCGGCGAGCGCGGCGCCGGTGCCGTCGAGGCGCTCGGCGGCGCCCGGGTCACGGCTCTCGGGCACCCGGCGGAGCGCCATCAGGGCGACGAAGATCCCGATCGGCACGTTGATCAGGAAGATCGCGCGCCAGGAGACCGCCTCGACGAGCCAGCCGCCGAGCAGCGGCCCAATCGCCGTTGCGACGCCGCCGAGGCCCGACCAGGCGCCGATCGCGCGCGCCCGGTCGCCCGGCCGGAAGCTCGACTCGATCATCGCCAGGCTGCCCGGCGTGAGCAGCGCGCCGCCGACGCCCTGCAGGAGCCGCGCGCCGATCAGGGCCTCGGAGGTCGGCGCGACCGCGCAGAGCAGCGACGCGACCGTGAACCAGGCGACGCCGAAGACGAAGATGCGACGGCGCCCGTAGCGGTCACCGAGCGATCCGCCGAGGAGGATCAGCGAGGCGAGCGTGAGCATGTAGCCGTTCAGGATCCACTGCAGCGCGCTCGTCTCCGCCTCGAGGTCCTCGCCGATGCTCGGCAGCGCCACGTTGACGACGGTGCCGTCGAGGAAGACGATCCCCGAGCCGAGGACGGTGACCGCCAGGACCCAGCGGCCCGGGCCGGTGCCGTAGGCGACCTTGTCGCCCCCGTCGCCGTCCCGGCCGCTCATGCCCGCTCCCTTCAGCTCAGCAGCTTCGCCTTCAGCTGCTCGTACTCGGCGTCGTTGATCTTCCCCTTGTCGTGGAGCTCGGCGAGGTTCGCGAGCTCGTCGACCTGCGACGTGCCGGCCGTCTCGCGGATGTACTCGTCGAAGTGTCGCTTCTGCTCGGCCTGCTCCTTCACGGCGCGCTCACGCATGCCGCCGCCGCGCGCGATCAGGTAGACGAGCGCGGTCAGGAACGGGATGAAGATGAGGAAGACGACCCACAGGGCCTTGCCCCAGCCGCCCATCTCGTGGTCGCGGAAGAGGTCGGAGAGGATCGTGAAGAGGACCATGATCCAGGCGACGAAGATGAAGACCGCGAGCACGGTCCCCAGGGCCTCGCCGAATCCATAGTCGGCTACGAGGGGCATTCAGTTCCTTTCGGGTGTGGGATTCATGTGATCGGCAGCGTATCTCGCAACCTCGCCGGGTAGCGGCTCCGTGGCCGTCGTCGGTACCGGTCTCGTAGGGTTGTGCGGTGCCCTCGACCCCGGAGCAGACCGCGGACGGCCTCGACGGCAAGGTCGCGCTCGTCACCGGGGGAGCCGGCGGCCTCGGATCGGCCACGGCGAGGGCACTCGCCGCGGCCGGCGCCCGGGTCGTCGTCAGCGACATCGACCCGCGGGGTGCCGCGGTCGCCGCCGAGATCGGCGGCCTCTTCGTCGCCGCCGACGTCGCCGACCTGGATGCGAACCGCACGCTCGTCGAGCAGGTGTGCGGCGAGTTCGGCGGGCTCGACCTCGTCCATCTCAATGCCGGGGTCGCCAGCGGCATCGGGCTCGGCGACGACTTCGACGCCGACCGCTACCGGCGGCTGATGGGGATCAACCTGGACGGCGTCGTGTTCGGCACGGTCGCTGCGCTACCGGCGCTGCGTGAGCGCGGGGGAGGGGCGATCGTCGCCACCGCGTCGCTGGCCGGCCTGACGGCGGTCCCGTTCGACCCGCTCTACGCGGCCAACAAGCACGCCGTCGTCGGCCTCGCGCGTTCGCTCGGCCTCGGCCTCGCTGCGGATCGCATCCGCTTCAACGCGGTCTGCCCGGGGTTCGCCGAGTCCGCGATCATCGCCCCGATCCGCGACGCCCTGGTGGACTCGGGGACGCCGATCATCCCCGCCGAGGAGGTCGCGAGCGCCGTGGTGACGTTGCTCGCCGGGGAGATGAGCGGCGAGTGCTGGTACGTCCAGGCGGGGCGTCCGCCCGAGGCGTTCCGGTTTCGCAACCTGCCGGGGCCGCGGGTCGAGCAAGAGGCCTGACGCCGGCGTCGGGGCCCGGGTCGTCCGCCCTTCAGGCGCCGGCGAGCGCGCTTGCGATCTCGTCGGCGGAGGGGCGCGGGGCGGGAGGGGCCAGCATCGCGACGTCGCGGCCGGCGGCCTTTGCGGCATAGAGCGCCTCGTCCATGCGCTCGAAGAGCTCGATCGCGCTCTCGCGGCCGTCCCACGCCGCGACCCCGGCGGAGCATGTCTGCCCGCCCGGGGTGCTCCGCCGCAGCCGCTCCACCACCTCGAGCGCGCATGAGCCGCCGCAGTCGGGAAGCAGCAGGGTGAACTCCTCGCCGCCCCAGCGCGCCAGCTCGTCGCCGTGGCGGATCGCCGCCGTCCAGGCGCCGGCGGCCTCGCGCAGAAGCCGATCGCCGGCGCGATGGCCGTTCACGTCGTTGAAGTCCTTGAACCGGTCGAGGTCGATGATCGCGACGGCAAGCGGCACCCGGCGGCTGCGGCTGATCGCCATCTCCTTCGCCAGCAGCCCGTCCCAGCCGCGGCGGTTGGTGAGGCCGGTGAGCTGGTCGCGTGAGGCCGTCACCGACAGCGAGCGCAGCAGGTCGGTGTGGTCGATCGTCGTCGACGCCTCGGAGGCGAGCGAGCGGATGACGTCGACTCGGAGGTCGCTCGCCTGGTGGACCGGGCGGCCCCAGCCGGCGCAGAGGACCGCGGCGACGAGGCCGCTGCGCATGACCGGGGCGAGGAACCAGGAGCTGATCTCGGGGAACTCGGCCGTGATTCGCCGCGGCAGCTCCGCGGCGCCCTCGCCGTGAGCATCGGGGATGAAGACCGGCTTGCCGGCCCGGTTGGCGCGATGGACCAGAGAATCATCGGTGTCAGGGATCGACTGGCCGACCAGGTCGGTGCGACTCGCAGCTGTGATCACGAGGGCGCCGGCGCTGTCGGGCTCGACGAGCGCGACGAGGTCACAGCCGGCGAGGCCCGGCGCGGAGCGGACGAGGGCATGGCGCGAATCGGGCGCGGCGAGCATCTCGGCCTGCAGGGCCCGCAGCTTCGGGCCCAGCTCGACGCGTTCGCGCAGCTCCTCGGTGCGGCGCTGGATCGGCAGCGCGAGGAGCGGCATCAGCAGGCCCCAGACGAGCGCCCGCAGGCCGAGGTCGGTGGGGTGGACGGCGGCCGGGACCGCAAGCGCGAGCCAGGTCGCGGCGAGCGTGATCAGGAGCGTCCGACGGCCGTCCTGGAGGGCGACGATGAGGACGTTGAAGCAGAGGATGACGTCGTACAGGGGCTCGCCCGTGATCGCCGCGAGCGTCGAAATCACGGCGGCGAACGCGACCGCGGGCAGCGCCCGGATCACGTCCCCGAGCTCGCGATCGCGGGCCAGCATCCGCCAGCCGGCGAGCACGATCAGCGCCGCACCGCCGGCGGCGCGGGTCGCGTCGGAGCCCGGGATCAGGAGGACCACGGCGGCGGCCACCGCCACGAACGCCAGCAGCTCCCCGGCGGCAGCGGGCAGCTCGTGGCGGCGACCATCGCCGCCGACGGTGAGGACGGGCGCGTCCTCGCCGTCGGTTCGATCTCGCCCGGGGCTCACAGTCGCGACCATGCCCCTTCATCGATCCGCTCGAACCCGCGCTTTACCCGCGGGCACGGAAGCGGACCGGTTTCCGGACGGCCGATCGCAAGCTTGCACGGCGCCGCCCGCAAGGGGCGGGGGCGGGGGTGGCGAACACGCGGGCATGCCATCCCGCGTCTACGTGATCGAGCTCGACCGCGGCGCCGGCCGTCGGCGCGACCCTCGCATCCCCTGGGTCTACGTCGGCTCGAGCGCCCGCGACGCCGAGATCCGCTTCGCCCAGCACCGTCGCGGCTACCGCTCCTCGCGGCTCGTCAAGCGCTTCGCGCTGCGCCTCCGCCCCGACCTCTACGAGGACCTGTCCGCGCTCGGTAACGCCGCCGCCGGCCGCCGCGCCGAGCTCGAGCGGGCCCGTGAGCTGGCCGCCTGCGGCTTCGTCGCCCACAGCGACGGCGTCTCCCATGGCGCCGGCGATGCGAGCTGGACCGAATGGGGGCTGGAGCGCCTCGACCGCGTCGGCGAACACGTCGACCGGGCCGCCGAGGTCCTGCTCGAGTCCACGTTCGAGCCCCTCGACGCGGACCGCTGCGCCCGGCTTCTCCACGGCGAGCGCGGCTTCTGGGTCGCCTCCTATCTCGATCCCGCCGACCCGCCGCCGGCGTACGGACTGTTCGCCCACGTCTCGGTGGCGGCGCTGCGGGCGCGGGTCACGGCGTCGGCAACCGGCGCGCCCCTTCCGGTCGGGTAGCCGGCCCGCCGGGCGGGATCGCGACCGCCGTCCGGGGCCCGCTCGCAGGGGCAACGCCGGGCGGTGACCCCCAGCGCGACGGTCAGGGCCAGCCCGAGGGTCAGCAGCGCCGCGTCGAGCGAGCCCGCGCCGGTCGCGGCGGGACCGCTCGTCATGTCCATCCAGCGGTCGGTGGTCAGGAT
>DASSEM010000239.1:0-5475 GCA_035695265.1 Solirubrobacterales bacterium
CATCACCGATCGCCGCGCCGTCCGCCGCGCCGTCGCCGGCGTCGAGCGGGTCTTCCATCTCGCCGCCAGGAGCACGTTGCGCTCCCGCGAATCCGACCGCATCTTCGAGATCAACGTCGGCGGCACTGCACTGCTCGCCGCCGAGGCGCTCGCCGCCGGGGTCGAGCGATTCGTCCATACCTCGTCGGTGGCGGCGATCGGGCCGGCGCCGAGCGGCGGCCGCGCCGACGAGACCCAGCCGTTCACGATCGGGCATCTCGGGGTCGCCTACATCAACTCCAAGCACGAGGCCGAGGCGGAGGTCCTGCGGGCCGCGGCGCGCGGGCTCGACGTCGTCATCGTCAACCCGACGTTCACGCTCGGGCCGCCGCTCGGCCCTACCCGCTCGATGTCGATCGGTCTCGTCCGCCGGTTCCTGGAACGGAGCATCCCCGCCTACGTCGACGGCGGCCTGAACATCGTCGACGCCCGTGACGTCGCCGCCGGCCACCTCCTGGCCGACGAGCGCGGGCGACGCGGCGAGCGCTACATCCTCGGCGGCCGCAACTTCACGATGCAGCGGCTGTTCGCCGACCTGTCGCGAATCAGCGGCGTCCCGGTGCCGCCCCTGCGACTCTCGCCGTGGATTGCCACCGGCGGGGCCCAGGCGGCGGAGGCGGTCGGGCTGGACGTCGGGCTCAGCGTCGATCAGGTTCGCAGCGCCTCGCTCTGGTGGACGTATTCGTCGGCGAAGGCGAAGCGGGAGCTGGACTTCACGGCGCGACCGCACGAGGAGACGCTGGAGGCGACCGTCGCGGCGGTAATCGATCAGGCGGGCGAAGCCGGCGGCCCGACTGGTGCAACCGGCGCAACCGGCGCGGCGCTCGATCTCGCCGGCCGCGCCGGCCGGCTGGCGCGCCGGCTGTGGCCGCGATGAGCGCGCCGGCCGAGGAGGGCCTGCCACGGCCATCGGTCGTCCTCTACCGCTGCCCGACGCCCACCGACTACCTCTGTCCCTGCGGGGCGGTGGCGCGGAAGCTTCACCGGCTCGGGATCGATCACCGGACCGAGCGGGTGCCCTACCGGCGCCGGGACCGCCCCGAGATCGTCGCGCTCACCGGGCAGGCCCGGGTCCCGCTCCTGATCGACGGCGACGAGGTCGTCCACGACTCGAAGCGGATCCGCGAGTACCTTCAATGGCGGTACGGAGAGGCCGGAGGCTGACGCCGCCTCCCTGCTATACAATCTGAAGCCATGGATACGCCCGAGACCGCAATCCAGATCACCGACGTCGCCGCCGGCAAGCTCAAGGACCTGCTCGCCGCGCAGGAGGAATCCGACCAGGTCCTCCGCGTCGCCGTCCGTGGCGGTGGCTGCTCCGGCTTTCAGTACGCGCTCGCGCTCGACAAGCGCAAGGATGACGATCACGTCTTCGAGCACAACGGCGTCGCCGTCGTCGTCGACAAGGTCTCGATGCAGTTCGTCTTCGGCTCCGAGGTCGACTACGTCGAGGGCCTGCAGGGCGCCGGGTTCGCGGTCAACAACCCGAACGTCGTCGCCGCCTGCGGCTGCGGCTCCTCGTTCCAGGTTCGCGAGGACGCCGACGAGCCGGCCACGGCCACGGCGTAGCCGCCGAGGAGGAATACAGATGGCCGCCAATCCCGAGCTTCGTGCGCAACTGGAGAGCGCGATCGGTGACAACCCGGTGCTGCTCTTGATGAAGGGCACCCCCGATGCCCCACGCTGCGGCTTCTCGATGAGGGCCGTCGGGATCCTCGAGCAGATGGGGACCGAGTACGGAGCGATCGATGTCCTGCCGGTGCTGCAGCCGCTGCGCGAAGTGACCGCCGAGATCGCCGACTGGCAAACCTTCCCGCAGCTCTACGTCGGCGGCGAGCTGCTCGGCGGTGCCGACCTCATGGAGGAGATGCTGGACTCGGGCGAGCTCGCCGAGGCGCTCGGCGTCCCGCAGCCGGAGCTCGAGCAAGAGCCGGAGCGTAAGCCGGATTCGGGCGAGGGCTACCAGAGCCCGCCCATGCAGATCGAGACCTGACGGCCCGGGAGGGCCGATGCCGGCGTCCTCGTCGGCTCACGACCCTTCGGTCGCTTCGCCTCCTGCGTCCTCGGCCTCGACCCTCCCGGGCTCGTCAGGTGGCCGGCGAAGGGCGGCCGAAGAGGTAGCCCTGCGCGCAGGTGACGCCGATCTCGCGCAGCGGCTCGACCAGCGCCGGGTTGTCGACCCCTTCGGCCACCGTGCGCATGCCGAGGCTGGCCGCGAGGTCGACGAGCGACTCGACGATCTTGCGGTCCGCGTTCGACTCGAGGACGCCGTGCACGAACTGCATGTCGATCTTGAGCTCGGTGAACGGCAGGTGGCGGAGGTAGGTGAGCGAGCCGAAGCCGGTGCCGACGTCGTCGAGTGAGAGCCCGCAGCCGAGCGCCTCGACCCGGTCGGTGAAGTCCCGCAGCGACTCGATCGCCGGCGTCGCCGCGGTCTCGGTGATCTCGAACGTGAGCAGCGCCGGATCGGCGCCGCTGCGCTTCAGCGACGCCGCGACCTCGTCGGTCAGGGTACGGTCGCTGATCGTCGCCGCCGAGATGTTGGCGCTGACGTGGCGGCCCGAGGTGATCAGCTCGAGCGCCTGGCGCACGACCCAGTGGTCGAGGTTGCGGGCGAGCCCGAAGCGCTCCGCCGTCGGGACGAACTCGCCGGCGGAGATCGGCCGGCCGCTGACCGGATCGAGCATCCGCACGAGGAGCTCCTCGGCGCAGGCCAGGCCCGAATCCATGTCGATGATCGGCTGCGAGTAGAGGACGAGCCCGCCCTCGGTGACCGCTTGGCGGACGTGGCCGACCCACTCGAGCCGGCTGCGGTCCTCGCCGGTGAACGCGACCGCGCGGTCGCGGCCGGCCTCCTTCGCCTGGTGCAGGGCGATGTCGGCGGCGGTGATCAGGTCGGTGGCGCTGACTCCCATGTCGCGCTCGACGAGCGCCACACCGGCGCTCGCGGTCAGGTTGGCGGTGCCGGTCCGCGAGCGGATCATCGCCAGGACGCTGCCGGCCCGCTCGAGGGCCTGCGCCTCGCCGACGCCGGGGAGCAGCAGCCCGAACTCGTCGCTGTCGAGGCGTGAGAGGAGCTGGTCGCCGCCGAGGTCCTCGCCGAGCATCTTCGCGATGTCGGCGACGACCCGGTCGCCGGTGCTGCGTCCGAGCGTGTCGTTGACCCGCTTCAGGTGGTCGAGGTCGAGGATCACCATCGCGCCGCGTTCGCCCGGCAGGCGCCCCGAGGAGAGCTCGGCGTCGACCGCGGTCTCGAAGCTGCGGCGGTTCATCAGCCCGGTCAGCTCGTCGTGCTCGGCGAGGTAGCGGAGCCGGTCCTCGGCGGCGCGCTGCTCGCTGATATCGGTGATCAGGCCCTCGACGATCATCGCGCCGCTCTCGTCCGCGGTCCCGACCGAGGCCCGGTCGCGGACCCAGATCATCTCGCCGTCGCGGCGCCGGATCCGGTAGGCGACGTCGAGCGGCTTGCTCTCGACCTCGCACGCCTTCTCGATCTCGAGCACCCAGTCGATGTCGTCTGGGTGGACGGCCCGCTCCCAGAGCCCCGGGTCATCCATCCACTCCTCCGGGGTGTAGCCGATCACCTCCTCGACCTGCGGCGAGATGAACTGCCAATCGCCGCCGGCGCCGAGCCCGGCCCGGTAGATCACCGACGGCAGCCGCTCGACCAGTGTGCGGATCTGGCGCTCGGCGCCGGCCAGCGACTCGATCGCCCGCGAGCGCTCGATCGCGGCGCCGAGGGTCTGCGCCAGGGAGACGAACAGGCTGATGTCGCTGAGCTCGAAGCGGCGCGGCGCCTCGGCGGCCGCGATCAGGGAGCCGAAGCCGCCCGATGTCCCGGGGATCCTGATGGAGATCGAGCTCTGGGTCGGGGCCGCATCTGCGGGGGCCACCGCCGAGAACCGGCCCTCGCGGCGGAAGTCCTCGACCACGATCGCGCCCTGGCCGCGGAGCAGCGTGTAGCCGGGCTGGGTCGAGGTGACCAGCGGGACCGTCATCCCGGCGCTCTCCGGGGGCCAGCCGTAGCTTGCCCGCAGCGTCATCGTCGCTCCGTCCTCATCACGGCGCCAGACGTCGCAGCGATCGACCCCGAGCTCTTCGACCGTCAGGTCCACAGCCTGCTTGAGGAGCTGGCCCATCTCCATCCCCTCGAGCGCGAGCTGGCCAAGGTCGAGGACGGCCGAGCGGCGGCGGGCGTCGGCGTGAAGCTCGCGCTCGCGCTCGCTGCGCTCGCTCGCGTCGCGCAGGTAGACGGCGAGCCGGCGCGTCCCGGCGATCTCGATCGCCATCGTGGCGATGTCGACCGGGATCTCCTGCCCGTCGGCGCGGCGGGCCGCGAGCTCGAGCTGCCGCCGCTCGATGCTCTCGCCGGGCTCCTCGACCTCGCGCAGGAGCACGGCCCGGATCGCAGTCTGCAGGTGGTCGGGGAAGATCAGGGACGCGAGGTCGGCCCCGAGCGCGCGCGAGCGCTCGAGCCCGAACTGGTGCTCGGCGGCCGCGTTCCAGTAGACGACCCGGCCGCCGCCGTCGACGATCGCGGTGCCCTCGGGCGAGCCCTCGAGCAGCGTGACGGCCGCCTCGCCGAGGTCGGCCGCGACCTCGGTGCCGGCCGGCTCGGCCGCGCCGGCGAGCCGCAGGAGCCCCTCGGCTCTGCGGTGTGCACGCTGATCGTCTGAGGCCATCGGCCGCTTCTCCATGGTCGATTCGGCGTCCCATTTCCGGTCTCGGGCGCCGATCTCGCTATCGACAGCTGCGCGCCTTCGCCTTAGCGCGGCAAGGAAGGTCTCCTCAGCGGGGAGCGCGGGTGTTGATCGAGAGGGCGTGGATGGTCCCGTCGTCCATCCGCGGCTTGACGGCGGCGCGGACCAGGCGGTGCTGGTCGATCCGCCCCAGGCCCTCGAACTGCGGGGCCGTGACGTGCGCCCGCAGGTGGTCGCCACCTCCCTCGTCGATGACCTCGACCTCGGCGCCGGGGAGCGCCGCGGCGATCATCCGCTCGAGCTCGGTGAGGTCAGCCATCTCCGTCCTTTCGCGCCGCCGCGAGCATCTCCTCGAGTGCCGTCAGCTTGATCCGCGGGCGGCCCGCGGCCGCTCCGCGCTGCTGCTCGAGCGCGTCGATCGCCTGCCAGCCGTCGAACTCGACGTAGTCGACGCCGCACTCGTCGAGGAGCCGGGCCAGGCCGTCGGCGTCGCGCCCGGGGCGGTCCGGCAGCCGGCCCGCGGCGGCGTCCTCGAGCAGCGTTTCTATCGTCTCCTGGGCGTCCTTCTTGTTCGTGCCGATCACGCCGCTCGGGCCACGCTTGATCCAGCCGACCACGTAGTGGCCCCGATGGGGCTCGCCGCCCTCCTCCAGCACCCGGCCGCGCTCGTTCGGGATCACGCCGGCGGCGGCGTCGTAGGGGACGCCGTCGATTCCGGTTCCCAGGTAGCCGATCG
>DASSEM010000240.1:0-9393 GCA_035695265.1 Solirubrobacterales bacterium
CGGCTGTCGGGCGCGAAGCTGCGCCCGTTCCGCCATAACCGCATCGACAAGCTCGAGCGAATGCTGGCGCGGGCTGCCGGCGACGGCGGCGGCGTCCTCGTCGTCGTCGACGGGGTCTTCTCGATGGAGGGCGACATCTGCCCGCTGACCGACGTGGTGGCGCTCTGCCGGCGCTACGGGGCGCGGCTGATGGTCGACGAGGCCCACGGCGTCGGCGCCCTCGGCGCCCGCGGGGCCGGAGCCAGCGAGCTCCTCGGCGTCGAGGACGAGGTCGACCTGCGGATGGGGACCTTCTCGAAGAGCTTCGCCTCCTGCGGCGGCTTCATCGCCGGGCCGGCCGAGGTGATCGACTACCTGCGGATCGCGGCGCGCTCGTTCCTGTTCAGCGCCGCCGCGGTCCCCGCCGCGGTCGGAGCCGCGCTCGCCGCACTGCGGATCATCCGGACCGAGGGACCCGAGCTGATGGCGAAGCTGCTCGACAATGCCGCCTACCTGCACGGCGGCCTGACCGGGCTCGGCCTCCGCGTCGTCGAGCCGACCCGGCTGCCGGACGGCAGCGAGGCCCTGACCCCGATCGTGCCGGTGATCGTCGGCGAGGACGTCCGCGCCGCGATGCTCTGGAAGTCGCTCTACGCCGAGGGGCTCTACACGAACGTCGCCCTCCATCCCGCGGTGCCGCCGGCCGGGGCACTGCTGCGGACGAGCCTGATGGCGACCCACGAGACCGAGCATCTCGACCGCGCCCTGGCGATCTTCGAGCGGGTGCTCGAGCGCTCGCCGGAGCTCGCCGGCGACTGAGTCGCCGACTGCCGCATCTCCCCACCGAGCCGACCGGACCGGACGCGAAGCGGAGGACCCGGTCGGATGGATCTAAGCGGCGATCGGTGTCGGGAGTTCTACCCCTGTTCGGGTAGTTTCAACTTGTCCGATCGGTCACAAGCGGCAATCCGTCCAATTGACGTCCCAAAAACATGCTCTTAGCGGGAGCGCCGGGGCAATCGGGGGGGCGCCTGCTGACAAGTCGGGGCGCCGGTCACTAGGGTGCCGCCAGCACCGAACGCCACGGGGTAGGAGCGATTCGGGAGGGTCTCGGAAGAGGCCTCCCGGGTCCTCGATCAGAGCACCGATCGGCCCCCGTTCGGTGAGAAAAAACTGACGAAACCCGATCGCACTCATCGCAGGAGGAGGAGTGAGTATGGAAGCTGCCTCGACGGCTGCGCCCGCCGCTGTGCCACAACACATCCGTGCCCTCGAGCACGCCAACAGGGTCCGACTGGCCCGCGCCGCCCTGAAGCGCGCGGTCCGGGCGGGGGACCTGAGAGCTGAGCAGGTGGTCCGCACCTGCCCGTGGGAGGCCGAGACGATGACCGTCTCGGAGTTGCTGCGCAGCCAGTCGCGCTGGGGCCGAACGAGGACCCGCAAGTTCCTGGTGCCGCTCGCCGTGAACGAGAACCGCCGGCTCGGGCGGCTGACGCTCCGCCAGCGCGAGGCGCTGGCCACCGCGCTCGAGGAGAAGCAGGCCGGCCGGCGCTGAGCGCCCGTCGCGGCGGGCCGGGGCTCGGCGCCCGGTCCCGCCGCGGCGATGGCGCGCCTACCGCCGCCTTCCGAGCGGGGAGAAGCGGTAGCGGTCGCCGCCGGAGCGGCGACTGAAGATCCGCGTGAGAAGCGCTGCCGCAGCGGCGAAGACGGCGATCCCGATCGCCGCCCGCGCGATCGCCGGCAGCCCTTCGGGGGCGAGATAGAAGAGCAGCCCGAGGACGATCAGCGTCGGGACGCCGGCGAGCAGGACCGTGTGGGAGCGGTAGCCGGCGAAGTGCTCGCGGATGCTCAGCTCGAGGCCGCCGATCGAGCCGAGCGCGAGCCCGGCCGCGATCAGGATCGGCCCGCGATCGCCCTCGACCACGAAGAAGCCGAGGATCAGCATCACGATCCCGGTGAGGACGCAGAGCTCGACGAGCGGAAAGCTTCCCCACGGGGCCGCCGGGCGCTCATCGGCGGCGGGCGGGCGGCGGGACGCCTTCGTCCCCGGCTCCGGCGCCGGCGCCGGCTCGGCGGGGGCCGCAGGCTCCCGGCCGGCAGCGGCGCGGGCCCGCCGCTTGCGCCGCTTACGCGACTTCGCGGAGGCCATCGCCTACGTGGTGCGAATTGAGGGCGGGACGTGCGCTCAGCACGCCCCGGAGGCTAAGGGACAGCCGGAGGACAGCTTCACCCGCCACCAGCCCGCGATCAAGCCGAGCAGCCCCCACCGGGGCCGCGCGTGCCAGTGCTTGCAGCCACGCTCGCCGACGTCTTCGCCGCGCACCCGGACCCAGCGATGCCCGGCCGGGTCAGAGATCATCCGCTCGACCAGCGCCCGGTTCGACTCCTCGACGTCCGCCCGACGGCCGATCTCGGCCCGCGCGTCGGCGAGCCGGGACGCGAGCGCATCGCGGGTTCGCTCGAGCTCGGCGATGCCGAGGACCCGCGGCCCGCCGGCGGCACCGACCCGCCACTCGATCCCGGTCCGCGGCGAGGCACCGGCGAACAGCTCGGCGAGCTCGCGCTCGAGGCGGGCGATCTGACCGCGCAGCGAGCGGCGGGCGGCGGCCGTGTCGACCGCGACCCCGAGTCCCCGGCCGGGGCGGGTGGGAGACGTCGGATCGTGCTGCAGAAGCTCCCGCACGGGGGGCCCTTTCCGGGTCGAGTCGAATCATTGTATCCGCGATCACAACGGCTTGACACCCCTCTCCCCCCTCCCCTCCACCTGGGGCATTCTGACCACCGTATGGTGCGCTCAGATGCCCCAGCGGGATGCGGGCTAGTCGCCGGTCATGATCTCGGCGACGATCCAGAGCGCCTCCTCGACCGCGATCTCGGGAACGCCGGCGACGCCGGCGGCGACGAGCATCGTCCGCTCGGTGGCGGGCGTGACCCCGCGGCCGGAGGCCATGGCGCCGAAGAGCAGGGCCAGCGGACGCTCGTCGTCGGCGATCATCAGCGTTCCCGCGGGCAGCTCCCCGGGCCGGCCCTCGAGCTCCTCCCCAGGGCCACTCGGGCGGATTCGCGGCGGACCCGAGACGACGGCTGCGTCGAAGGCGACGAGCGGGACGCCGGACTCGATCATCGCGATCGTCAATCCGTCGTCGAGCAGGCTGCGGCTCGGGAAGCCGCCCTTGAGCATCCGCTCGAGCACGAGCGCCTCCGGCCCGGTCGGCTGCTCGTCGGGGTCGAGGCCGATGTGGCGGTAGAAGACGCGGTAGGCCCAGGGGATCGGCTTCGTCCTGAAGGTCATCGCCTGCGGGCCGCCGAACCGGTCCGAGAGCGCCGCGAGCCGCCGCTTCAGCGAGCGCGGACTGCGTCCGGAGCCACGGTCGACCTCGAGGAAGGCCAGGTAGAGGCCCGGCAGCTCGGCGGCGAGGTCGTGATCGACCGCTCCCCGCCGGGCGAGCGGCACCTCCTCGCGATCGTCGCCGGTGCCCATCACCGGCTCTCGGCCGCCCGCCGCCGGGACGCGGCGATCAGCTCGTCGATCAGCCGGGAGAGCTCGCCGACGCCGTAGTTGCCGCCCCGGATCGCCGCCCGGTAGAGGATCCCGCCGGGATAGGCGAGGACGATCGTCGGGCAGACGCCGACCCGGTAGAGGTTGGAGACGGCGCCGTCGCGGTCGAGGCCGACCGGAACGCTCCAACCACGCTCGCGGACGATGTCGGCGACCGTCCCGGGATCGTCGCGGACGTCGACGCTGAGGAAGTTGACGCGCCCCGCGTAACGCTCCGCCACCGCGTCGAAGGCATCCTGGCTCGGCAGGCAATCGCCCCCACGCGTGAACCAGAACGAGATCGCAAGCGGCCGGTCGAACAGGTCGCAGACGCGGATCGCCCCCTCGGTCTCGATCTCGCAGGCGGGGGTGCGGCGCTCGTCCTCGGGGCACGGGTTGCGCGAGCTCTCGCAGTCGTCCTGGGCGATGTTCGCGTCGGCAACGATGCCGGCGAGGGCGTCGGGGACCGCGAATCCGGGCAGCGGCCAGCCGCGACCGCCGGCGCCGGCGCCGATGATCCCGGCGTCGTCGTCGTTGAGCAGGTTGAGCAGCGCGATCGCGATCACGACCACGAAGGCGATCCCGACGAACGCCGAATAGCGCCCGGCCGGTCGCGGCGATTGATTCGGGCTCGCGAGACCGCGCGGCCTCTCCCCCGTTCCGCGACGCTGCGACCCCCCTTTCTGCGGCCACCAGCCGCCACGATCGCGATCCTCGTCCTCCCCGGCCATGCTCAGGTCGCAGCGTCGGCGTTTCGGGAGCGCAGCGGGCGGAGGAACCGCCGGGCCCGCGGCAGCGGGTGGAATCCCTCCTCGGCCCAGACCAGCGCCGCCGGCAGGACCACCATGACCCCGGCGAGTGCGACGCTGAGATCGACCACGGTGACGATCCCGAAGTCGCGCAGCATCGTGATCCGGCTGAACGCGAGCACGCCGAAGCCGGCGATCGAGGTGATCCCCGAGGCGAGCACGGCGGTCCCGGTCCGCGAGTAGGTCGAGCGGAGCGCCTCACCGACGCTGTGGCCGGCGGCGCGCTCCTCGTGGTAGCGGGCCGCGAGGATGACGCTGAACTCGGTCGCGACCGCGATCACCAAAGCCCCGAGCGTCGCCGACATCGGGTTCAGCGGGATGTCGATCGCCTCTAGCACGAGGGCCGACCAGCCGGTCGCGAGCGCGATCGGAAGCAGTGGAACGAGGGCTCGCGACGGCGAGCGATAGACGGCGAGCAGGACGAAGCCGACGGCGAGCAGGCCGGCGACCGCGAGCCAGTAGCGGGAGCCCGCCAGCGCCGCGCTCGCGTCGGCCGTCAGCACCGGCAGCCCGACGACCTCGGCAGTCACCCCGGGGGGCGGGTCGAGCTCGGCGCGGATCGACGAGACGAGCTGCTCCTGCTCGTCGAGCGGCATGACCGGGATCAGGAACGAAAGCGCGGCGACGTCGCCCTCCTCCGAGCGCGAGAGGATCGCCTGCGAGAAGTACTCGGGAACGGCGGCGAGGACGGCATCGATCCGCCCCTGATCGAGGGGCGCCCCCGAGCTCAGGTCGAAGAGGTCGGAGAGGGCGGGCCCGGGGCAGAGCTCGACCGACTCCGCGAGGCAGTTGGGCGTACCCGGGCCGAAGCCGTGCTCGGCCAGCACCCGTTGCTTGAAGTCGCCCATCCAGGCGATCGCCTGCGGGGAGGTGACCTCGCCGGAGACGATGACGTCGAGCTCCTGCGAGACCCCGGTCGCGTCCTGGAGGCGATCCACCGACTGCATCGCGGGCAGGTCGGCGGGCACGAGCTCACGGATGTCGGTGACGACCTTGGTCCCGGAGCCGGCCACCCAGCCGGTCACGGTCAGGACCGCAGCCACCATGAGCACCCGGCCTGGATGCCGGATCGAGGCGGCCAGCGCCCGGTTCCACCCCCTCACCGCCCGCCGCTGCCCGGCGGCGACGCGATTCCGGATCGCCTTGAAGCGCCCTGTCGCCGGCCGGCGGCCACCGTCGGCCGGGGCCATCGAAAGCGCAGCGAGCCCCGCGGTGAGGGAGATCGCGAGCGCGGCGGCGATGCCGGCCACGAGCGCGATCGCGAACTCGCGAACCATCGGGATCGGCGACAGGACGAGGGCGAGGAAGCCGACCGAGGTCGCGAGCGCCGCGGTCGCGATCACGGGACCGCCGCGGACCGCCGCGAAGACGGCGGCGGCGGGTGGGCGGCGTCCGCCCGCGGCGGCCTCGCGGAAGCGCGCCTGAAGCTGGATTGCGTAGTCGACGGCGAGGCCGATCACGACCGGGAGGACGGCCACCGACGCCATCGTCAGCGAGCCGCCGAGCAACGACAGGAGGCCAAACGCGAACCCGGCGGCGCCGACCGCGATCGCGAGCGGCAGGAGGCGCAGCGGCGGGCCGAAGACGATCGTGAGAACCACGGCCATGACCAGCAGCGCGATCGCGAACAGGACCGCGATCTGACCGCCGAGCTCGTCGGCGAGCCCCTGCGCGACGACCGGGATGCCGGAGATCTCGTAGGTGCCGTGGTTGAGGTCGAAGCGGGACTCGCCGACCGCCGTGCGGATCAGCTCGATCGCCTCGCGGCGATCGTCCGACGAGACGTCGGGGTGCAGCCGGATCGAGATCAGGGCGCTGCGGTCGCTCGGGAACAGGTAGCCGAACTTCGACTTCGGCGGCGCGCCCGGCTTGCTCTGGTCGAACACGATCGAGGAGACGAACTGCGGATTGCCGATCGACAGCCCGCCGAGCACGGCCGCGGGGCTCAGCCCGCTGGACAGGAACTGGCGCAAGAGCCGCTCCTGCTCGGCGGGCGACGCGTCTTGGAGCGACCGGACCTGGCTCAGGATCGCCTCGTTCGAGCGGGCCGCGGCCTCGTTGATGAAGGTCGCCGGCCCGAAGACGACGCGGGTCGCGCCGAGCGCGGCGATCCGATCGCAGACGTCGCTCGGATCGCCGCTGCTCGGCGCCCGCCCGGCAAGGCAGGTCTCGAGCGCGAGCAACCGGCCGATGTCGCCGGTCAGCATCAGCTTCCGCAGGTCGCCCTCGGCCAGGATCACGATTGCGTCGTCGCCGAATCGATCCCGGAACCGCTCGGTTCCCGCGAACGCCGGCGAGTCGTCGTCGACGAGCTTGTCGGTGCCGGCATCGGGGCTGAGCCGCAGGCCGCCGATCACGGCGACGATCGCGACCACCGACACCACCGCGACGATCGCGGCGGCCGGGCGGGTCACCGACCACTCTCCTATGCGACCGAGGAAGCGGCGCACGGGTCAGAGGTTAGGCGGCGGGGAAGCGCGCAGCGGCAGGCAGCATCGGCTCGCGCCGGGACCATCGACGTTGGCTGTGGGCTCGCGCCGGGACTCCAACCGTTGCGTGGCAGTTGGATTGGGCTGGTGAGGGGAGAGCCGGGAGGATGACCGTTGCCTCGACGTCACGTGCGGCGCAGATTTACCACCTGACAGGTGGAATATCTGCGGCGCGTTGGCTCCGAAGCAGATTTGTCCCACGAGATGGGACATATCTGCCCTTGGCGGCACGACACCGTCCGGGTTCTCCCCTCGGTGCCCAAACCAACGCCTGGAAACGGTGGAGGCCCGGCGCGAGCCGAACTGCCCCCTAGTCCATCGCCAGCGGGCCGTCCACCTCGGCGTTCAGGAACTGGCGGACGAAGTCGTTGTCCGAGTTGAAGAGCTCCTCGCTCGGGCCGCTCTCGACGATCCGGCCCTTCCAGAGCACCGCGATGAAGTCGGCGATCCGGCGCGCGGTCCCGAGGTCGTGGCTGATCACCATGTAGCAGCCGCCGTTCTCCTCGTGGATCTCGCGGATCAGCTCGCAGAGCAGCGCGGTCCGGACGGGGTCAAGGCCCGAATCGGGCTCGTCGAAGAAGACGATCGCCGGGTCGAGCACCAGCGCCCGCGCGAAGCCGGCCCGCTTCCGCATCCCGCCGGAGAGCTCGTTCGGCATCTTGTAATGGGCCTCGGCGAGCCCGACCTCGCCGAGCCGGCGGTTGACGATCTCGGCGATCTCGTCCTCCGACTTGTCGGTGTGCTGACGCAGCGGGAAGGCGGTGTTGTCGTAGACGTTCATCGAGCCGAAGAGCGCGCCGTCCTGGAACAGCAGGCCGAACTTCTTCCGCATCTCGAACAGCTCGTCGTCGGTCATGAACGGGACCGACTCGCCATGGACGAGGATGTCGCCCGAATCCGGGTAGAGCAGGCCGACGATCAGCTTGACCAGGACGCTCTTGCCGGTGCCCGAGGGCCCGAGGACCATCGAGACCTCGTCGTCGGGAAGGCCGAGGTTGAGACCGTTCATGATCCGGGTGTTCCCGAACTGCTTGACGAGGTCGATCACCTCGATCGCGTCCTCGCCGCCGTGGTCGCGCTTCTCGCCGGTGTGCCAGCGGTAGGGATCGGTGTCGTTGGACTCGACGCCGGGGATCGTGTAGTCGACGTTGAGCCTGCCGAGCCCGGGAGCGGCGGAGTCAGGGTCGCCTCCGATCGGCCCGCTCGGGGGCGCCTGCGCCGGCGGGGTCGGCGCCGGCCGACCCTGGTACATCGACTGCTCGCGGTTCTCTTCGTCTCTCACGCCATCCTCCTCGTCGTCCGCCTCAACCGCCGATCGGTGCCCGGGGGTTCGCGCCCCAGAAGACCAGGGTTCCCATCATCCCGATGATGTGCACGAGCACGATGTTCAACACCATCGACTTCGCAGTCGCCGTGCCCACGCCGACCGGCCCGCCCGAGGCCGTGTAGCCGTAGTAGCAGCCGACGAGGACGATCGCCGTTGCCATGAACATCCCCTTGATCACGCTGAATATCAAGTCGGGAGGGTTCTGGAACATCCAGAAGATCAGCAGGTAGCCGCCGCTTGAGGTATCGCCGATCTGCTCGACGACCGCGATGTAGGAGGCGACGAAGCCGACGCCGATCGCGGCGAGGTACATGAACGGAAGGGTCATCCAGGCGGCGAGCAGGCGGGTCGCGGCCAGGAACGTGACCGGCTGGATGCCCATCACCTCGAGCGCGTCGATCTCGTCGGAGATCCGCATCGCCCCGAGCTCGGCGACGATCCCGGTCCCGACCTTGGCGCTCATCATGTAGCCGAAGGCGTAGGGGATCACCTCGCGCAGGTCGCACCAGGCGGCGAAGTTGCCGGCGTAGGCGGGGGCGCCGACCGAGCGCGTGAAGTAGGCGCCCTCGATGCCGCACTGGAGGCCGAGGATGAAGACGAGCCCCCAGATCACGATCGTCGAGCCGAGGATCAGGACGCCGGCCTGCCGCAGCGCCTCGCCGAAGAACTGGAAGACCCGGCCCGTGTAGACGAGGCCCATCACCCGCAGGCAGAAGCGCGAGATCTCCCCCATCGAGGAGAGCCATTCGCGCGGCAGAGCAAGCCAGCCCGACATCTAAGCGGCCCGGCTCACTTGATCGTGCTGATCTCGGGGTGGGTGGCGAGCAGCGTCTGGGTGAAGACGTAGTTGAAGGCGAACACGCCCATGAACGCGATCACGACCGCCTCGTTGACGGCGGTGCCGACGCCCTGCGCACCTCCGGACGCATTCATCCCTTTGTAGGAGCAGACGATCGCGACGATCGCCCCGAACAGGGTCGTCTTCAGGACCGAGCCCCAGAGGTCGGTGACCGAGGCGTTGTTGAAGAGGGTGGCGAAGAAGCCGCCGAGCGGCTGCCCGTAGGTGAGCTCGGCGAAGATGCCGCCGCTGATCCCGAAGAGCAGGGCGTAGATGTTGAGCAGCCCGGTGATCAGCATCAGGCTGAGGAACCGGGGCACGACGAGGTTCTTGATCGGATCGACCCCGAGGACCATCAGCGCGTCGAGCTCCTCGCGGATCTTGCGGGCGCCGAGGTCGGCGGTGATCGCGGT
>DASSEM010000241.1:0-6834 GCA_035695265.1 Solirubrobacterales bacterium
TCCGCGGCGCGTTCTGCACCTCGGTCCACAAGGCGCAGGGGATCGAGGTGCCGGCGGTGATCGTCTGCCTGCACTCGAGCCACGCCCCCCAGCTGCTCTCCCGGAACCTCCTCTACACCGCCGTGACCCGGGCGCAGAAGCTCTGCGTGCTCGCCGGCGACGACGCCGCGGTCGCCCGCGCCCTCGCCAACACCGACGCGACCGACCGCCACTCGCGCCTCCGCGAGCGAATGGTGGACTGAGACCCGATACCGAGACGACCGTTCCGTCCCGCCCGAGGACGCTTCTGTCGTCTCGCGAGAGTCTGGCTACCAGACGGTCCCGCGCGGGTCGAAGTCGCGCAGGCGGCTGTCGCGGGTGACGAGGCCGGCGCCCTCGGTCCGGGCGCTCGCGTAGATCAGCCGGTCGGCGGGGTCGCCGTGGAACTCGTCCGAATCGAGCGTCCCGGCGAGAGTCGCCGCCCGCGGGCCCGGCGGCAACGCCCGCAGGCCGGGCCGGGCGAGCGCGAGGCGGACCCATGCGTCGACCGGACGGTCGAGCTCGAGCCGGCCCGTGCTGACGAGCATCCCCAGCTCCCAGCACGAGATCGAGGAGACGAAGATCGTCTCCTCCCCCTCGATCGTGGTGGCGGCGCGGTCGCTGAGCCGCTCCGGCGACGCGCACCACCAGAGCCAGGCGTGGGTATCGAGGAGGACCGTCAACCGGCCTCGCGCTCGGCCTCCCAGGCCTCGCCAATCGGCGCGATCAGCTCTTCGTCGTCGACGAGCTGCTCGGCCGTTCCGACCAGCGAGGCGCCAGGATCGACTGGGCCGACGCGCGCCACCGGCTCGCCGCGCTTGGTGACGATCAGCTCGGCACCGGACTCGGCGACCTCGTCGAGCAGGGAGAGGCAGCGGGCCTTGAACTGGCTGGCAGAGATCTCCATTGGACCATGGTCAGCTTACCATGGTCATATATCAGTTCAGGCGTGGCGGAGGCGGTCGCGGAGCTCGGCGAACCGCCAGGTCTCGTAGACGATCAGGGCGACCATCAGCGCCGTCGCGAGCGCCAGCGTCGCGACCGAGGTGATCTCCGTCGCTAGCGGGATCAGCGCCAGCGCGAGCAGGGCGGTGACGAGCCGCTGGGTGCTGAAGCGGTGGACGTTGCGCCAGCGGAAGGCGACGTGGGCGAGCAGGTAGATCGCGAGGCCGCCGAGCATCGCGGTCGCGACCTCGATCGCGAGCGGCTCGTCGACGTGGGCGATCGTCTGCTTCAGCCCGAGCGCCAGCAGGACGATTCCGGCGACCATCGGGAAGTGCAGGTAGGAGAACGAATCGCGGGCGATCTCGTTCTGCTCGCGGCCGGGGGTCGCATTGGCGAGCCGACGGGCCGCGACGAGAGCGACGACGTCGAAGTAGGCCCACCAGAGGGTCGCGGCGAGGGCGATGCCGAGGACGGCGGCGACCGCGATCCCGAACGTCAGCGACTCCTCCGCGCCGATCCCGATCGCGACGATCGACTCGCCGAGCGCGATGATGATGATCAGCCCGTGGCGCTCGGCGAAGTGGTCGGGCACGAGCTTCCAGCCCTCGGCGCCGAAGAAGTACGGCTCGGCCATGTCGAGCCCTAGCGCGATCGCCCACAGCGCACCCTGCTCGAGACCGTCGAGCTGGGAGGCGACGACGAGCAGCCCGGTGCCGATCGCCGTCCCGATCGCGAGCCCGTTCGTCGAGCTGCGCAGCGCCGGGTCGTCGCGGCTGGCGAGCCGGAAGAGCAGGATGTGGGCGGCGCGGACGACCATGTAGCCGCCGGCGAAGACGAGGCCGAGGTCGTCGAAGGCCTCCGGCACGCAGAGCGCGATCACGAGCAGCGCCGCCATCGCCGCGAACATCGCCAGCCGCACCGTCCCCTCCTCGGGATCGACGACGCTGGTCAGCCAGGCGTAGGCGGTCCACGCCCACCACAGCACGCCGAGGACGAGGACGCCCTTGGCGAGCCCGGCCCAGGTCGGCTCGTCGGCCATCAGCGCCGTGCACTGGGTCAGCGCGAGGACGAAGACGAGGTCGAAGAAGAGCTCGAGCGGCGTCACCTCCTCGCGGTCGCGCATCGTCGCCGCGACCTGGGGGCGATGGATCCTCGACGGCGCCGGCATCGCGACGTACTCCTACCCGATCGGGGTGTCGGCGGAGACGTCGTCGGCATCGCGGGCGACGAGCGCGACCAGCATCAGCCCGAGAAACCAGGGGATGTAGAGGTAGAACCAGTGCTCGAGGATCAGCTCGACGCCGATCACCAGCGCGGCGGCGAGCGCGGCGATCTGGATCAGGGTCCGCCGCCACGGGAAGAAGGCGGCGACGATCGCTAGCGCGACGAGGCCGGCCTTGAGGATCGTCTGCAGCCACTCGAGGTCGGCCTGGCCCCAGATGCTGAACGGGCTGTCGCGGTCGAGCTGGCTCTCCACGGTCCGCTCCCAGAACGCACCGAGGCCGGGATCGACCGCCGGGTAGGCGAGGAGCAGCCCCGCGAAGAACAGGAACGAGAGCGCGAAGCGGACGAGCGGTCCGAGCGCCGCGCGACGGTCGTCCCGGGTGCGGATGCGGATGCCGCGGCCGCCGGCGGCGTAGAGCGGGACTAGCATCAGCGGCGCGAACTTCGTCATCGACGCGACCGCGAGGAGGCCGCCGCGGGCGATCGGGCTCGCGAAGAAGACGAGGCTCCAGACCAGCAGGGCGCTGATCAGCTCATCGTTGGAGTTGCCCTGCATCGCGTAGGCCGTGAACGGGTACGCGACCCAGGCGAAGACGAGCACGAGGCCGAGGACGTTGCCATCGCGGTCGGGGAACCAGGCGCGGAGGCGGCGTCGGATCCGCCCGCCGCCCGCCGGCGCCGCCGCCGGCTCCTCGTCGTCGGGGTCGGCGCTCCGGCGCCGCCGGACGAGCACCAGCCCGAGCGCGAACAGGCCCGCCACCGTCGCGAGGTCGAAGAAGATCGTCGCCGCGTGCGCCGCCGGCAGGTCGTCCCAGGAGCCGCTCCACGGGAACGCAGCCTCGAACGGGACGTAGGCGAAGTAGTTGGCGGGGCCGTAGGTGTCGCCGGTCGGGTTGTCGTCGGGGAAGGAGTCGCCGTAGATCGGCTCGGCGTGGGTGATCTTGTCGGCGCCGATCACGCCGGCGTAGCCGACGTCGATCACCCCCGAGTCGGAGAGGTTCGCCGTCAGCCGGAGGACGATCAGCGCCGCGACCGCGATCGTCAGAAGCCAGACCGGCGCCGATGGCCGCAGCCCCTCCCCCGCCGTCCGGTCGAGCCCGTGCCCGCGGAAGCCGATCCAGAGCATGCGCAGCAGCAGGTAGACGAGCGGCGGATAGACGAGCGGCACCGAGACGCCGATCTCGGCCGCGTTGAAGAACGCCTCGCTGACCCCGAAGCTGAGCAGGACGAGGAGGTCCAGGTGGACCCACTTTCCGGGCCGGCGGAAGTCGAAGAGGCCGAGCAGGAAGACGAGCGCGAGCGGGATCCAGACCCAGGGCGAGTTGAGGATGTGACCGAACTGGCCCGGCTTGCCGCGCGCCATCGGCCAATCGACGGCGGCGCCGGTCCACGATTGGGTGACGGCGCCGGTCGTGGCATCGACGATGACGAGGTTGACCTTCTCGTCGTTCAGGAAGTAGCCGACCTCCCAGACCCGGACCGGCTCCGCCTGGACGCTGGCGCTGAACGAGTCGTCGCCGGCGAGCGCCGCCTCACGGGCGACGATCTTCGGGTCGGTGTCGGCGATCCGCACCGCCTCGCGGGCGCTGATCGCGTAGTCGGAGGGCGTCTCCGGGAACCCGGAGGGGACCGGGGTCGAACCGGCGGCCGTCGCGTTCGAGGCGAGCGCCAGCGCCGCGAGGAGGACGGCGCCGATGATCGTCCCGGCGCGGATCACGCCGGGCGGTCGGGGTCGGCTATTGGCCCTGTTCCTCCGGCTTCGGCTTCTCCTTGGCGACCTCGGCGGCGGCCTTGGCCTTGTCGGAGACCGAGCCCTGGCCGCGAGCGATTCCCTTGATCCGATCGGCCTTGTCCTTGAGCGCGTCGGTGCCGCCCTGCTTGTCGATCAGATCCTTCGCCTTCTCGGCGCGAGCGGAGAGCTTCCTGAAATTGACCATGGCGGGAACTATGCCAGCCCGGCGGCGCCGGCCTCAGATGGCTGATCTAGCGGTCGAAGGTCCAGAGCTTGTTGCCGATGAAGTTGACCGGGGTCGCGAGCGCCACGGCGATCGCCTGGCTCGGGAGCTCGGCGAGGCCGGCGCTGGAGACGAGCAGCTCGAGGATCACGAGGTTGACGGCGAGGCCGACGATGCTGACGGTCAGAAAGCGCGCGGCCTGAAATCCGGCGTGGGACTCCTTCGAGCCCTGGCGGCGGAAGGTCCAGTGGCGGTTGAGCAGGAAGTTGTTGGTGACGGCGACGACGAACGCGCCGACCGCGGCGAGCAGGTGGTTGACGTCGGCGCCCTCGGCGAGCAGCGTGAAGACGGCGAGGTTGACGACGTAGCCGATCCCGCCGACGACCGCGAAGTGGAAGAGCTGCAGCCAGTTCGCCGGCTTCCGCGTCCCGAGGTGGACCCGACGGATCAGCGCCCAGGTCGCATTGGCGGCCGCCTCCCAGCGCCCAGGCCGCGCCGGCGGTCGAGTCGCCGTCCCATCGCCGGTGCCGAGCTCGCTCCCCACCGCGGGCATCCTAGTTCGCGAGGCCGAAATGGCCCTCGACGAGGCTGTAGACGTCGCTGATCGCCCACTGCTCGCGCTCCGGGCGCTCGCCGTCGAGGGCCACGGTGAGCAGGGCGCCGAGCGAGTCCTCGGCGAGGAGCGACCCGTGGCTGCCGCCCGGCAGGTGGTTGCCACCGCCCCAGTCGACGCACTCCCAGCCCGCCGCGAGGCTGACCAGGATGTCGGCGGCGTTCGGGTTGGCGAGCGCCGACCAGAGCCGCGCCAGCGCATCGGGGTAGGCGTCGCTGAGGAAGGTCCCGTCGTCGATCCGGGCGCTGAGCGCGGCCGGGTCGCCGTCGAGCTCCCAGCCGCGGCCACGGGGGTCGCGGACCTGATCGCCGGGCCGGAAGCGGAGCTCGATGCCGCTGCCGCTGACCGCGGCCCACCGGCCGCGCTCGTCGCCCTCGGGGGTGATCCAGGCGAGCAGGTCGATGCCCTCGACGTCATGCTCGAGGTGGGCGGAGACCTCGGCGCCGAGCCGGGCGCGATCGTCTGCGTCGGCCGGCAGCAGCCAGATCCCGGCGCCGCGGCCGCTCGGTCCGACCGCGAGCTCGTCCTCGTCGCCGGGCTCGTCGTTCGGCTGCAGCACCCGCCAGCGCTCGGCGAGCACCTCCTGCAGGCTCAGCCCATGTTCGACGAACGACTGCGCGTGGTCGGCGACGACGATCACCCCGTTGGCGGCGAGGAAGCGGTCCATCCCGCCGTGGGCGGTGACGAGATCGGACATCGCGTCGTCGGCGAGCGCGATCGCCCCCGGCATCCCCTCGGGGCCGTCGCGGTGGGAGTAGTAATCGTTGTCGGGCAGCGAGAAGAGCAGGAAGTCGTAGAGGTCGTGCTCGACGAGGTCGCGGGCGACGCAGGCCGAGTAGGCGTCGCGGGTCGCGGGCCGGGCGAGGGTCGGCGGGCAGTCGACCTTGCGGGACGTGTAGAGCTCGCCGTAGAAGAGCTCCTCCGGGCCCCAGACGGCGTGGTGGAACCGGGCCGCGTTCGCGAACGCCTTCAACAGGCCCTCGAGGCCGACCTCGTGCCGGGTGCGGCCGCGGTAGATCAGAAACGGGGTGCAGGCGGTCCGGTGGCCGGCGTCGGCGAGCCGCTCGAAGAGCGTCGGGGTCTCGAAGTTGAGGTGCCCCATGTTGAGGTTGTAGACGGTGTCGTAGAGCGAGCGGAACAGGCCGAAGGCCCGGGTCGCCTCGAACGAGGAGCCGTACTCGACGTAGCGCTGCTCGGCCCGGTGGTACCAGTTCATCCCCGGGATCAGGTGGCGGTCGGGCCGCACCCCGGTCGTGATCTCCGAGGTGCAGACCGGCGTCACCGACGGGAACGACGAGACGCAGTCGGTGACGAGCTCGCCGCGGTCGATCAGCTTCCGGAAGGTCGGCGCCTCGCCCGCCCGCACCGTCTTGGTGAGCATGTCGGCGCGCAGCGAGTCGACGACGACGAGCACGAGCTTCCGTTGTCCGTTCGCGGCCATCGGGGCTCAGCAGGTTGGCAGAACCCGCCGGCGCCGGCGGCGGGCGCGGCGGCCTACGGGAACGGGGCGAGCGCGCCCTCGGCGGTGCTTCGATCGACCTCGCCGTTGCGCGGGTCGGGGCTCTCCGCACGCTCCGGCTCCCGCCACGGTCCCGGCTTCCGTCGCTCCCTGCCGCCCGGGAAGGCGAGCCGGAGGATCGTCCGCTGGACCGACCCCCATTGCCTGCGGAACGGGCCGGTGTTGTAGGGGAGGCCCCACCGCTCGCAGATCTTCCGCACCTTCGGAGCGATCTGGCCGTAGCGCGAGGAGGGCATGTCCGGGTAGAGGTGGTGCTCGACCTGGTAGCCGAGGTTGCCGCTCATCAGGTGGAACAGCGGACCGCCCTCGATGTTCGCCGCGCCGGTGAGCTGGCGCACGTACCAGCCGCCGCGCGACTCGTCAGCGGTCTCCTCCGCGGTGAACGTGTAGGTCTGGTCGGGGAAGTGGCCGCAGAAGATGATCGCGTTCGACCAGACGTTGCGGATCAGATTCGCCGTGAAATTCGCGTACAGGGTCTTCTTCCACTCGGTGCCGCTCAGCGCCGGGAAGAAGACGTAGTCCTTGAGCGCCTGGCGGACGCCCTTGGTCGCGATCTCGCG
>DASSEM010000242.1:0-5194 GCA_035695265.1 Solirubrobacterales bacterium
CTGCAGCAGGCCGGACGCCCGCAGCGCGTTCTGGCCCGACTCGGAGAGCAGGTCGAAGAACACCCGATCCTTCGGCGCGAAGCTGAGGCTGACCACGATCCGCAATATCGCAGCTTCCGGAGCGGCAACGGGCGACCACGGGCCCCGAACCGCGCAAACCGCGGATTGATCAGCGCGCGAGGCGGTCGGCGACGATCCGCGCCAGGCGACCGGCGGCGCGGCCGTCCCAGAGCGGCGGCGCTTCACCCTCCCGCGCCGGCCGTCCGATCAGCGCCGGCAGCTCGGCGATCCGGCCCGGATCGAGGCCGAGCAGCGTGTTGGTGCCGTGCTCGACGGTGATCGGGCGCTCGGTGTTGTCGCGCAGTGTGAAGCAAGGCACGCCGAGGTAGGTCGTCTCCTCCTGGATGCCGCCCGAGTCGGTCAGGACCGCCGCCGCGTCGGCCTCCAGCGAGAGGAAGTCGAGATAGCCGACCGGATCGAGCAGGTGAAGCTCCGGCGGCAGCCCGGACGCGCGGTCGCCGAGCGCCGCCCGGGTCCGTGGATGGGCGGGGAACAGGACCGGGAGCGACCGCGATACGTCCGCGAGCGCCGCAATCGCCGTCTCGAGCAGGGGCCCGTCGACAAGGGCGGGGCGGTGCAGCGTCACCAGCAGGTAGGAGCCGCGGTCGGCGCCGTGGGCGGCGCAGGCGCGGCGCTCGCGGAACCGGCCTTCGAGCGCGACGAGGGTGTCGATCATCGTGTTGCCGACGAGATGGACGCGCTCGCTCCCGACCCCCTCGGCGGTGAGGTTGCCGGCGGCCTCGGGCGAGTGTGTGAAGAGCAGGTCCGAGACCTGATCGGTGAGGACGCGGTTGACCTCCTCCGGCATCGTCCGATCGAAGCTCCGCAGCCCCGCCTCGACGTGCGCCAGCGGGATCCGCAGGTGGGCGGAGGCGAGCGCCGCGGCCAGCGTCGAGTTGACGTCGCCGGGGACGATCACGAGATCGGGCGCCTCCGCGGACAGGACCGGCGCAATCGCCTCGAGGACGCCGCCGAGCTGGGCGGCATGCGAACCCGAACCGACGCCGAGCATGTGGTCGGGCGCGGGCACGCCGAGCTCCTCGAGGAAGACCTCCGACATCATCCGGTCGTAGTGCTGGCCGGTGTGGACGAGGACGTGGCGCCCCTCCGGGTCGAGATCGCGGAGCGCCGCGATGACCGGCGCCATCTTGACGAAGTTCGGGCGGGTCCCGACGACGTGGAGTAGCTTCATCGGCTAGGCCAGGGCGTCGACCCGCTCGGCGAGCTCGAAGTCGGCCGCTGTGATCCCGCCCTCGGAGTGGGTCGAGATCCGCACCGTCACGGTCGCCCAGGAGATCTCGACGTCGGGATGGTGGCCGAGCTCCTCGGCCGGCTCGACGATCGCGTCGACGAACCGGACCGAGCCGACGAAGTCGCCGCGGTCGAGCTCGCGGACGATCGCGTCGCCCTCGCGCCTCCAGCCAGCCCGCTCGCCGAGCCGGCGCTCGATCTCCTCGTCGCTGAGCAGCATCCTGGACCGATCCTATAGCGCCGCCGGGGGCGGCTGGAACCTCTCGCGATCGCCTGCCCGGCTAGATCGAGAAGTTGAGCCCCTGCTGGGCGACGATGATCGCGGCGGCGAGGAAGACGGCGCCGAGGCCGGCCATCATCGCCAGCTCCGCGACGAGCGTCTCGCGGCGGGCGATGCTGCGCTCGGCGGCGACCACTATCAGGGCGCCGATCGCGCCCCCGACGATCCCGCCGAGGTGCCCGCCGACGCTCACGTTCGAGGCCGCGAACGTGAACACGAGGTTGATCACGAGCCAGAAGGCGAGCTGCTGGACGACCTCCATGTGCCCGCGCTGGCGGGCGACCAGGATAGTCGCCACGAAGAGCCCGTAGATCGCGCCTGAGGCGCCGACCGTGAAGGTGACCGGGTCGGACATCGCAAGCGCCCCGACCGCGCCGGCGATCAGCGAGACCAGGTAGACGGCGACGAAGCGGACGGTCCCGATGGCCGGCTCGAGCACCTGGCCGAGGATGAACAGGACGAACATGTTCAGCGCCAGGTGGATGATCCCGCCGTGGAGGAAGCCGGAGCTGATCACGCGCCACCACTCGCCGCCGGCGCTCTCGATGATCTGCCCGCCGCCGCCACAGATGCCGCCGTCGCCGACGGCGTGGCCGCAGAGGGCGCCGTCGGCGAACAGCCAGCCGCCGGTGCCGGATGGGCCGCCGCCGAGGAGCTGGAGAGCGAAGACCGCGATGTTGATCGCGATCAGCGTGAAGGTCGCCGGCATCGCTCCCGACGTCATCGACCGCGCGGTCCGCACCTTCGTCCGGTCCTGGGCGCACTCGGGGCAGCGCATCCCGACCGACGTCGAGATCATGCAATCGGGGCAGATCGGCCGCCCGCAGCGCGAGCAGGCGACGCCGGTCTCCCGGTCGGGGTGTCGGTAGCAGGTGGCGATCGCGGCAGCGTACGCTGTCGTCGCGATGGCAGATCGATCCGATCGGCGGGCGCCGGAGGACGCCCCGGGGCCGGCACGGCTCTACGCGCTCGTCGCCGGGGGCTTTCTGGCGTTGCTCGGCGTGCTCGGCTTCTTCTTCGACGCCGGGTTCGACACCGGCCGCGACCTGACGGCCGACGACATCGCCGGGATCATCGTCGTCAACGGCTGGCGCAACGTCCTCTACCTGCTCAGCGGGCTGCTCGCGCTCGGCTTCGCCGCCCGCCGGCCGCGCCCGACCGCCGCGGCGCTCGGCGGCCTCTACCTCGTGCTCGGCATCTGGGGCCTGGCCGAGACCGATCACGACATCGGGTCGATCCTCGAGGTCCTGCCGCTGACCGACGAGGACAACGTCCTGCACCTCGTGCTCGGCGCGCTCGGGGTGGTCGCCGCCCTCGCCGACGGCCCGCTGCCGAAGCTGCCGCGGTCGCGACGGCGGTCGAAGCAGCCACGGCGCGCGCCTGAGGAGCGCAGCGGGAAGCGGCCCGCCTCAGCTAACCGATCGCGCGCCTGATCCCGTCGGCGAGCCCGCGGAGGCCCTCACTGCGACGGCGGCGCCGGACCTCGATCAGGACGAGCGCCGTCCCGGCGACGCCGCCGACCGCGGCGGCGGCGACCGGGCGGACCCAGTTGCGCGGGTCCCGGAGCGCCTGCAGCTCCGTCTCCGAAAGCTCGTCGGCCCACCACGAGAGCTCGTTGGCCGCGGCGCCGGTCAGCTTCGAGAGGGTGGCCTCGACGCGGCCGCCGAGCCGCTCCGGCGGCTCGATCGGGCGCAGCGCGTCGGCGAGCAGGCGCTCGAGGTCCTCGGACTCGAAGCGAGGCTCACTCATCGGCGGCCCCCGCCGGCTCGAGCTCCTCCTCGAGCTGCCTGATCGCGCGATGGATCAGCACCTTCGTCGCCCCGTCGCTCCGGCCCAGCGCGCGGGCGATCTCGCGATTCGACATGCCGAGCGAGAAGCGCATGATCAATGCCTCGCGCCGGTCGTCGGGCAGCCGGTCGAGGCCTGACATCACCTCGCGCATCCGCTCCCGCCCCTCGACGATGCGCTCGGTCCCGTGCGGGTGCTCGACCGGCTCGACGTTGTCGAGCGCCGCGGTCGGCCGCCGCGAGCGGTCGCGGTGGTAGTTGGCGGCGAGGTTGTGGGCGATCCGGATCAGCCACGGGCGCAGAGGCCGGCCGTCGGACTCGCGGCGCGCCCGCTCGAAGTGCCGGTAGGCCTGAAGAAACGTCTGCTCGGTCAGGTCCTCGGCGTCGTGGTGGTTGCCGATCCGGTAGTAGCAGTAGGAGTAGACGTCGCGTAGATGCTCGCGGTAGAGCGCCTCGAAGGCGCGGTCGAGCTCGCGCTTGCCGGCGTCCGCAGGGGCGCCGTTGCCGGCGGCGATCGAGGTTGGGTCCGTGCTCGAGCTCTCCGCCACCGGGCAAGCCTAGATGACCGATCCGGTCAGCCCGGGCGAGCGAACGACGCGCGGATGATCTCACGCCGCGGTCCTTGCCCGCTCCGCCCGGCGCAGGCCCTCGACCCATTCGATTGCAGTCATCTCGCCATCGATCAACGCCGCCAGGCCGCTCAGCCCGCCGGCCTCGACGCCGGCGCCCTCGACGGCGGCGGCGATCAGCGGCACCGAATCGAGGGCCTCGGACGCCTGCCCGATGCGATCCGGGATCTGCTCGGCCGGCACCCCGTCGCCGAGCAGCTCGCCGGCCCGCCGGTTGCGGCTCCCGGGGGCGAGCACCGTCGCGGTCAGGTCACCGATGCCGGCGAGCCCGGCGAACGTCTCCAAAGATCCGCCGCGCAACGTCGCGTACTCCGAGCACTCGCGCCAGATCTCGGCGGCGGCGATGCCGGCAGCGTTGAGCCCGTGCGGCGCCGCGGCGGCGGCGGCGAGCGAGGCGGCGTTCTTGGCGGCGCCGGCCATCTCGACGCCGATCACGTCCGGGGTGCGCTCGCAGATCAGCCCGGCGCGGTGGAAGACGTCGCCGAGCTGCGCGCGCAGGTCCTCGTCACGGCTCGCGAGGACCAGCGCCGCGGTCCCCGACGCCGCCTCCTTCGCGTGCGCCGGCCCGCCGAGGGCGGCGAGCGCCCGCGAGCGGACGCGCTCGTCGACGTACTCGCTCGGCAGCGTTCCGAGCGGCGGCACGAGGCCCTTGCTCAGCATCAGCACCGCGGTCCGCGAGCCGATCCGGTCGGCGAGGGAGCCGACCGCCGCCGGCAGCGACGCCGAGGGAACCGCGAGGCAGACGAGGTCGAGGCCGGCGACCTCGATGTCGGCGGCGCGCTTCACCGTGATCGATTCGGCGAGGGTTATCCCGGGCAGGTAGGAACTCTCGCGGTCGGCGGCGATCCGGTCCGCCTGTTCCGCGGTGCGGCAGCCGAGCTGGACCTCCACCCCGCCGCGAGCCAGCAGGACCGCGACCGCCGTCCCCCAGCTGCCGGCGCCGATCACGGCGGCCTTGCGCATCGGCGGCAGTCCGCCCAGCCACTCCCACTGCAGCTCGATGTTCGGCCAGATCCGCTCGGTGACGGTCGCCGCAAGGCTGGGCGACGGCTTCTCGGTCCGCGGGAACGTCGTCGGCGTGCCGGCACGGAGGCGCACCTTCCGCGGCCTGATGCGCCAGCCCCGGCGGACGTGCTCGGAGCCGGTCACCGCGACCGGCAGGACCGGGGCGCCTGTCTCGAGCGCGA
>DASSEM010000243.1:0-7389 GCA_035695265.1 Solirubrobacterales bacterium
CGGCGCGGCGCGCGATCGAGCTTGCGCCGGATGACTTCCGCTCATGGATCATCGCGTCCTCGATCGCCGGCGAGCTCGGCGACGGTGGATCGCTCGCCGCCTACGGGGAGCGGGCGCTCCGGCTCGCTCCGCTGATCGTGCCGCGAGCCTCGATCGATCCGGTGCAGCGCTACGCGCCGGCCTCCGATTGACATCCGGCCAACGCATCTATCCTTCCCCCTGAATGCAGGCGCTTTTTCGATCGATCCGCAGGCTCGGAGGGAGACGGGCGGCCGATGCCGAAGCTGGCCCGCACTGAGGCGGTAGCCGGAGCCCCGGCGGAATCCCGCGACGTCTCGCGCGTCGAGCCCGTCCGTGGGCTGGGCACCCGTCGCCACGGTCGCTGGTGGCGCGATGCCCGCCGCCGCCGGCTGCTGGCGCTCGCCGACGTCACCGCGGCGACGATCGCAACCGCGGCCACCACCGTGCCCGTCACCGGCACCCTCTGGGCCTTTCTCTTCATCCCGCTCTGGCCCCTGCTGGCCAAGCTCTTCGGCCTCTACGACCGCGACCACAAGGCGCTCCGACACCTGACCGCCGACGAGGTGCCGTCGATCCTCGCCTGGGTCGCGCTGACGACCACTCTCGTCCTCCTGGGCCTGTCGCTGACGCCGGCCGACTCCGAGGGCCTCGGCCTCGGGATCGCGCTGTTCGTGGCGGCCGCCGTGACGACGATCAGCTTTCGTGCCCTGACCCGCTGGCTGTGGTGGAAGCGGACGCCGCCGGAGCTCGTCGGCCTGGTCGGCGACGGGCCCGTGATCGCATCGCTTCAGCGCAAGCTCGAGCTGTTCCGCGAGATGCATCTCGAGCTCGCCGCGGTCCGCGAGATCGATGCGCTCGGGACCGGGCGCGACCGGGAGCGCGAGCTCGGCGAGCTGACCGATCGCGTCGATCGGATCGTCGTCGCCGCCACCGGCGTGGAGGCGGACCTGATCGGCTACCTCAAGGACCTCTGCCACAACCGCCAGGTGAAGATCAGCGTCGTCTCGCCGCTCCGCGGCAAGGCACTGCCCTCGCAGCGGTTCGTGCTGCTCGCCGACCTGCCGATCCTCGAGTACAACACGTGGGACCCGTCGCGCTCGTCGCTTCTGATGCGGCGGCTCTTCGACGTCGCGGCCGCGTCGCTCGGGCTGCTGCTGTTCGCCCCGTTCGCCATCGTCATCGCGATCGCGATCAAGCTCGACAGCCCCGGACCGGTGGTGTTCTCGCAGATCCGGGCCGGCGCCGGGGGCCGCCCGTTCAGGATGTACAAGCTGCGGACGATGCGGGTCGACGCGGAGGCCGAGCTCGACGAGCTCATCGACATCCACGAGCTCGACGAGCCCGCCTTCAAACTTCGCGACGACCCGCGCATCACACGGGTCGGAGCGCTGCTGCGGCGCCTCAGCATCGACGAGGTCCCGCAGCTCATCAACGTCCTGGTCGGCGAGATGAGCATCGTCGGTCCACGCCCGGAGCAGGTCGAGGTCGTCGAGCGCTACACCGACGCCGAGCGCGTCCGACTCAGCGTCAAGCCCGGCGTCACCGGGCCGATGCAGGTCTTCGGCCGCGGCGAGCTGAGCTTCTCGGAGCGGCTCGCGGTAGAGATCCAGTACATCGAGAACCCCTCGCTGGGCCAGGACCTGCGAATCCTGATCCACACGCTGCCGGCGGTCGTGCGCGGCACCGGCGCGTTCTGAGGGTGGTCGTCGCCACGCTGATCGTTCCCTCGCAGGCGCCCGCCGGCGACCGCCTCGACCGCCTGCTCGACTCGCTCGCAGCCCAGACCGTCGAGCACGAGACGATCGTGATCGACAACGCATCGCCCGGCGGCTCCGTCACATCGACCGCCTCGCGCTACGGGTTCGCCGAGGTCGTCCCGCTCGACCGCAACGCCGGCTTCTCGGCGCCGATGAACATCGGCGCCCGCCGCGCCTCCACCGGCACCCTCGTCCTGCTCAACGACGACTGCGTCTGCGAGCCGACGTTCGTCGAGCGCCTCGTCGCGCCCCTCGACCCCGGCACCGGAGTGGTGATGAGCTCGGGGGTGCTGCGCGACTGGCGCCATCCGGAGCTGATCGACAGCGCCGGCATGGAGCTCGATCGCACCCTGCTCGTCTATGACTACCTGAACGGAGAGCCGCTGTCCCGCGCCGCCTCGGCGCCGGACCCGATCGGGCCCTCGCCGAAGGCGGCCGCCTTCGACCGCGACGCCTTCCTCGCCGTCGGCGGCTTCGACGAGCGCCTCTTCGCCTACTGGGAGGACGTCGACCTCGTCCTGCGGATGCTGGAGGCGGGGGGGACCTGCCGGCTCGCACCCGACGCCCTCGGAACCCACGAGCATTCGGCCACGCTCGGGTCCGGCTCCCGTGCGAAGAATCGGCTGACCGGCTTCGGCCGCGGCTACGTGCTGCGCAAGTGGAGCGTCGCCTCGCCCTCGCGACTGCCGTCGATCCTCGCCCGCGACCTCGTCATCCTCGCCGGCCAGGCCGCGGTCGACCGGACCCTCAGCGGCCTCGGCGGCCGGATCAGCGGCTGGCGCGCCGCGACCGCCACACACTCGTACCCGGCCGCGATCGCCGCCCGCGGCGGCGGCTCCCCCTACGCGCGGAACCTGGTCCGGCGCCTGCAGCGCCGCCGCAAGCTGGCGAGTCCCGGCCCGGGTTGAGGGTCGTCAACGGGCAATCGGCTCCCGCCGGCCTCCCACCGTTGCCACTCGCTGGTTTGGGCAGTGAGGGGGCAGGTGGCGGACGGTCATCGAGGTGCACGTTTTCCGGGAGCTATTCCCAGATTCGTGCCGCTCGTTCCCGTTCGTATCCTCCCTCGCTGCCAAGCCACCGCCCAGGCAACGGTGGGAGCTGGGCGTGAGCCCACGTCCAAGGTGGCGGCCCGGGCGCGAGCCGAACCGCCAAGGGGAAACGCCTAGCGGCGGGCGATCGCCTCGAACTCGCCGAGGAGCGCCTTCGCGGTGCCGTCCTCGCGCAGCAGGCCCGACGTGTTGCACCAGCCGCAGACCTCGTCGAGGCCGTCGCGCCACTGGTACCAGACGACCTTGGAGATCCGCAGCTTGCGGCGCTTCTTGAGCGTCATCTGGAAGGAGTCCCGCAGGTTCCGGCGCTGCTTCGCGGCGGGCACGATCAGCGGGTTCTTGCCGCCGGGGCCCTGACCCCAGCCGATCTCGGTGACCCAGATCGGCGTCCGCTTCAGCTTCGCCTTGTCCATCACCTTCCGGGTCAGCTCGATCTGCTTGCGCACCTGCCTGACGGTGCCCGTGTAGGGGTGGATCGCGATCCCATCGGCGGCCTTCGCGGCCTTGCGCGACTTCAGCATCTTCTTCAGGTAGACGTCCCCGTCCATCGCCTTGCGGTTCACGGGCTGGGAGATGACCCCGGCCGAGATCACGTTGGCCCCGGGGTCGACGCCGTGGATCGTCTTCGCCGACAGCGCCAGCAGCTTCCCGTACCCGCGCGGGCTCGGCCGCTTCCAGTTGTTGAAGGAGTTCGGCTCGTTCCAGGCCTGCCAGTCCTCGATCGGGTGCGGCGTGCCGGGGTAGGTGTCCCAGAACGTTCCGCCGGGGCCGTAGCGGGAGACGGCCGCGGTCAGGAAGTCGCGCCAGGCGGCCTTCGCGGCGGGGGAGTCGAGCGGCGTCGCGCCACGCTTGGTCGAGAGCCACGGCGGTACTCCGAGCAGCACCGGCAGCACGTCGATGCCCTGGTCCGCGGCGCCGCCGACGACGGTGTCGTAGCGGCTCCAGTCGAAGGGCGCGCCCTCGCTCGGCCGCACCGCGGCGTAGACGAAGCCGGTGCGGATCAGGCCGACGTCGCTGCTGGCCATCATCGGGTAGTCGGCGGAATCGAGCGCGCGCGGATGGACGCCGAAGAACCCCTTCGGGGCCTGCGCGGCATCGGAAGCGGCGGGCAGGGCGAACGTCACGGACGCCGCCAGCAGCGCGGTCGAGAGCGCCACAAGGCAGCGTGTCGGGAGCTTCAGCCGTGCCCCGGTTGTCGTCGGAGCTGCTGACACGAAGGCGGAAGGGTAGCGACTCCGCCCGACGTTGTCAGCGGCAGACCGTCAGTGCTCGAGGACGAGCCCCAGGAACTCCTTCGTGCGCTGCTCGCGCGGGTCGTCGATGACCTGCGCCGGCGGCCCGTCCTCGACGATCACCCCGCCGTCCATGAATATCACCCGGTGGGCGGCCTCGCGCGCGAAGCCGATCTCGTGGGTGACCACGACCATCGTCATCCCCTCGTCGGCGAGCTCTCGCATCACGTCGAGCACCTCCTTGACGAGCTCGGGGTCGAGCGCGCTGGTGACCTCGTCGAAGAGCATCACGTGCGGGTCCATCGCCAGCGCCCGCGCGATCGCGACGCGCTGCTGCTGACCGCCGGAGAGGCGCTCGGGGTACTCGTCGACCTTGTCCGCCATGCCGACCCGGGCGAGCAGCTCGTTGCCGCGCCGGCGGCACTCGCCCTGGTCCCGTCCGAGCACGGTCCCCGGCGCCAGCTCGACGTTCTCGAGCGCGGTCTTCAGCGGGAACAGGTTGAACTGCTGGAAGACCATGCCGACCCGCTGGCGGACGAAGTCGATGCCCGCCTCTCCCTGGCCGGTGATCTCCTTTCCCTCGAGGACGATCCGGCCCGAGTCGGGCGGCGAGAGCAGATTGATGCACCGCAGCAGCGTGCTCTTGCCGGAGCCGCTCGGGCCGAGCACACAGACGACCTCGCCGCGGGCGAGCTCGAAGTTGACACCGTCGAGGACGACGAGGTCGCCGAAGCTCTTGCGGACCTCCTCGAGCTGCAGGAAAGCGCCACCCTCGCCGCTCGTGAGCGGCTCGGTCGGCGCGATCCCGGACTCTCCGGCCTCGCCTCTCATGCCGTCCCCCGCTGGTAGCGGGCCTGCTGGCGGGCGATCATCCAATCGACGAGGCGGGCGAGCGGGATCGTCACGAGGATGAACAGGAACGCGCCGAGCGTCAGCGCCGAGCTGCTGAGCGTCTCGGAGGCGATGTCGGAGCCCGCCTGGACGACCTCGATCAGGCCGATGAAGCTGACCAGCGTCGTGTCCTTCATCAGCGCGATGAAGTCGTTGAGCAGCGGCGGGATCACCTTGCGGATGGCCTGCGGGACGATCACCTTCCGCATCGCCTGGCGGTGGCTCATCCCGAGCGAGCGCGCGGCCTCCATCTGGCCGCTCGGCACCGCCTCGATCCCGGCCCGGTAGACCTCCGCCATGTAGGCGCCGTAGGTGATCGTGATCGCGATCACCCCGTACCAGAACGGTGACGGTTGGCCGAGCCAGTCGGGGACGCCGAGCCAGCGCGGCAGGACCGCCCCCTCGCCGGTCACCAGGTCGGGCTGCGAGAGCGCCCCGAGCGCCGTCGAGACGATCAGGATCACGATCAGCGCCGGCACGCCGCGGAAGACGTCGATGTAGGCGATCACGGGCCAGCGGATGATCCGCCCGACCTTCCCCGGGGTCTGGCGGAGAACGGCGAGGATCAGGCCCCAGAGCAACGACAGGATCCCGGCGATGACGGCGAGCTTGATCGTGAACCAGAAGCCCTTGATCACGTAGTCGAAGTTGTCGGGATCGAACATGATCCCGAAGTCGAAGAACTGGTCGATTATCTGCTGCACCGCGAGCCCTCTCTCCCTCGCTCCTCGCGCTCACCCTAGTGGCTGCGGCCGTCAACGAGAAGAGGGCGCCCGCGGGCGCCCTCTTCTCGAGTCGGTGTCGGGCGGCGCTCAGCCGCCCGTAGTGCTGTCCGTGCTAGCGGCGCCCTCGCCACCGCCGAGCGCCGCGGCCGGCCCGGCCTGCAGCAGCTCCTCGGGCGGGTCGACGCTGAACCACTCCTGGTAGAGCTCGGTCAGCGTCCCATCGTCCTTGACCTCCTGCAGCGCCGAGTTGACGGCATCGAGCAGGGCGGTCTGGCCCTTCGGGAGCACGATCCCGTATTGCTCGTCGGTCGGGAAGTCCTCCACGACCTCGAGGCCATCGAGCTGCTCGGCGGCCTCGTTGACCGACGGCAGGTCGTTCAGGACCGCGTCGACCTGGCCGACCTTGAGCGCGTTGTAGGCCTGGTCGATCTGCGGGAAGGGCCGCACCTCCGCCGCGTCGGTGTTGTCCTCGGCGTACGTTTCCCCGGTGGTCCCGTCCTGGGCGCCGACGATCTTGCCCGCGAGGTCATCGACCGACTGGACGTCGGAGCCCTCCTGGACCAGCAGGCCCTGCGAGGCGTTGAAGTACGGATCGGAGAAGTCGACCTTCTTCGCCCGCGCCGGCGTGATCGTGGTCGCCGCGATCGCGAGGTCGAACTGCCCGCCGCCGCCGGTCAGGATCACGTTGAACGGGAGGTCCACGATCTTGGTGTCGAGGCCCATCTTCTCCGCCACCGCGGTGATCAGGTCGATGTCGAAGCCCTCGTAGTCCGGCGGCCGGCCCTGCTCGAACGGCGGATAGGGGATGTCGGAGCCCACGGTCAGCGTCCCCGGCGAGATCAGCGGCAGGTCACTGGCGGCACCCGTCTCGTCGCCGCCGGTGGTGCTGTCGTCGTCGCCGCAGCCGGAGACCGCGAATGCCGCCACGAGGCCGGCGAGGAGCGCGATCAGTGCCCACGCCTTGGTCTTTCTCTCCACTGGTCGTCCCTTTCTCTCGAACCGCACCCGCCCCATGCCGGTGAGGCCGTAACCACCATATCCGGAACGGCCCCGCGGCCCGAACCCACTTCACTACACTTACTGAAGTGATGGGCGGCGACCTGCTCAACCGACCCTGCGGCGGCCAGTTCGAGAGCATTCTCGAGGCGATCGGGAACACGCCCCTGGTCGAGCTGCAGCGGCTCTCCCCGCACCCCGGGGTCCGCCTCTGGGCGAAGCTCGAGGGGCGCAACCCGACCGGCTCGGTCAAGGATCGCGTCGCGAAGGCGATGATCGACCGCGCCGAGGCGGAGGGCCAGATCGAGCCCGGGCAGACGATCCTCGAGCCGACCTCGGGCAACACCGGCATCGCGCTGGCGATGATCTGCCGCCGCAAGGGCTACCGCCTGAAAGCGGTGATGCCCGACAACGTCACCACCGAGCGCGCGCAGCTCCTCGGCATGTACGGGGCCGAGATCGTCTACTCGGAGGGGACGAAGGGCTCCAACGGCGCGGTCGAGCTGGCGCTCGAGATGGCCGACGGCGATTCCTCCTATTTCATGCCCTACCAGTACGGCAACGAGGCGAACCCGCTCGCCCACTACAACGGGACCGCGGTCGAGATCCTCGAGGAGCTCGACAACGTCGCCGCGTTCGTCAGCGGGCTCGGCACCGGCGGCACGCTGATGGGGGTCGGGCGGCGGCTCAAGGAGCACGACCCCGCCACGAAGATCGT
>DASSEM010000244.1:0-8463 GCA_035695265.1 Solirubrobacterales bacterium
CGGATTCGCCACCTCGCCGGATTGGAGCTTCTCGCGAACCCCGCCGACGAGCCGCGCCATCCCGAGCCGGCGGCTGAGCTGCCGCCGCGCGGCGAGCAGTCGCGGATCCCGGAGGTGACCCCCGACGGACTCAGCCCCGAGGTGCTGCGCGCCGCGATCCTCGAGAGCGGCTGCCTGCTCGTCCGCGGGCTGATGGACCGCGACGAGGCGCTGCGGATCGCGTCCGAGATCGACCGCTCCTTCGAGGTCCGGCTCGGGCTCGGGGCCGGTGAGGCCGACCCGCAGGGCTACTACGACGAGCTCGTCCCCGAGCCACCGCTGGCGATCGATCAGCGGGACTGGATCCAGGAAGGGGGTGGCGTCCTCGCCGCCGACTCGCCGCGGCTCCTGTTCGACATGTTCGAATGCTTCGAGCGGACCGGGATGGGTCGCGTGATCGAGGATTACCTCGGCGAGCGCCCGGCGGTCTCGGCGCAGAAGTGCACGTTGCGCAAGGCGACCCCCGACGTCTCCGGCGCCTGGCATCAGGACGGCCGCTTCCTCGGCAAGGTCCGCTCGATGAACGTCTGGCTCTCGCTCTCGCGCTGCGGCGACGTCGCCCCGAGCATGGACGTGATCCCGCGCCGCCTCGAGGAGTTCGTCGCCGCCGGCACCGAGGGGACGTTCCTGAGCTACCAGGTCTCCGACCAGGTTGCCGCCGACGCCGCCGGCGAGGCCGGAATCGTCCGGCCGGTCTTCGACCCCGGCGACGCGCTCCTGTTCGACGAGATGTTCCTCCACCAGACCGGCTCGGATCCGTCGATGCCGAACCCGCGCTATGCGATCGAGAGCTGGTTCTTCGGCCCGTCCGCCTACCCGGAGGACTTCGTCCCGATCGCGATCTGAGCCGGTTTCGACCGGCTCCACGGCGGCGAGGCGCACGTAGACTTGAGCGGACTTTGAGCGTGAGCGGCAGCGACAGCGATCCCGCCGCGGTGCGCGGATACGACCCGGGGCGCTGGGGCTACTCGATGGCGAACTTCGCCGAGCTGATGCTTCCCGTCATCGAGGCGTCCGGCGCCCGAAGCGTCGCCGAGGTGGGCGCCTACGGAGGCGATCTCACCGAGGTCCTGGTCGAGTGGGCGGAGCCGCGTGGGGTGGCCGTGACGGCAATCGACCCGCTGCCCCAGCCGGCGCTCGAGGACCTTGCCGCCCGCCGCCCCGAGCTCGATCTGATCCGCCTGACGAGCGCCGAGGCGCTGGCAGCGATGGAGCTCGCCGACGCGTTCGTGATCGACGGCGATCACAACTACCACACGGTCAGCGAGGAGCTCGCGACGATCGCCGATCGCAAGGGCGGTGCCGAGATGCCGCTCCTGCTCTTCCACGACGTCTGCTGGCCGCACGGGCGCCGCGACTCCTACTACGCGCCCGAACGGGTGCCCGAGGAGTATCAAGAGAGCATCGTCGCCGACACGACCATCTTCCCCGGCGAGCCGGGAACCGGGGGCGGGGGGCTTCCCTACCCGTGGGCGGCGGCGCGCGAGGGTGGCCCGCGCAACGGCGTGCTCACCGCAATCGAGGACTTCGCGGCCGGGCGTCCGGGCGTCCGGGTGGCGGCGATGCCGATGTTCTTCGGCTTCGGCGTCGCCTGGCACGAGGACGCGCCGTGGGCCGGCGCCGTCGCCGAGCTGGTCGAGCCCTGGGATCGCAACCCGATCCTCACCCGGCTCGAGGCCAATCGCGCCTTCCACCTCGCCAACCAGATCCGCACTCAGGTCAAGCTCGAGGAGACCGAGCTGGTTCTCGGCAACCGCATCGAGCGGCTCGAAGCCGTGCTCCGCGGCATCCAGAGCTCGCGGGCCTTCCAGGCCGTGAGCCGGATCACGGCGCTTCGCGCCGACGGTCCGAGCTGGAGCGAGCAGATCGACCTGGCGCTGAGCAAGGACGATCCCCAGGTCGAACGCTGACTTCCATGGAAACCCTCGATCGGCCGACCCCGGCTCCCGCCCCCGTCACCGAAGGGCGCGTCCGCAGCGGCTTCGGAGCCCAGGCCGTCCTCGCCATGATCCTGGTCGCGATCGCCTTCGGCTTCGTCGCGATCGTGACCCGCGCGACCTTGCCCACGAAGGTGCTGCCGGCGCCGTTTCCGGACCAGCACCAGGACGCCGAGACGCTGACGTTCCTGTTCACGTTCGGACTCGCCCTGCCGCTTGCGCTGTTCGCCGTGACGCGGATCGCGTCGCGGCTCGGCACCGCTCGCGCGATCCGGCTCGAGGGCATGGCCGCGCTGCTCGCGCCGGCGATTCCGGTCGCGCTCCTCCTCACCAAGGTCGCCGAGCGGACCGACGTGGTCGCGTCCTCGACCGTGATCGTCGCGGCACTGGTCGCGATCGCGCTCGCGACCGTCGCGTTGATCGTCGCGGGGTTCACCGATCGCTTCGGCCCCGCGCTCGAGGCGGCCGGACGGCGCTCGCGTCCCATCTGGATCGGAACCGGCATCCTGGCGGCGTTCGCCGCGCTCAGCTTCTTCGAGCTCACGGACCTCGGGCGGGTCCGGCTGATCGTCGGCTTCGCCGCGCTCGCGGCGATGCTCTTCCTGTACGTCCGCAGCTCGCAGTCCCGTCTATCGCTGCCCGGCTGGCTTGGCCGCGCGATCGACGTCGGAGTCCCGGTGCTGATCCTGCTCGCCGTCCCGAACCTCTACATCTTCGGCGCCACCGGCACCGTCGACACCGAGGTCACCCACTTCCACCAGAACTTCTTCATCGGCCCGGCGAACCACGTACTCGGCGGCGGCACGATGCTGATCGACACGCTGTCGCAGTACGGGATCGGCTCGATCTACTTCCTCGTCGCCTGGTTTCTGATCGCGCCGATCGGCGACGGCACGCTCGGCTTCATCGACAACGTACTGGTGGCGCTGGTCTTCGTCGGTGGGTTCGTCGTCATCCGCCTCGCCGGCGTCTCGCGGCTGCTCTCCGCGGCGGCGATGACGATTGCCGTGCTGACGCTCATCTTCGGGCTCGAGTATCCGCTCGGTGCCCTGCTCCAGCACGGCGCGATCCGCTTCGGCCTGCCGATGATGCTGCTCGCCGCGGCGACGGTCGAGTTCGCCTACCCACGGTTCCGCCGCCCGGCGCAGGCGGTCGAGCTGCTGACCCTCGGCCTCTCCTCGATCTGGGCGCTCGAGGGCTTCGCCTACACGGTGCTGACCGCGGCCGCGATCCTCGCCGTCCGGCTGTGGCTGGTCGGGCCGGCCCCGCGGTGGCGGCTGTTCTGGCGCTGGCTCGGGGCTTCGGTCGCGGCCTGCGTCGCCTTTCACCTGGCGCTCGCGCTCGGGACGCTCCTCGCCGCGGGCGAGCTGCCGCGCTGGGGCTGGTATCTGAACACGCTGCGTGAGTTCCTGACCGGCAACGTCGGTGACCTCACCTACGACTTCGTGCCGTGGACCGCGGCATTCGCGGTCGGCGCGCTCTACGTCGCCTCGACCGCCGGGCTGGTCGTGCTGATGCGGACGCGCCCCGACCTCGTCAGGGAGCGGCCCGCGCGGGCGATCGCGCTCGCCGGGACGACGGCGTGGGGAATCGCGCTCTACAGCTACTTCGTCAACCGCTCGGCCGAGCACATCCTCCCGTACATCTCGTTGCCCGCGCTGATGATCGTGATGATCTGGCTCAGCCTGCTCCTCGATCGTCGTGACGAGGTGTCGCTGGCGACGCGGACGGCCGGTCTCGGTGTCGCCGGCGCGCTCGCGGTGCTGATGGTCGCCGCCGCCTGGCCGGTGATCGAGCTCCGGGCGCCGCAGTCGGCCCTCGCCTACGCCGTGCCGGGGGGGAACTCGACGCTCGGCGAAGGCTTCGAGCGGCTCTGGGACCCGCCCGACCTGAGCCAGGGCGCCACCGACGGCGCCGAGCTCGTCGAGCGCTGCATGCCGGATCCGGAGCGCACGTTCGTGCTCACCGATGCCGACCTCGGCATCGAGATCCTGACCAAGGTCGAGCGCGCCAACGCCTTCCCGCTCAGCGATCCCTGGGAGGACAGCCTCGTGGGCGCAGCGATGATCCCGGCTCTGCGGGAGTCGATGAACGACATCCGTCCGGGCGACAGGATCCTGGTCGATGCTCCCGCGATCGCGACATTCAAGGCCTACGAGCTGGTTCCGTTCCGGAACCCGTTGCTCGACCCGATCGGGATCGACGCCCTCGTGCCCTCCGGCGTCGCGCCGCTGCAGGAGTGGATCCTCAAGGAGCTCGGGCGCTACAGGCTGCGGACCGTCTGCCGTGGCGGCGGCATCAACGGCTTCCGGGTCGTCGAGCCAGTCCTCCGCCGCAACCCGCCGCCGCGGCTGGACCGGGCACTGTCGCGGCAGCTCGACGGCTGAGGGTTCGAGCGGTGGGCCGATTTCGACGCATAGTGCGTCGATATTCGCCCACCGTGGGGTCCGTCACCTTCACCAGCCCAAGCCAACGTCCACGCAACGGTGGTGGCTTGGCGCGAGCCGATACTGCCCCTACCGCCGGTACTTCCGGGACCGGACGATCCCTCGCCTGTGAAGGATCAAGCGGATCCCCGCCCAGACGGTCTTCAGACCGTAGGTGACGCCGGTGCGGAAGTTGACCGAGGAGGCCTCTTCGAAGTAGCGGCAGCGGGCCGGGACCTCGACGATCCGGAAGTCGAACTCGGCCGCCTGGTAGAGGAGCTCGGAGTCGAAGCTGAAGTCGAGGGCGTTGCGGAGGAACGGGACCGTGAGCAGGAGCTCGCGCGAGTAGGCGCGGTAGCCGGTGTGGGCCTCCGACAGCTCGGTGCCCATGATCCGGTTCTGGATCGTGGTCAGGAAGCGGTTCGCCCAGAACTTCCAGCGAGGCATGCCGGCAGCGAGCGCGGCGCCCGGGATCAGAAGGCGCGAGCCGAGAACGAGGTCGGCCTCGCCGGCGATGATCGGCCTGACCATCTCCGGGATCAGGCCGGGCTCGTACTGGCCGTCGGGGTGGAGCATCACGACGACGTCGGCGTCGTGGTGGAGCGCCTGCATGTAACAGGTCTTCTGGTTGCCGCCGTAGCCGACCTGGTGGGGGTGCCAGACGACGTCGACCGGCAATTTCCGCGCGAGCTCGACCGTCTCGTCGGTCGAGGAGTCGTCGACGAGGATGATCCTCTCGACGTGCTCGAGCGGGATGTCGGCGACCGTCGCGCCGAGCGTCGCCGCCGCCTGGCGGGCGGGCATGACGACGACGACGTTCGGTTCGTCCGCGGCGCTGGTGTCCGGCTCAGCCAAGTCTCGCCTCAACGTAGATCGTGCCTCCCCGCCGGCGGGCGATCTCGACGCCCGAGCAGGCTGCTGCAACCGGCAGCATGACGACTCCGGCGAGGATTGACGCCGCTCGCCGCCCGGATCCCATCGGCGCGCTTCGCGCCTCGGGCCGGCGCATCGCCTGGTAGAGGTCGAGGTTGCCCGGCATCCGGCCGACCAGCCCGGCGAGCCAGCCGACCACGATCTGGCCGCCGCGATAGCTCGAGACCCGCTCGACCCGGAAGCCGTCTTCGGCGAGGCCGCGGGACAGGGTCGTGGTCGAGAGGTGGACGAGGTGGCGGGGGATGTCGAGGTGGAGCCACTCGTCGCCGAAGGCCTCGGCCTGCATGCTCTCGCCGTTCGGCACGGCGATCGCGAGGACGCCGCCGGGCTTGAGCAGCCGGGCCGCCTCGCGCACCGCCGACCGCGGCCGCGGCAGGTGCTCGAGCGCGTGCCAGAGGACCACCGCCGCCCACTCGCCGTCGCCGCCGACGGTTTCGATCGGTCCCGGCTCGAAGTCGGGGCGGGCGCTGTTGCGCTCGAGCCCGGTCGCCCGCCGTCCGCGGGCGCGAAGGGCGTCGAGCAGGACGCCGTCGCCGGCCCCGACGTCGAGGACCGGGCCGGGCGGCGCGATCGAGTCGATGCGGGCGGCGAGCAGACCGCGGGTGCGGCCGAGGAGGGCGTCGCCGGCGAAATGGAAGCGGCCGCCCTGCTCGGGCCGGTACCAAGTGCCGTAGGCGTCCTCGAGGCCAGCGTCGTCGGGCCAGGGGTCGGTCGTGGCGGCCCCGCAACGGCGGCAGCGGATCCGGCCCCGGAGGCGATCGGCGTCGGCGCCGAGCTCGCCGCCGCACCACGCGCAGCGCTCCGGGTGGCGAGCCTCGCTCACGGCGCCGGTCGACGGCAGATCGCGCAGAGGTCGAGGGCCGCGGCGAGGTTCTCGGTGCCGAGCTCGAAGTCGGCGGGCTCGATCGTCTCCGCCTCCGGGTCCTCGTCGCGGCGCCGGCGGCGGAGCATCGCGTCATACAGACGCCGCTTGACGGCGTTCGGAACGAGCCGGCGCAACCGCAGCGGGTCGCGGCTCAGTAGCCGGTCGAGGGCGACGCGCTCGGCGTCGAAGATCCTCATGTAGCGGGCCGAGCCGAAGATCCCGCGCAGCTCGACGTCCTCGAAGCCCGTGCGGCAGAGCTCCCGCAGCTCGTCGGGGTCGAGCTCGACGTGGTGGTAGGGATCGATGATCTCGTCGGGCCGGCCGAACGTGAGCCGGTTCGGCGTCACGAAGACGACGACGCCGCCGGGCTCGATCACGCGGGCGGCCTCGGCGACGACCCGATCGGGGTCGGGCACGTGCTCGAGCGAGTGGACGGAGAGGACCGCCGTGAAGGCCGCGTCGCCGAACGGCAGCTCGCGCATGTCGGCGACCACGGTCTCGCGGTCCTGGCCGGCGAGGGCCTCCGCGTCAACGTCGACGCCCACCGTCGTCCGCGGCTCGAGCAGGTGGTAGCTGTGGCCGACGCCGCAGCCGAGGTCGAGGACGCGGCCGGAGCCGTCGGTGGACGGGAGCGGCAGGAACGGCTCGCAGAGCAGGTAGGCGGCGACGTGGCGCTGCCAGGTCGGATTGAACCCGCCCGTGGGGGTCGCGACGCGCTCGCCGGTGATCCTCGTGGTTGATCTTCGCGCGGGGGTGGGCGGCACCGGCGGGCATCTTCGCAAGCCGCCGCGCCGTGCGCCTCGCTCCGTACCCGATCCGGGCCCCCGATCGCATCCAGGGTGCTACGTTGCGAGCCCAAGCAGGCGAGACGAGGAGCTTGATAGCGGTGATTTTCGGCAAGCGCAAGGATGAGCGAAGTGGAGCGGCGGTCGCCGAGCCGAAGCCGGCGGACCCGGCGATCGAGCGAGCCCGGGAGCTCGTCGCCCGCGGCAGCCATTTCGAGGCGATCGACCTCCTCAACGAGGCCAACCGGCGCTCCCGCAGCACCGCCACCGAGGTCGAGATCCGGCGGATCCGGAACCTCGCCGGCATGGCGCTGCTGGAGGACCCGCCGACCGACCCCGGCTACCCCGAGCCCGCCGCCGAGGTCCCCGCTCCCGATCCCGACTCGCGCCTGCCCGAGATCACGCCGGCCGAGCTCACCCCTGAGCTCCTGCGCGGCGCGATGCTGCAGAGCGGGGCGCTTCTGATCCGCGGTCTCATGGACCCGGCCAAGGCCGAGCGCCTGGCCGCCGGCATCGACCATTCCTTCGAGATCCGCAAGCAGGTCCAGGGCGGCGCCACCGACGCCGACGGCTATTACGACGAACTCGACCCCGAGGCCCCGTTCATCATCGGCGAGCGCTCCTGGATCGAGGAGGGCGGCGGCGTCCTCGCCGTCGACTCGCCGCGGCTTATGTTCGACATGCTCGAGGCGTTCGAGGAGGCCGGCCTGCGGAGCGTCATCGCCGACTACCTCGGCGAGAAGCCGGCGATCTCGGGCCAGAAGTGCACGCTGCGAAAGGCGACGCCCGATGTGGCCGGCGCCTGGCATCAGGACGGCGCGTTCCTCGGCGAGGTCCGCGCCCTCAACGTCTGGCTGGCCCTGTCGCGGTGCGGCGACGTCGCCCCCGGCATGGACGTCGTCCCCCGCCGGCTCGACGACTTCGTCGCGACCGGCACCGAGGGCACCTACCTCGACTTCCAGGTCTCGCAGGCCACCGCCGAGGAGGCCGCGGGGGAGATCGGCATCGTCCGGCCGATCTTCAACCCCGGCGACGCGCTGTTGTTCGACGACCTGATGCTGCACCAGACCGGCTCCGACCCGTCGATGCCGAACCCGCGCTACGCGATCGAGAGCTGGTTCTTCGGCCCCTCGGCCTATCCGGAGAACTACGTACCGATCGCCTTCTGAGGCGAGCTGAGATGCGCCCCGGCGGCGGAAGCGAGGCAGCGGGGGTTTGAGCCACCTCTCGGCTGCGTCCCGCCGGGTCCTAGCGGCGGTGGCGGCGCTGACCCTGCTCGGGCTGGCGCTGCGCATCGCCCGCTACGACCAGACGATCCTCGGCGACGAGACCTCGACCCTCTACATCGTCGAGGGCCGCAGCCTCGGCGAGGTGCTCGACCTGGTCTCGAGCGATGCCGAGATCTCGCCGCCGCTGTACTTCATCCTCGCCTGGCTGACCACCAAGCTCGGCTCCGCGCCGGAGCTCATCCGGCTGCC
>DASSEM010000245.1:0-11181 GCA_035695265.1 Solirubrobacterales bacterium
GCGCCTCGAACTCGGCCGACAGCCTGCCCTCGGGCGCCGCCAGATCACGCTCGGCGAGCGCGACCGCCTGCTTCGTCTTCGGGATGAAGAACGCGTGGGTCAGGCCGAACAGGAGGATGATCGCCACGAAGCCCCAGCTGATGAAGAAGCTGCCCATCCCGTAGGGGCCGTCGGCGGCCAGGTAGATCCCGGTCAGGAGGATCAGGGTCATCGCCGCCGTGTTGACCGTCCGGTCCCAGAAGACCATCGTCCGGCCGATCGTCGGCAGCGCGCCGCCGCCCTCGCGCTGGGCCGTCGCCATGTAGGCCCCGTAGGCGAAGGTCGGCCCGAAGCCGATCACCACGGCGGCGATGTGGAAGAAGACGACGACGTTGTAGAACGTGACCGTTGCTGTGACCATGGCCGCAACGCTAACGCTACGGCCGGAGCGATTCCAGCTCAGCGGGCGAGCAGCAGCGCCGCCCAGTCGCCGTCGGCGAGCTCGGCCTCGACGCCGAGGCCCGCTGCCGCGTAGGCCGCGACGACGCGGTCGCGCTCGGTCGCGAGCAGGCCGCTGAGCAGGGCGCGCTCCGGGACGCCGATCGCGCCGGACGCCATCCGCTCGGCCAGCGGGACGAGCAGCGGTGCGGTCAGATTCGCGACGACGGTGGGCGCCGGCGGTGGCTGCTGCTCGCGCAGGTTCAGCCGGCGGGCCGTGATCTCGACCCCGTTGGCACGCGCGTTCGCCGTCACCGCCGCGATCGCAGCTTGCTCGTGGTCGCAGGCGTGAACCGGCCCCCAGCCGAGCTTCGCGGCAGCGATCGCCAGGACGCCCGATCCCGTCCCCCAGTCGGCCAGTGGGCCGGAGCCGTGCCCGCGGTCGGCGAGCGCGAGCAGCAGCTCGAGGCAGCACCGCGTGGTCGCGTGGGCGCCCGTCCCGAAGGCGCGGCCGGGGTCGACGACGATGTCGATTCCGGCGCCGCCGCCGTCCCACCGCTCCCAGGACGGTCTGACCACCAGCCGTCCGTCGCCGACGACGACCGGCTCGTGGAAGTCCCGCCAGCGGTCCGCCCAGTCGTCGGGGACCTCCGTGGTCTCGATCTCGACCAGCCCGTCGCCGGCTGCCGCCCGGAGGTCGGGAAGGTCCGGCAGCTCGCCGGGCGGGCCGTAGATCGCGTACTCGACGTAGCCGGCCCCCCGCTCCTCCTCGACGCCGCCGGGCACGAGCGCGACGAGCTCAGCGAGGACGATCTCCGCCTGCTCGGGGCGACAGCGGACCGCGAGTCGAATCATCGCCGGCCGGTCAAGTTCGCTCAGCGGAACGCACGGCGGACGCGCTCGAAGATCCCCTCGCGGGCGTTGCCTGGCGCGTTATCGGGGCCGAGGCTGGCCTCGAGCCGCTCGGCCAGATCCCGCTGCTCGTCGTCGAGCCCGACCGGCGTCAGGACCTTGACGGCGACGTGGAGGTCGCCGCGCCGCTGGGCGTTGCCGAGCACCGGCAATCCCTCGCCGCGGAGCCGGATCGTGTCGCCGTGCTGGACACCGGCCTCGAGCTCGACCTCGGCCACGCCGGTCACGGTCGGGACCGGCAGGCTCGCGCCGAGCATCGCGGTCGTCGCAGTCACCTCGAGAACGGTGACCAGGTCGGCGCCCTCGCGGTGGAAGCGCTGGTCGGGCTCGACCTCGACCTGGACGTACAGATCGCCGGGCGGCCCACCTGCCGTGCCCGCATCGCCGGCCCCCGTGATCCGGATCCGCTGACCGTTCTCGATCCCGGCCGGAACCTCGACCTCGTAGGTCTTGCGCTCATGGACGGCGCCGTCGCCGTTGCAAACCGCGCACGGGGTCTCCGCGACCTTGCCGTCGCCGCCGCAGGTCGGGCAGGTCGTCGCCCGCACCATCTGCCCGAACGGCGTCCGCGACACCTGGCGGACCTGGCCGGCGCCCTCGCAGGTCTCGCAGGTCTCGATCGGCGTCCCCGGCTCGGCGCCGTTGCCGTGGCAGTGGCCGCAACGGACGACCGCGTCGAAGGCGACTTCACGGCGCACTCCCTCGACGACCTCGGCGAGGTCGATCCCGACGCGGACGCCGATATCTCCGCCCGCCGCCGGCCCGCCGCCGGCGCCGCCGCCGAAGCCGAAGAGGTCGCCGAACATCGGATCGGAGCGCCCGAAGATCGCCTCGAAGATGTCCTGGAAGCCGCCGGCGCTCTCCGCCCGCGAGTGGAAGCCGCCCGAGCGCAGGCCGTCGTAGCCGAAGGCGTCGTAGGTCCGGCGCCGCTCGGGGTCGGAGAGGATCTCGTAGGCCTCGGCCGCCTCCTTGAACTTCTCCTCGGCCGCGGGATCGGAGCTGTTGACGTCGGGATGGAGCTCGCGGGCGAGGCGCCGGAACGCCCGCTTGATCTCGGCCTCGTCGGAGCCCCGGTCGACTCCGAGGATCTCGTAGGGATCGCGCGGCATCTCGCGTCTAGCCCTCGTAGACGGTCGCGAACAGCCTCGAGAGCTCGCCGGCCGCGTCGCGCACCGAGTCGATCGCCTTCGCGTAGTCCATCCGCCGCGGGCCGACGACGCCGACCGCCCCGAGGTTGCGATAGCCGAGCCCGTAACCGGCGCCGACGACGCTCACCGAGCGCAGCGCCGGCTCCGGGTTCTCCTCGCCGATGCAGAGGAAGACCGAGCGCTCGCGAAGCGCCGAGCGGAGCACCGACAGCACGCTGACCTGTCCCTCGAGGGCGCTGACGACGCCGTCCGGGTGCGGCAGGTCGCCGGCATGGCTCTCCGAGAGCAGCCGGCCGGCGCCGTCGATGTAGAGCTGCTGGGGGCTCGCCTCCGCTAGCACGGCGATCGCCGTGCCGATCTGGCCCAGGAACTCGCGCTCGCGGTCCCCGAGCTCCGGGTCCTGCAGGCGCGTGGCGATCGTCTTCGAGCCGAGGACGAGGCCGGCGAGGCGCTCGTTGAGGAATGACGACGCCCACTCGACGAGGCCGGAGTCGACCGGGTCGGCGAACGTGAAGACGCGCTTGGCGACGTCGCCGTTGTCGGCGATCGCGACGACGGCGACGACCCGCGGCTGGAGGATCAGGACCTCGACGCGGTGGATGGTGGCGCTGCTCGCCGGCGGGGCGGTCGCGAGCGCGAGCAGGTCGGTCGCCTGGGCGAGTGCCGCGGTCGTCTCGCGCAGCGCCTCCTCCACCCCGCGCCGCGCCTGCGCCAGGCCAGCGCCGGCGATCGCGGTGGGGCGGGCGGCCCGTGGGGCGGCGTCGATCAGGCTGTCGGCGTAGCGGCGGTAGCCGGCGTCGGTGGGAACCCGGCCGGCCGAGGTGTGTGGCTGGACCAGGTAGCCGGCGCGCTCGAGCTCGGCAAGCTCGGCGCGCACCGTCGAGGCACCCCAGTCGAAGCCGGCCTGATCGGCGATCATCTTCGAACCGACCGGCGCGCCCGACCTCAGGTAGGCGTCGACGGCGATCTCGAGCACCTGCTGCTGGCGTTCGTTCAGCATGCCCCGGATTCTAGGTAGCGGGTCGAGGCCGCCGGAATCGGGCAGCCCGCGGCCGTCAGCCGTGGCCGTCAGCCGCGGTCCCCGAGGTCCAGCTCGGCCTCGGCGTTGCGCACGATGCCGTTGCCGTCCTGGACGGCCTCGGTCGCGATCACGACCCGGTCGCCATCCCGCTCGCGGACGGTGCCGCTGACGACGATCTCCTCCTCGGGGACGCCCATGCCGCGGAACTGCACGCTGAGCCGGCGCAGCGCCCGCGGATCGCCGCCGGCAGCCTCGGTCTGCGCCCGTGCGACCTGAGCCATGGTCCAGAGCCCGTGCAGGATGTTGCGCGGCAGGCCGACCTGCTTCGCGAGCTCGGGGTCGATGTGGATCGGGTTGAAGTCGCCCGACGCTCCCGCGTAGCGATGCGGCAGATACTTGTCCGGCGTCACCCGCAGCTCCGGGATCGGCTCGCCCTCGCTCAGCTCCGCCATGGCACCTCCTCAGACACCCCGGACGATGTTGGTCCAGGTGGCGCGGACGACCTCGCCGCCGTCCTGATTGGTCGAAACCGACTCGAAGACGTAGAAGCCCCTGCCGTCCTTCTCGAAGATCTCGCGGACGCTCGCCCTGGTGGTGATCTCGTCGCCGGCGCAGACCGGCTCGCCCCAGACGAACTCCTGGCCGCCATGGACCATCGCCGCGAAGTTGATGCCGACCTCGGGGTCGAGGATCGCCGGCCCCATCGCAGCGGCGCTGTAGACCACCGTGAACATCGGCGGCGCGACGACGTCGCGGAAGCCGGCAGCGCGGGCGGCGTCGCGGTCATGATGGACGGGCTCGGTCTGGCCGACCGCGTTGGCGTACTCGCGGATCTTCTCGAGCCCGACCTCGTAGGTCGTCGCCGGGTACTCCTTGCCGACCGCCGCCGTGCTCACCGACATGGGCGCCTCCTCAGCCCCTGCGGACCTGGGAGCCGCCGGTGATCGTCTCGGTGCCGTCGTCGTCGAAGCGGACGAGCGCCTTGTTGCCGCCGTCGTAGTCGGGCGCCCAGAGCAGGAGCGTCGCGTCGCGTCGATCCTCATCGCCGGGCCCGACCGTGCAGCGCTCCTCACCCGGCTCGTCGAGGCCGCGCCAGAGGCGGATGAACGGGTTGCTCTCCCATTCGTCGATCACGGTCGTCGGCTCGCGATGGCCGGGATGGAGACGACAGTCGTTGGGGAGCTCCATGAGGCGGTCCATGACCGAGGCCTTGAGGTCGCCGAGACCGGTCGCCCCGGGCGCCCCGGTGCCGCCGACCGTTCCCTTGAAGATCACATCGGCGGTGAGGCAATCGTCGTCGTTGATCCGCAGCGCCAAGTGATCGCCGCAGTGTCCGGGAGTGTGGATCGCCTCGATCCGCAGGCCGCCGGTTTCGAGGACGTCGCCATGGTCGATCGTCCCGGTGACCGCATCGCCGACGAGCTCCTTGCAGAGCGGGTGGGCGAGGACGGGAACGCCGCCGAACCGCTCGGCGAGCTTCTCGACCCCGACGACGTGGTCGTGGTGATGGTGGGTGAGCAGGACGTGGGTGATCGTCGTCCCCTCCCGCTCCGCCCGCTCGCAGAGCGGGTCGGTGGCCAGGTTGGAGTCGACCAGGACGCCGGTCCCACCGATCTCGTCAACGACCAGGTAGGCGTTCGACAGCCACTCGGACTGCTCCACTCGCTGCAGGATCATGCCGGGAAGCTATCGCCAACCGGTCGTCGGGCGTGGGCTGGCGGCGAGCTCTCACCGTTGGCTGTGGGCTCGCGCCGGGGCCGCCATCGTTGCCTGGTCGTTGGTTTGGCTGGTGAGGGGAGTGATTCGAGGCTTGCGCCCAGCTTGCGGACCCAGTGGCGGGGATTGTGGGCGCATAGAGCACCAAATCCCATCCACTGACCGTTCCGGGCCCGTCAGCTTCCCCCTCATTACCCAAACCACCGTGGGGCAACGGTGGCGGCCCCGGCGTGAGCCCTCGCCCAACGGCCGAGTCCCTCCGCGAGCCGAAGTCGGCTACGAGAACTCGATCACGCTGCGGATGCCGTCCTGGGCCTCCATCAGCTCGAAGCCGCGGTTGACGTCGTCGAGGCTGATCCGGTGCGAGATGAACGGGTCGACGTCGATCTCGCCCTGCATGTAGAGGTCGACGAGCTTCGGGACGCCCTCCCGGCCCTTGACGCCGCCGAAGGAGGAGCCCGCGATCCGGCGGCCGGTGATCAGCCAGCGGGGAATCACGTCGAGGGTCTCGCCCTTGCCGGCGACGCCGGCGACCGTGCAGAGGCCCCAGGCCATCCGCGCGGCCTCGACCGCCTGCTGCATCACCTTGACGTTCCCGGTCGCCTCGAACGTGTAGTCGGCGCCGAAGCCATCGGTCATCTCGAGGATCCGCTCGACGGTCGACTCATCGGCGGTCATCGGGTCGGTGGCCCCCTGCCCGCGGGCGAGCTCGAGCCGGTCGTCGGAGAGGTCGATGCAGATGATCCGCTCGGCGCCCTGCAGCCGGCAGCCGGCGACGGCTCCGAGTCCGACCATGCCGGCTCCGAAGACGACGCAGGTCGTACCCGGCTCGACCTTGGCCGTGTTCATCGCCGCGCCGAGACCGGTCGACAGACCGCAGGCGAACAGGCAGGCGGCGTCGAACGAAGCCTCGGGGTCGATCTTCGCGAGCGCGATCTCCGGCATCACCGTGTACTCGGCGAAGGTCGACGTGCCCATGAAGTGGCGGATCCCCTCGCCGGATTCCGGCCGGCTCAGGCGCACCGTCCCGTCCGGGAGGTGGCCGAGGTTCTGCTCCTCGCGAATCGCGAGGCAGAGGTTCGTCCGCGGGTCGCGACAGTGGACGCACTCGCCGCACTGCGGCGAGAACAGGGTGACGACGTGGTCGCCCTCCGACACCAACGTGACGTCCTCGCCGACCCGCTCGACGATGCCGGCGCCCTCGTGGCCGAGAACGGCCGGCGCGTAGCCCGAAGGGTCGACGCCGGAGGCGGTGTAGAGGTCGGTGTGGCAGACGCCGCAGGCGACGAGCCGGACCAGGACCTCACCCGCACGCGGCTCCTCCAACTCGAGCTCCTGCACGACGAGCGGCTCGCCGAACTCCTCGAGCACCGCTGCCTTCATCCTCATCGCCGGACCTCCTCCTCGTGCCAACGCCGAACGAGGCCGATCCTATTGACCGCGGCGACGCGCCGCCGCTCACCGAGCCCGGGCGGCTTTCAGGTCCTTCTTGGTGGCCTCGAGGTGGACGACGTAGCTGCGCTTACCGAGCTTGGTGGCCAGCCCGCGCTTCTCGAGCTTCCGCATCGCGGTCGGGCAGCGCTTGCAGCGCTTCGGCGCCGACTTGCAGCACTTCTTCTTCGTCCTGACCTCATGGCCCCTCGGCACTCCGCGCAGGCTAGCAACCCGCGTTAGGGCGCCCTAACCGGCGCCTCGGCAGTCCCTGCTGCGGCGGCCGCCGGGGCGCGGGCGCGACGGTCGCTCCAGCGAGCCCGCACCCAGCGGACCCCGAAGTAGACGGCGACCGCGTAGGTCCAGCCGAGGAGGACGTCGAAAACGTAGTGCTCGCCGCCGTAGACCAGAGTCCAGCCCATCGCGAGGACGTAGGCGATGCCGAGCGCGCGGGCCGGCGTGCCGCTGCGCCAGAAGACGCAGAGAAGCAGCATCGGGAACGCCGCGTGCAGCGACGGCAACGCCGCGACCGGGTTGTAGAGCGAGGTGCCCTTGTCCCAGATCGAGGCCGCCGGGGCGACGCCGAGCTCGGTCCAGACGCTGCCCGGGACCCGCGCGACCGAGCCGATCAGCCCGTGGTCGGACGCCATCCACGGGGGGGCCGCCGGGACCAGCGCATAGGTCAGGAACGCGGCGATGCTGAGCGTCAGGACCATCGCCCGGAACTCGAGGAAGCGCGGCCGGCTGACGCGCCACAGGTAGGCGGCGACGACGAAGACGACGAAGTAGTGGGTCAGGTAGACCGCCCAGGAGGCGAAGTCGTACCAGGGAAGCTGACCGACCTCGTAGAGCCGCTCCTGCAGCCACACGGTCGGGACCGTGTCGCCGAACAGGAGGCGATCGGCGTCGATCTGGGGCAGGAAGTAGGGCTCGAACAGGGGGCTGTGGCCGACGTAGCCGCGCAGCAGGTCGTAGGCGACGAGGATCACGTAGAAGGGGAGCCAGTCGAAGATGACGCCGCGGGCGAAGCCGCGGACGTCGGCGAACGAGACCGCCAGGACGCCGACCAGGAGCCAGAGGAAGATCGATTCCCGCGCCAGCAGGATGCCGGTGAACGAGATCAGCGCGACGGTCGCGGCGATGTAGGCGCCGAGCCCGATCAGCGCGTTGCGGCGCCGCGTGTCGCGGCCGGGGACGGTCGTCGCCGACTCGGCTCGCGGCTCGGTGATCGTGCCCGACTCCAAGGCGTCACCGCCCCGGCGGGCGCAGCGTCTGCCCCGGCGGCTTGCGTCGCATCCGCGGTGATCATAGGCCGCTCGCGGACGGCCCCGCACGGATGTGCGGCGGGGGGCGCTCAGCGGCCGATGCCGAGGACGTCGGGCAGGTTGACGCAGCCCGAGACCGGATCGAGCGACACGACCTTGCCGGCGGCATTGACCGTGACGGCCTCCCAGCACCCGTAGTCGCCGACCGTCGCCCGGTACATCCGCGAGTCCCCGTCGGTGCAGAACCAGGCGTCGCGGCGGTGGTGGCAGCCTCCCGCCGGGCTACCGGCGCTGCGCGCGATCGAGGTGGCGAGGGCCTCGTCACTGATGCTGATCAGCGTGCCCGGGCGCAGGGTCAGGGCGACCGCGGCGATCACCGCCAGCGCGAGCAGGAACAGGGGCAGGAGCTTTCCCACCCGGACAAGGCTAGGCGCGAAATCAAGCCTCGGACGCAAGTTCCGTTGCGTGGGCAGGGGATTGCGAGCGGGCCGCGGGCGGCGTGCGGTCAGTCCTCGTCGCCGAGCGTCAGGACCGCCAGGAACGCCTCCTGGGGAACCTCGACCGAGCCGACCTGCTTCATCCGCTTCTTGCCCTTCTTCTGCTTCTCGAGCAGTTTCCGCTTTCGCGTCACGTCGCCGCCGTAGAGCTTCGCGGTGACGTCCTTGCGGACCGCCTTGACGGTCTCGCGGGCCAGCACCCGCGAGCCGATCGCCGCCTGCACCGGGACATCGAACTGCTGGCGGGGGATCGTCTTGCGCAGCCGCGCCACCAGCACCTTGCCCTGCTCGTAGGCCTTGTCGCGGTGGCAGATGATCGACAGCGCGTCAACCGGCTCGCCCGCGAGCAGGACGTCGAGCTTGACGAGGTCCCCAGCCCGGTTGCTGAGCGGCTCGTAGTCGAACGACGCGTAGCCGCGAGTGGCGGACTTGAGCGCGTCGTAGAAGTCGAGGACGATCTCGCCGAGCGGCAGGTCGTAGCGGAGCTGGACGCGCTCGGGGCTCAGGTAGTGCATGTCGACGTGGGTGCCGCGGCGGGCCTGGCAGACCTCCATGACCGCGCCCACGTACTCCTTCGGGCAGATCAGCGACGCACGGATGTAGGGCTCGGAGATCGAGTCGATCGAGCCCGGGTCGGGAAGGCCGGTGGGGCTGTGGACGGCGAGCTCCTCGCCGTTGGTCAGGGTGACGAGGTAGCTGACGTTCGGGGTCGTCGCGAGCAGCTCGAGGTCGTACTCGCGCTCGAGCCGCTCGCGGACGATGTCCATGTGCAGGAGGCCGAGGAACCCGCAGCGGAACCCGAACCCGAGCGCCTCCGAGGTCTCGGGCTCCCAGGAGAGCGCCGCGTCGTTGAGCGCGAGCTTCTCGAGCGCGTCGCGGAGGTCCTCGTAGCGGTCGGTGTCGATCGGGAAGAGGCCGCAGAAGACGACCGGCTGGACCTCGCGATACCCGGCCAGCGGTGCGGCGGCGGCCCGCTCGCGCTCGGTCAGCGTGTCGCCGACGCGGAGGCGGGCGACGTCCTTGATGCCGGTGATCACATAGCCGACCTCCCCGGCCTCCATCGCCCCGACCGGCGCCATCGCGGGGCGGAAGAAGCCGATCTCGTCGAGATCGGCCTCGGTCCCGTTCTGCATCGCGAGAATCGGCTCGCCCTTGCGGAAGCGGCCGTCGATCATCCGCACGTAGGCGACGACGCCGCGGTACTGGTCGAACTCGGAGTCGAAGATCAGCGCCCGCGCCGGCGCCTCCGGATCGCCGCTCGGCGGCGGGACGCGGGCGACGATCGCCTCGAGCACCTCCTCGATCCCGGCACCGGTCTTCGCCGAGATCCTGATCGCATCGGCGGGGTCGGTGCCGAGCAGGTCGGCAACCTCGGCAGCCACCCGGTCGGGGTCGGCACCCGGGAGGTCGACCTTGTTCAGCACCGGGATCAGCTCGAGACCGGCCTCGATCGCCGCGTAGGTGTTGGCGACGGTCTGCGCCTCGACGCCCTGGGCGGCGTCGACGACGAGGAGCGCCCCCTCGCAGGCGGCAAGGCTGCGCGACACCTCATAGGAGAAGTCGACGTGCCCGGGCGTGTCGATCAGATGCAGGTGGTAGGTCTCGCCGTCGATGGCGGCGTACTCGACCCGGACCGCCTGGGCCTTGATCGTGATCCCGCGCTCGCGCTCGAGGTCCATCGAGTCGAGGAGCTGCGAGCGCATCTCGCGCGGGTCGACGGCGCCGGTGAGCTCGAGGATGCGATCGGCCAGGGTCGATTTCCCGTGGTCGATGTGGGCGATGATCGAGAAGTTGCGGATCGTTTCCATCGGCGGGGCGGAAGGGTAGAGCCCGCTCGGGGTCGACTAGCGCCGGGCGACTGCGAGGAGCTGCCGGGCCTCGGGCACCCGCAGGGCGAGTACGGCGCCGAGGTAGACGAGCCCGCCCGCCGCCAGCGCCGTTCCGAGGGAGACGATCTGGGCCCCCAGGCCTCGCCCCAGCGCCGCGTCGAGCTGGTCCCAGACGACCCAGGCGACGCCGGCCAGCGCCGCCGACGCGAGCGTGATCCGGGCAGCCGCGTCGAGCAGCTTCGGGAACTCGATGCCGCCGAGCGGCCGGCGGAGGACGCCGACCTGGGCGACCACGGATACCGCGGTGGCGATCGCCGTCGCGGCGACGATCCCGGCGACCCCGAAGGGCTCGTAGAAGGCGAGGGCGGCCCCGGCCGTGATCGCCAGGTTGAGCGCCGCGATCCAGGTCGGCGTCCAGGGGCGCTGGAGGCTGAAGAACGTCCTCGTCAGGATCAGGAAGAGCCCGTTGAACGGGAGCGAGAACGCGAACCAGAAGAGCGCCGTGGCGACCAGGTCGGTCTCGGCGGCCGAGAACTCGCCCCGCTGGTAGACGAGCCTGATCATCGGCTCGGAGAGGACGAGGATCGCCGCCGCGGCCGGAACCAGCACGAGCAGGATCATCCGCATCCCGTTGGCCATCGTCCGTCGCAGGTCGCCGTAGTCGCGCCGCGCCGCGAACCGTGAGAGGGTCGGGAAGATCACCGTCGCCACCGCAACCGAGAACATCCCCTGAGGCAGCATGTAGACGCGGAACGCCTTGTCGATCGCGGCCGGCGCATACTCGGCGAGCGGCTGGCCGGTGCCCGCGAGCGTGCCCGGGACGAGCGCGCCGACGAGGCTGTTGATGACGAGGTTGACGTTGATCAACCCGAGGCTGATCGTCACCGGCAGCATCAGCAGCAGCACCTTCTTGACCAGGTCCCCGCGCCACTCGAAGACGCGGAG
>DASSEM010000246.1:0-4486 GCA_035695265.1 Solirubrobacterales bacterium
CGCCTGGCCCGGCGGGCACGACGGCGACTACTGGAACGCCCACTGGGCCGACTACCTCCGCTTCTACGCGCATGCTCTGGCCGGCTGCCGGTAGTGAATAGGCTGCGCCGCGGAACTCAACACCGGAGGTTTGGTCATGTCGCTGGAGCAGTCGCTCGCCGGGCTCAAGGAGACCGAGGGCCAGGGATCGTTCTCCCTGCAGAACTCGAAGATGCTGAAGGTCGAGCTCGCCGACGCGACCGTGCAGGCGAAGCTCGGCGCGATGGTCGCCCACCAGGGCGACGTCAAGTTCGAGCATGCCGGCAGCGGCGGCATGGGGCGGTTCATGAAGAAGGCGATGACCGGCGAGGGGACCGACCTGATGAAGATCTCCGGCAGCGGCGAGGTCTTCCTCGCCGACTACGGGCAGGAGATCCAGCTCCTGCGGCTCCAGGACGAGGCGATCACGGCCAACGGCGCCAACGTCCTCGCCTTCGAGGACGGGATCGACTGGGACATCAAGCGGGTCGAGGGGGTCTCGGGGATGCTCGGCGGCGGCCTCTACAACATGCACCTCTCCGGGACCGGCTTCGTCGCGATCCTCTCCGACGGCCCGCCCGTGCTGCTCGAGGTGGAGGGCGAGACGACCTACGCCGACCCGCAGGCGGCGATCACCTGGTCGAGCGGGCTGACCTCCGCGGTCAAGGCCGACGTCAACATGAAGACCCTGATCGGCCGCGGCTCCGGCGAGACCGTGCAGCTCAGCTTCTCCGGCACGGGCTGGCTTCTGATCCAGCCGTCCGAGGGCCGGGTCGCGGGAGCTGCCGCCGGTGGGGGCGGCTCGAGCGGTGGCGGCGGCATGGGCAAGCTCGGCGACCTGCTCGGCGGCTGAGACGGGGAGGATCGGTGCCATGAGCGAGCCGACCAAGTACATGCTCCCCGAGGAGCGGATCCCGACCCACTGGGTCAACCTGATGCCGGATCTGCCCGGCGAGCCGCTGCCGCCGCTGAGTCCGGCGACGATGGAGCCGGCCGGGCCACCCGACCTGGCGCCGATCTTCCCGATGGCCCTGATCGAGCAGGAGGTCTCGGCTGAGCCCGAGGTCGAGATCCCCGAGGAGATCCGCGAGATCTATTCGCTGTGGCGGCCGACGCCGCTGTTCCGGGCCCGGCGCTTCGAGAAGGCGCTCGGTACTCCGGCCCACATCTACTACAAGTACGAGGGCGTCTCGCCGGCCGGCTCGCACAAGCCGAACTCGGCCGTGCCGCAGGCCTACTACAACCGCGAGGCCGGCACCCGCAAGCTGGTCACCGAGACCGGCGCCGGGCAGTGGGGCAGCTCGCTGGCGCTCGCCTGCAAGCTGTTCGGGCTCGAATGCGAGGTCTTCATGGTCGGCGTCAGCTACGACCAGAAGCCCTACCGGCGGGCGATGATCGAGACCTGGGACGCGACGATCCACCGCAGCCCCTCCGAGCTGACCGAGGCGGGGCGCTCGCAGGTCTCCCACCCGACCGGCAGCCTCGGGATCGCGATCTCGGAGGCGGTCGAGGTCGCGGCGTCGGCCGAGGACACCAACTACGCGCTCGGCTCGGTCCTCAACCACGTCTGCCTGCACCAGACCGTGATCGGGCAGGAGTGCATCGAGCAGCTCGAGCTGGCGGGCGAGTACCCGGACGTGGTGATCGGCTGCGTCGGCGGCGGCTCGAACTTCGCCGGCGTCGCCTTCCCGTTCCTGCGCCGGCGCCTCCGCGAGGGCGGCACGACGCGGTTCGTCGCGGCCGAGCCGTCCGCCTGCCCGACCCTGACCCGGGGCGAGTACCGCTATGACTTCGGCGACACGGTCGGGATGACGCCCCTGATGCCGATGTACACGCTCGGTCACGACTTCGTCCCGCCCGAGCTGCACTCCGGCGGGCTCCGCTACCACGGCGACTCGCCGCTCGTGAGCGCGCTCGTCAAGGCCGGCGTCGTCGAGGCGACCGCGGTCGCCCAGACCAGCGCCTTCGCCGCCGCCGTCCGGTTCGCCGAGACCGAGGGGATCATTCCGGCGCCGGAGGCCGCGCACGCGATCCGGGCGGCGATCGACGAGGCCGAGGCAGCCCGAGACGCCGGCGAGGAGCGGGTGATCCTCTTCAACCTCTCCGGCCACGGCCACTTCGACATGTCGGCCTACGAGGCCTATCACCGCGGCGAGCTGACCGACCTCGGGTTCGATCCCGCCGACATGGAGGCGGCCCTGGCGCGCCTTCCCGAGACGCCCGCTATAGCCTGAGCCAGATGGCCGATCTCGGAACCGACCATCTGATGGAGCGCTCCCCGCACGCGACGAAGGTCCTGATCGGCGCCGTGGCGCTGCTCGCCATCGTGGTCGCGATCGTCCTGATCGCTCGCAGCGGCGGCGACGATGGCGACTCGAGCCCGATCTCGACCGACACCTCCACGAAGCCGACGATCGAAGTCCCCTCCGGTCCTCCGCCGGCCGAGCTCGTCAGCGAGGACATCGTCACCGGCGACGGCGCCACCGCCGAGCAGGGCGACACCGTCGAGGTCCAGTACGTCGGCGTCGACTACGAGACCGGCGAGGAGTTCGACACGTCCTGGGGCGGGGGCCAGCCGTTCAGCTTCCAGCTCGGCGGCGGCCAGGTGATCCCGGGCTGGGACCAGGGCGTCGAGGGCATGCAGGTCGGCGGCCGCCGCGAGCTGATCGTCCCGCCCGACCTCGCCTACGGCGAGCAGGGCCAACCGCCGGCGATCGGCCCGAACGCGACCCTCGTCTTCGTGATCGACCTGCTCGACGTGCAGCCGGGCGGCTCGCCGCCGCCCCCCGGCTGAGCCGGCGCGACGCCCGGAAGGGCCGGGCGTCCGCGGGACGGAAGCCTCAGCCCTCCTTGCTGTACTTGAACGAGATGCCGAGGCGGACCCGGAAGTCCGCGACCTTCCCGTCCTCGATCGTGACGTCCTGGCGAACGACCTCGGCGATCCGGAGCTCACGCACCGACTCCCCCGCCGTCGCGACTGCGTTCCTGGCCGCCTGCTCCCATGAATCAGGGCTGACGCCGATCACCTCGGTGACGCGGTAGACGCTGTCTGCCATCGCTCCTCCTTCGATTGGGTTTCCCTGAACCTACCCCCAGCGTTGGGGGGGTCAATCGCGAAGTCGGAGAATCTCGGCGAGTCCCGAGGGCGCCAGGCGAGGACGCAGGAGGCGCGGCGGCCCAAGGGCCGTAAGCCGACGAGGACGACGCCTGGCGGCCTCGGGGCCGCCGAGATCAGTCTTCGAACAGGGCGTAGCCGTACTCGCCGCGCTTCGAGGCGAGCTTGGCGATCGCGATGATCCGCTCGTCGTCGTTCTGCTCGATCTGGGCGAGGCGGCCGCGGACCCGGTCGGCGGCGCGGGCGCAGAAGGTGTCGGCGATGTAACGCTCCTGGCCGGAGGGCTCGACTCCGTTCTCGGTGAAGATCGAGGTGACCCGGCTGAGCACAGCGACCTGTGCGTAGACGTCGGCGATCGCGTCGGCGAGCCGCTTCTGGTGGAGCTGGCGCAGCATCACGTCCTGCTTGTGCTCGCGGATCAGCGACTCGGTCGCGGCGCTGAGGTCCTTGACCTGGTCGGCGACGGCATTGGCGTGGCGCTCGAGCTCGGGATGGGCGAGCGTGATCCGCTCGGGCCGGACCTCGCGCTTGACCCGGTCGGCGGCGTAGTCGACGAGCAGGCCGATCGAGCGGATCGGATCGCCGAGCCCGATCTCGCCGAGCTCGGAGAGGCGCTCGCCGACCGGCTTCATCGCCGAGAGCGCGATGAACGCCCGCATCACGTCGTTGGCGCCCTCGAAGATCGGGAAGATGCGGATGTCGCGCATGATCTTCTCGTAGGGCTCGGTTCGCATGTAGCCCTCGCCGCCGCGGAGCTGCAGCGCCCGGTTCGCCGCGTACCAGAGGAACTCGGTGCCCGAGACCTTGCAGATCGCCGACTCCAGCGAGTAGTCCTCGACCCCCTCGTCGACGAGCCCGCAGGTCAGATACGCCATCGACTCCAGCCCGAACAGGTAGGAGGTCATCCAGCCGATCTTCTCCTGGACGAGCTCGAAGTCGGCGAGCGGATGGCCGAACTGGCGCCGCTCCTTGACGTGGTCGATGGTCAGGTCGAGCAGCTTCTTGGCGGCGCCGACCGATCCGGTGCCGAGCCCGATCCGGCCGTTGTTCAGGATCGACATCGCGATCCGGAAGCCCTCGCCGGGTTCGCCGAGGACGTTTTCAGCCGGCACGCGGACGTCGTTGAAGTAGAGCCGCCGGAGGTCGTTTCCCCGGAGGCCCATCGTGTCGTAGCGCTCGCCGACCTCGAAGCCCTTCATCCCCTTCTCGAGGATCAGCGCGATGTGGCGGTCCCTGCCGCCGACCTCGGCCCGGGCGAAGGCGGTGAAGACGTCGCCCTTCGAGCCGTTGCCGATGTAGCGCTTCTCGCCGTTCAGGACCCAGGAGCCGTCGGGCTGGTGGACCGCGCGGGAG
>DASSEM010000247.1:0-12111 GCA_035695265.1 Solirubrobacterales bacterium
GGCGCGGTCTTCTCGGTCGGCTCGATCGCCTGGACGGGTTGCCTCGACGGCGATGATGCCAACCCGGTCGCGCGGGTCACCGAGACCGTCCTCCGGGAGCTCGCGCGCGACCGTCCCTTCGAGGCCGGCGATGACTGAGCCGGCTCGTGCCTCGCGGGGGCGCAGCGTCGACGTCGCGGTCGTCGGCGGCGGTCACAACGGCCTCGTCGCCGCCGCCTACCTCGCCCGCGCCGGGCTGCGGACCCTCGTCGTCGAGCGCCGTCCGATCGTCGGCGGCGCCTGCACGACCGAGCAGTTCGCCCCGGGATTTCACGCCTCGCCCGGCGCTTACGTGCTCAGCCTGCTGCGACCGGCGATCTGGCGCGACTTCTCGCTGCGGGCCCGCGGGCTCGAGGTGCTCGAGGCGGCGCCGACCCTGAACGTGTTCCGCGACGGGGCCCGGCTGACGCTGCACGACGACGGCGCCGCGACGGCGCGCGAGCTGGCGCGCTTCGATCCGGCCGACGGTGCCGCCTTTGCCGGGTTCAGCGCCGAGATGGTCGCGGTTGCGGGGATGCTCGGGCCGTGGTTCGACCGCGCGCCTCCGGGCGCCGCCGGCTGGCTCGGCCCCGGCGCCCTTGGCGCGCTCGCCCGCGTCGCCCCGGCGGCGAGCCGCCATGGCCTCGCGGCCGCGCGGCTGTTCGCGACCTCGGCCCGCGAGTACCTCGAGCAGCGGTTCCGCTCCGAGCACGTGCAGGCGGCGCTCGGCTGGGACGCGATCTCGAACACCCTCGCCGGACCGGCGACGCCGGGGACGGCCTACGCGCTCCTGCATGAGCACGCGGCTAGCGCCCTCGGCGGCCAGACCTGGGGGTTCGTCCGCGGCGGCATGGGCCAGGTCACCGGCCTGCTGGCGGCGGCCGCCCGCGAGGCCGGCGCCGAGATCCGCACCGAGGCGGAGGTCGCTGCGATCGAGGTCGAGGCGGGCCGGGCCGCGGCCGTGCGGCTCGCCTCCGGCGAGGCGATCGGGGCGTCCACCGTGCTCTCCAACGCCGACCCGAAGCGGACCCTGCTCGGCCTCGTCGATCCGGCCGAGCTGCCGGAGCCGGTGCTGGCGGCGATCCGCGCCTATCGCAGCGACGGCGCCAGCATGAAGATCAACCTCGCGGTCGGAGAGCTGCCGCGGATCGCCGGGACGCCGGCCGGCCCGCAGTCCCATCACCGCGGCTTGATCCAGCTGACGCTGCCGCTGGCGGAGATGGACAGCGACCAGGAGAGTGCCCGCGCGGGCGTGCCGGCCGAGGCCCCGCACGTCGAGCTCTGCGTGCCGAGCGTGCTCGACCCCTCGCTTGCACCGCCGGGCCGTCACGTGATCACGCTCGGCGTGCGCTCGCAGCCGTACCGGCTCGCCGGCGCGAGCTGGGACGAGCAGCGCGACCGGGTCGCCGACCGCGTCATCGAGGAGCTGGCGACGATGGTGCCGAACCTCCCGGGCTCGGTGATCGCGCGCCAGGTACTGACGCCGCTCGACCTCGAGCGCACGCTGGCTCTGACCGGCGGCCATCACCTGCATGGCGACATGGCGCCCGACCAGCTCGGGCCGCTGCGGCCGGCGCCCGGGCTCGGCTACCGAACCCCGGTCGCGGGCCTCTACCTGTGCGGCGCCGGCACCCACCCCGGCGGTGGCGTCACCGGGGCAAACGGACGCAACTGCGCGGCCCGCGTCCTCGCCGACCTGCGGCGGGCGCGGATCGGCGCTCGCCTCCGGGCCCGCAGCAACGGCCGTGGGTGACTTTCGACGCACCATGCGTCGCAATCCGCCCACGGCCACACCCTGTCGGCAGCCCCGCATCGTGAGATCGTCGAAACCCACCCATAGCGTGGGTTTCGGCGACTTCAGCGGGCAGGTTCAGCGATCCCGCTCGATGCCTTCCAGGCGCTCGGGGACCGGCGGTCTGCGGGCGGTGTCGTACCAGTCGCCGCTGAGCTCGCCCCCGTCGGCGACGATCGTCTCGCCGTTGACGTAGGAGGCATCGTCGGAGGCGAGGAAAAGCACGACGCGAGCCTGCTCGTCGGGCCGCGACACACGGCGCAGCGGAACCCGCAGCAGGTACTCGCGGGTCCGGGCGAGATCCTCGTCGCTGTAGGTGGCAGCCTCCTCGGCGCTGACCGTCTCGCCGGGTGCGACGCAGTTGAACCGCAGCCCGAGGTGGCCGAGCTCGTTCGCGAACGAGCGCATGACCGCGACGATGCCAGCCTTGGTCGCGTTGTAGTGGGCCTCCGGCGACTCGGTCCGCAGCGCGTTGACCGAGGAGATCGAGACCACCGCGCCGGCCCGTCGCGCGGCCATCCGGCGGGCGACCGCCTGGGTCAGGAAGAAGGTCGCCCGCAGGTTGACGGCGAACAGCCGGTCCCATTCCGCCTCGTCGATCTCGAGGATCGGTGTCTGCGCCATCAGCCCGGCGTTGTTGACGAGCACGTCGAGCGGCCCGAGGATCGCCTCCGCGTGCTCGCCGAGGCGATCCGGCGCGCCTGGCTCGGCGATGTCGATGGCGATCGTCTCGAGCCGTGCGGGGTCGGCGAGCCGGCTCGGCAGCCGGTCGAGGCCGGCGCGGTCGCGGTCGGCGACCAGCACCCGGGCGCCCGCGGAAAGGAACGCGTCGGCGATCGCCAACCCGATCCCGCTCGCGCCGCCGGTTACCAGCACGTTCCGGTCTTCGAACCGCATCTGACGCTCCTCCTCGCCTCGGGCCGACCGGCCCCTTGACGCAACCGCGGGCAGTCTTCCAGATGGGCTCGCCGCGGCCGCCGCGGCCGCCGGTGGGGCGATCGGGCGCGGCGCGTTAGGCTTGGCCGGTGGGACCGGGTGAGCGGGACGAGCTCGACGTGGAGGAGCCGGAACTGGCGCCGATCGCCGCCGAGCGCGTCCATGCGATCGTCGCGGCGGCCGAGGCGACCGCGGCGGAGATCGTCGCCGACGCGAAGGCCGAGGCCGACCGGATCCGGACCGCGGCACGGACCGAATCGGAGGAGAAGGTGGACGCGGCAAGCCGCGAGGCGAGCGGCCGGATCGAGCAGGCTCGGGGCGCCGTCGAGGGCCTGGTCGCCCAGGCTGACCGGCTGCGGGCCCAGGTCGGGGCGCTCGGGCGTGACCTCGCCGCGAACGTCCCCGGGAACCCGGCCCGGGACGCCGGGAGCGAACTCACCGCGAGGCCGGAAGAGCCGGCGCTCGTCGAGCCGGCGCCGGGACCGGACGCGGAAGCGGCGACGGATCCCGGGCCCGAGCCGGCCTCCGAGCCTGCTGCCCCGCCGCTCGACGCCGCCGCCGGCGAGCAGGAGGCGCGCCTGATCGCGATGAGCATGGCGCTCGATGGCGCCTCGCGCGAAGAGATCGCAACCCGGATCCGTGCCGAGATCGGGGCCATCGACGGCCTCGATCCGCTGATCGACGACGTCCTGAGCCGCGCCAAGCGCTGACGGGACGGGAGCGAACGTCCGTTCGGGTGCGTACACTTCAGCCCGTGGGATCGAAGTCGCAGAGCGGGCGGATCGTCGTCTCCGGGGCCCGCGAGCACAACCTGAAGGGCATCGACGTCGAGCTTCCGCGTGAGGCGTTGGTCGTGATGACCGGCCTCTCCGGCTCGGGCAAGTCGAGCCTCGCGTTCGACACGATCTACGCCGAGGGGCAGCGCCGTTACGTCGAGTCCCTGTCTGCGTACGCGCGCCAGTTCCTCGGCCAGATGGACAAGCCCGACGTCGACTCGATCGAGGGCCTCAGCCCGGCGATCTCGATCGACCAGAAGACGACCTCGCGCAACCCGCGCTCGACGGTCGGGACCGTGACCGAGATCTACGACTACATGCGGCTGCTCTGGTCGCGGATCGGCAAGCCGCACTGCCCGACCTGCGGCGAGCCGATCGCCGGTCAGTCGATCGAGCAGATCACCGACCGGGTGCTGACCCTGGCCGAGGGGACCAGGTTCATGGTGCTGGCGCCGGTCGTCCGTGAGCGCAAGGGCGAGTACGGCCGGCTGCTCGAGGAGATGCGGCAGCAGGGCTACGCCCGCGCCGTCATCGACGGCGAGCTGCGCCGGCTCGACGAGGAGATCATGCTCGACAAGCGCTTCAAGCACGACATCTCGATCGTGGTGGATCGCCTCGTGATGAAGGAGGGCCTGCGCAAGCGCCTGTCGGAGTCGATCGAGGCGGCGGCCGGGCTCGCCGACGGACTGGTCGAGGTCGAGATCGTCGCCGCCGGCGACGGGTCCGGCGAGGGCGTGGTCGCCGGCGCCCGGACCCTGTCGGGACCGAGCGCGGGCAAGCGCGGCGAGGTCCTGGTGTTCAGCGAGAGGTTCGCATGCCTGAGCTGCGGCACATCGATGCCCGAGATCGAGCCGCGGATCTTCTCCTTCAACTCGCCGCACGGTGCCTGCGAGCGCTGCCACGGCCTCGGCTTCCAGCGAGTGATCGATCCCGATCTCTGCATCCCCGATCCGACCCTGTCGATCGCCGAGGGGGCGCTGGCGACCTGGATGGGCGCGGCGTCGATGTACTACCGGCGGCTGGTCGAGGCGGTCTGCGACGGGTACGGGATCGACCTCGAGACGCCGTGGCAGGACCTGCCCGAGGCCGATCGCCGCGTGCTCCTCGACGGCACCGGACCGGAGCGCCACCAGATCACCTACAAGAACCGGTTCGGGCGCCGGCGCAGCTACAACGCGCGATTCGAGGGGATCACGGCCGGGCTCGAGCGCCGCTACGCCAACACCGACTCGGACAAGACGCGGGAGCGGATCGAGGGCCTGATGGCCCTCCAGCCGTGCCCGGCCTGCGGTGGCGCCCGGCTCCGCCCGGAGAGCCTCGCCGTCACGGTGGGCGGGCTGTCGATCCACGAGTACTCGCAGCTCTCGGCCCATGCCGCGCTCGAGTGGATCGGCGCGCTCGAGCTGACCGAGACCGAGCGCGCGATCGCGAAGCTGGTCGTGCGGGAGGTCGAGGAGCGGCTCTCCTTCCTCGTCTCGGTCGGGATCGGTTACCTGACCCTGGAGCGCGCGGCGACGACGCTGTCGGGCGGCGAGGCCCAGCGGATCCGGCTGGCGACGCAGATCGGCTCGAGCCTCGTCGGGGTCCTCTACATCCTCGACGAGCCGTCGATCGGATTGCACCAGCGCGACAACGCGAAGCTGATCGGAACGCTCGAGCGGCTCCGCGACCTCGGCAACACCGTGATCGTCGTCGAGCACGACGAGGGGACGATGCGGGCGGCCGACTACCTGCTCGACCTCGGCCCCGGCGCCGGCGAGCACGGCGGCCGGGTCGTCGCCGCCGGCACCCCGGCGCAGGTGATCAGGAGCCCCGCCTCCCTGACCGGTCGCTACCTGGCCGGCAAGCTGACGATCCCGGTACCTGCCGAGCGCCGCAAGGGACGCGGTGAGCTCGTCGTCCGGGGTGCTCGCGAGCACAACCTGAAGGGCGTCGACGCGGCGATCCCGCTCGGCACCCTGACCTGCGTGACCGGCGTCTCCGGATCCGGCAAGTCGACGCTCGTCAACGAGACGCTCTACCGCTCGGTGGCCAACCGCCTGCACCGGGCCCGGAGCCGGCCCGGAGCCCATGACCGGATCGAGGGCATCGACCAGATCGACAAGGTGATCAACATCGACCAGTCGCCGATCGGCCGGACGCCGCGCTCGAACCCGGCGACCTACACCGGCGTCTTCGACCACATCCGCCAGCTCTTCGCGCAGACGAAGGAGGCGCGGGCGCGCGGCTACCAGCCGGGCCGGTTCAGCTTCAACGTCAAGGGCGGTCGCTGCGAGGTCTGCAAGGGCGACGGACAGATCAAGATCGAGATGCACTTCCTGCCCGACGTCTACGTCCCCTGCGAGCAGTGCAACGGGCGCCGCTACAACCGCGAGACGCTGGAGGTCCGCTTCAAGGGCAAGTCGATCGCCGACGTGCTCGAGATGCCGGTCGCCGACGCAGTCGAGTTCTTCGCCCGGATCCCGAAGATCCACCGGCGCCTTCAGACCCTGCATGACGTCGGGCTCGACTACATCCGCCTCGGGCAGCCGGCCACCACCCTCTCCGGCGGCGAGGCGCAGCGGGTGAAGCTCGCGACCGAGCTCTCGAAGATCGCGACCGGCGAGACCCTCTACATCCTCGACGAGCCGACCACCGGCCTCCACTTCGCCGATGTCGAGCGGCTGCTCGACGTGCTTGCGCGGCTCGTCGACGCCGGCAACACGGTGGTGGTGATCGAGCACAACCTCGACGTGATCAAGTCGGCCGACTGGATCGTCGACCTCGGGCCCGAGGGTGGGGACGGCGGCGGCGAGATCATCGCCGCCGGGACGCCCGAGCGGGTCGCGACCGAGGCCGGCTCCTACACCGGCCGCTTCCTCGAGGACCTGGTCGAGCCGCGGGTCGAGCGGGCAGCCCCCGCGCCCGAGCCGGTCGCGGCCTGAGACCGACGACGCCGGGCAGCGGCCGCGGCCTGAACGATCCGTTGCGGATCGCGGACCCGAACCGGGTTTCCGCAGGAGCGCCCCCGGGGCGCGCTGAATGGCGTGGGCATGACAGCACGGATCCCGTTCACCGCCCTGGTCGCCACGCTCGCCCTCACCGTCGCCCCGGCCGCCGCCGGCGCGGCCGTCACCCACACGATCCAGCCCGGCGAGACCCTTTCGGGCATCGCCGCCGCGAACGGCCTCACCACCGACGCCCTCGCGTCCTGGAACGGCGTCTCAAGCGACTACCTGCTGATCGCCGGGGCCTCGCTCTCGGTCCCGACCCCGGAGGAGGCCGGCCTCGGCACGACCGCGACGGCGACGACCGACCCGGCGTCGACCGACCCGGCGTCGACGGCGGTCGCCCCGGCGCCGTGGCTCGGCTCGATCCCGAGCCCCTGGGGCGACCTCTACCTCGACGCCGGCGCCGCTGCTGCCTGGAACGCGATGCGGGAGGCATCGCTGAGCACCTACGGGGTCGATCTCTACCCGGCCGGCCCGCTGTCGGCCTATCGCAGCTCGACCCAGCAGGGTGAGATGTACGAGCTCTACCTCTCCGGCGTCGGGGCCCCGGCCAATCCCCCCGGCTACTCCTCGCACGAGTACGGTGTCTCGGTCGACCTCGCGACGCCGGCGATGCGGGACATCGTCGATCAGATCGGCTGGCAGTACGGCTGGGGCAAGTTCGAGGCCCCCGACGAGTGGTGGCACGTGAGCTGGGGCGGCTAGGGGCCAGGGACTGCCTAGCCGCCCAGGTCCAAAGGCTCCGGCGCCTCGCCGCCGAGCAGCCGGACGACCTCGGCGCTCCATGGGTTCGTGCGCAGCGTCGGCGCATACAGCGTCAATGGCTCGTCCTCCCCGGGGACGTGGAGCAGGACCTTGTCGCGCATGAAGGCGCGGCCGCCCCGCGCGGCCCGGACCTCCTGGCGCGGCCATTCGCGCCCCGGCTCAACCGCGGTCTCGTCGCGCCGCAGGCCCGCCGCCTCGACCGCCAGCGCGTGGACGTCGGTTGCGGTCAGGGCCAGCAGGATCGTCGGCGAGAGGCCCAGGGTGCCCCTGCGGGAGCGGCGGCGGGCGAGCGGCAGCAGGAGCATTCCGAGCCCGGGAATCGAGGCGATCGCCTCGGTCGGCACCGTGCTGAACTCGCCGGCCGCGACGACGTCGCCATCGACGTGCGGCGCGGCCAGCGCCCGCAGCTCGGAGCCGCGCCGCTCCCGGTAGCGGCGGGCGATCGCGAGGCGCTCCTCCTGGGTCTGCTCGCCGGCCGCATCTCCGAAAGCCACGTCTGGGAAGCTACAGGCGTGGCGGAGGACCCCTACGTGGCGCCGCAGCGCGGCTGGCGCATGTGGTGGCGAAAGCGCCGCTGGTACGAGCGGACCCACCGGCTCCGCAACCGCTGGCGGATCAACCGGCACGCCGCACGAGGAGGCTTCTTCGTCCGCCACCCGGTCGAGGGCGAGGTGCTCGAGGCGCTCGACGACGGCCGGCTCGTGATCGGCGAGGGGACGCTCCTCGAGCCCGGGTGCTGGATCACGCTCGCCCCCGAGGCGCGGATCTCGATCGGCCGCGGCTGCTTCTTGAACCGCGAGACGATGCTCGCCGCCCAGGAATCGATCGAGATCGGCGACCACGTCATGTTCGCCAACCACTGCTTCGTCGGCGACGCCGACCACCGCTTCGACGACCCCGAGCTGCCGATCACCTGGCAGGGGTTCGTCGCTCGGGGCCCGGTCCGGATCGGTTCCAACAGCTGGCTCGGCAAGGGCGTCGTCGTCACCGGGGGGACCGAGATCGGCGAGCACTGTGTGATCGGCTCGAACTCGGTGGTGACCCGCGATGCCCCGCCCTGGACGATCTCGGCCGGCGCCCCCGCCAAGCTGATCCGGGAGATCGAGCCCAGGATCGGCCCGGCGGACGGCTAGCCTGTCCGCTGTGAAGCGCCGAGCGACCGCAGCCGTCCTCGCGGCGGCAATCGCCGTGCCGCTGCTCGCGGGGTGCGGCGAGAAGGAGGAGCCCGCGACCACCGGCCCGGTCGTGGCCCAGCCGACGCCCGGGCCGACGACGAACCCGAGCGGCGGCGGCAACGGCAACGGCGGTCAGCCGGCCACCGACGAGGAGCTGATCCGGGCGACCGTCACCGACTTCCTGACCAAGCCGAACGATCCGGGCGTCTGCGAGGAGCTGATCACCGAGGACTTCCTGAAGCAGGCCTACGGCGACCGCAAGAACTGCGTCGCCGCCCGCAAGCCCGCCGCCCTCGCCGACCAGGCCACGGTCCTCGGACGCAAGCCGGGCCCGGGCGGTTCCGTCGTCGTCTCCGTGAACGCCCAGGGCGGCATCTACGCCGGTCAGACGTTGAAGGTGACGGTCGTCGAGGCCGGCAACGCCTGGAAGATCGACAAGATCAGCGGCGACGCGAAGGTCGGGCCCTAGGCGGGCGGCGGCCGCGGGGTAGGGGGCGGGCGGTCTCCCCGGGGCGGGCGGTTCGGGCGCGCCCACGGCGCGCCCGGCAGCGATAGACATGGGTCGCCAGAGTGATGCTCTACGGCCACTGAGCGACCCACGTCCTCGGCGGGTGCCCCCTGGCACGTCCCCTCACTTCCGGCCGCGGCGAAGCCGCGGCCTTCCCACGGTGCAATAGCGCTACCAGTCCCAGGCGCTCGTCCCGGCCAGCGAGTCCTGCTCGAGGTACCGCCTGAGCGCCGCGAGCTCGTCGGGGTCGATCGAGTAGGTGTGCGAGTCCTCCGGGAAGCGGCGATCGCGGACATCGGCGACGTAGGCGCCGACGCCGGCGACCATCGCCGCGTGGATGTCGGCGTAGCGCTTGACGAAGCGCGCGGTGTGCCCGCTGTGGATGCCGAGCAGGTCATGGAAGACGAGGACCTGGCCGTCGGTCGCCGGGCCGGCGCCGATCCCGATCACCGGCACCTCCATCCGCGGCATGATCGCCTCCGTGACCGCCGCCGGCACCGCCTCGAACACGACCGCGAAGCAGCCGACCGCCTGGAGCGCGAACGCGTCCTCGGCGATCTGCGCTGCCCGCTCGCCAGTCCGGCCCTGCGCCTTGTAGCCGCCGAGCGCGGTCGCCGTCTGCGGCGTCAGGCCGACGTGGCCGACCACCGGGATGCCGGCGCGCACGATCGCCCGGGCGCGGTCGACGGAGGCGCCGCCGCGCTCGAGCTTGACCGCGTCGCAGCCGGCCTCCTTGACGAAGCGCTGGGCGTTGGCGATCGCCTGCTCGTTCGAGCTCTCGTAGGAGCCGAACGGCATGTCGCCGACGAGGAACGCCGTACCGAGGCCGCGGCGGACCGCGGCGGCGAGCATCAGCATCTCGTCCATCCCGATCGGGACGGTGCTGTCGTGGCCGAGGACGGTCATCGCACCCGAGTCGCCGACGAGCACGATGTCGACGCCGGCCTCCTCGGCGACCCGTGCCGAGGGGAAGTCGTAGGCGGTGACCATCGCGATCGGCTCGCCGAGCTCGCGCATCTCGGCGAGCCGCGGGATCGAGACCTTCGACCGCTCGTCAGGGGGCGTGCTCGGCACGCGCGGTGGGGTGCTCATCGGTCGTCCTGCCTTCCTGGTTCGGTTGCCGCCGTCGCCACGACGACGTTGTCGATCAGCCTCGCCTCACCGAGCTGCGCCGCGACGGCGATCAGGGTGGGGCGTCCGTTGAAGCTCTGAAGCGTGCTCAGATCGGTCGCGTCGCGCGCCTCGAGGTACTCGGCCTCGACCCCGGCCGCGGCCAGCTCGGCCCGGGCCGGGGCGAGCGCGTCGTCGACCGCGATCCCGGGCCGGGCGGCTCCGGCGGCGGCGCGGAGCGCCCGGTAGAGGGCTGGAGCGCGCTCGCGGTCGGCGGCCGTCAGGCGGGCGTTCCGCGACGACATCGCGAGCCCGTCGGGCTCGCGGACCGTCGGCAGGACCTCGATCCGCACGTCGTAGTCGAGGTCGGCGACCATCCGCCTGACGACCACGGCCTGCTGCGCGTCCTTCTGCCCGAAGTAGGCGACGCCGGGCCTGATCGCGTTGAGCAGCTTGGCGACGATCGTGGTCACGCCCCGAAAGTGCGCACGGCCACGCCGGGCGGGATCGCCGCAGAGCACGTCGGTGAGACCGCCGACCTCGACCGCGGTCGCGAACCCCGATGGGTAGACGTCCTCGACGGTGGGGGCATAGATCAGGTCGGCGCCGGCCGCCGCGGCCAGATCGGCATCACGATCGAGATCGCGGGGGTAGCGCTCGAGGTCCTCGCCGGGACCGAACTGGGCCGGGTTGACGAACAGGCTCATGACGACGAAGTCGGAGCCGGCGGCCGCGGCCTCGAGCAGCGATCGATGCCCGTCATGGAGGGAGCCCATGGTCGGCACCAGGCCGATCGTGCGCCCTTCTCGGCGCGCCGGAGCGAGCGCGTCACGGAGCTCGTCCCGGGTCCGCGCGATCCTCATCGCCGCGCCTCCGCCGTGGCGATCTCACGGGTGCGCTCGGCGAGGACCCGGTAGAGCGCCTCGAGCTCGGGCGCCGTCGCCGCGATCGCCTCGATGTGGGCGGCGACCGTGGCCTCGTCGCCGCGGGCGATCGGGCCGGTCAGCGCCGCGGGACCGTGCTCGGCCCAGTTCGCCGCGGTGCGGAGGACGAGCGGTGCCAGGAGCTCGCGTCCATCAGCGATCCCGCCGGCCTCGAGCAGGCTCTCCGCGCTCGACCCGAGGGCGACGAGGAAGTTCGAGGCGATCGCGGCGGCGGCGTGGTAGGCCGCGCGGGACTCCTCGGGCACGGCGAAGGGAACCATCCCGCAGCGCTCGGCGATCGCCGCCGCCAGCTCCTCGGCCCCCGGATCGGTGCCGGCGACCGCCGCCGGCGCGCCGGTCAGGTCGGTGCCCCGCGCCGGGATCGTCTGCAGCGGGTGCACCGAGAACGCCGAGGCGACCCCGGCGCCGGCGAGCGCGCTGAGCGGTGTGGCGCCGCTGGTGTGGCCGATGAACCGCGGCCCGGGGGTGACGGTGGCGATCCGGGCGGCCGCGGCCGCGAGCTCCTCGTCGGGGACGCAGAGGAGCGCCACCTCGGCGTCCGCGCAGGCGGCCTCGAGCCCGTCGCGTCCGACCGTCGTCGCCGTCGCGCCGGCTGCCGTGAGAGCGGCGGCGAGGCTCGAGCCCACGCGGCCGGCGCCGATCAGTGTGATCGGGGGAAGGGGGGTGTCGTGCGCGCTTGGAGGCTGCATCCGTTCCAGTTCCGCATTCGAGATACCGGACGGTGGTCGGTCGGTCGTGTCTGGGCCCCGTTCGCGGTCCACCTCGCGCTTTGTTGCGGGATGGCGGCCGCGGGCCGGAGCCGAATGATACCCGCGGCCATGGACCGGTCCGGCGCCCGACTACGATCAAGCCGTGCCGATCTACGAGTTCGAGTGCGCGCGGTGCGGCGAGCGGTTCGAGGAGCTGGTGCCGTCCGGGACCGAAGCGCAGCCCTGCCCGGCCTGCGGCGCCGGCGCCGAGCGGCAGCTCTCGAGCTTCGGCACGACCCGTCAGCCGACGGCGGCCCAGAAGCGGCGCACGGAGGACCGGCGCGGGATCGACCGCGGCGGCGCGCGCGAGCGGTTCCAGCGCGACCTCGACCGCCGGCGCGAGCGCCC
>DASSEM010000248.1:0-5217 GCA_035695265.1 Solirubrobacterales bacterium
GTCCCGTCGCAGAACGGGCGCGTCTGCGAGCGCCCGCAGCGACAGAGCGCCACGACCCGCCGGCCGACCTCGATCTCGTTGCCGTTCTGGTCCTGAAGGGTGAATGGACCCCGGATCAGGTAGGGACCGTTCCGGTAGGGCGTGATCCGCGTCGGCGGGGGCGGTTCCATGACCGTCTCACTGCCCCCACCGGGCTCGGCCAAACCGACGACGGTCGCGTCGACCCGGCGGTGTCACCCGGCCCCGGCGATCGCCTCTGATCCGCTATACCGAGACGGTGACAGCGAAGCCGGAATCGGTCAGCATCGTGATTGCGGTCCCTCCCGAGGACGTCTTCGCCCGGATCGGTGACCTGTCGCGGCACGAGGCGTTCACCGATCATTTCCTGATCGACTGGCGAGAGGCCGGCCCCGACCACGTCAATGTCCGCGCGAAGCTGCCCGGCCCCGAGGACCGGGCCGACATCGATGTGATCGAGCGCGATCCGCCGAACCGCATGGTCGAGCGGCTGGTCGCCGCGAACGGCAAGCGGCGAGCGGTCAGCACCTGGACCCTGGAGCCCGATGGCGCCGGGTCCACCCGGGTCAGGTTCAGCACTGTCCAGGAGGCGTCGCCGGCGATCGAGCGGCTGCTCGCGCCGCTCCTCCGTCGCTGGATCCGGCGCGGCAACGAACGCGCGCTCGAGCGCCTCCGCGACCAGGCCGAGGGACGCACCGGCGCCTGACCGCTCAGGCGTCGCTGTGGTTGGCGAGGATCAGCCGGTCGGGGTCGTAGTCGGCCTTGACCCGCTCGAGCCGGTCGGCGACATCGGGAGGGAAGCAGCTCCGCAGATCCTCGCGCTGGTCGGAGAAGGCGAGCAGGGAGTGGCCGGTCGCCCACGGCGCCATTCGCGCCTCGACCCCGGCGAGCACGTCGCGGATCGCCAGTCCGAGCTCCGGGCTCATCATCGCGCCGACGCCGTTGAGCAGGTATCCGGCGCCGGCCGTGTCAAGGGCGCCGTGGTCGGGCGAGCTCCGTTCGAGGGCTCCGCCGAGGCGGCGGAGCTCGAGGAAGATCAGCGGCACGTCGGCCTCCGGACCGGCGAGCTCGACGTAGGCATCGACGGCATCGGCGTCGAGCGACTCGAGCAGGATCCCGGCCGTGAGCCCAGGCACGGGATCCTCAGGGTCGCCCGCGATCGCGGCCAGCGCGGGCGCGGGAACGGTCGCGACCGTGTCCAGGTAGGGCTCGCCGACGGCGCGCATCGGCGCGGCCAGCTCCTCGCCCGCGGCGGAGTCGCCGCTGTAGACGAACGTGGTCGCGACCAGAGCCCGGCCCCGCAATGGCTCCGGGATCTCCGGGAACGGCGGGAAGCGGAGCAGCTTCAGCGTCGTCGCGAGCTCGTCGGGGGCGCCTTCCGCCCAATCGCGCCAGGCGTGAGCGACCTCGCTCGCCATCTCGATCGGCCACATCAGCGAGCCCGCGTACGCCTCGGAGAGCTCGACGAGACCGTGCTCGAACGAGGTCACGATCGCATGCGTGCCGCCGCCCCCGCGCAGCGCCCAGAAGAGCTCCGGCTCGGCTTCGGGTCCGACCCGGCGGATCTCCCCGTCGGCGGTCACGACCTCCATGGAGCGAACGCTGTTGCAGGCGAACCCCCGCGAGCGGGCAAGCCAGCCGAGCCCGCCACTGAGCGTGTAGCCGGCGACGCCGACCGTGCCCGAGGAGCCGTGCAGGCAGGCGAGGCCGTGCTCAGCGGCGGGGCCGCAGACATCTCCCCATTTGGCGCCGGCCCCGGTCGTCGCGGTCCCGGCCCCGGAATCGATCGCGACGTCGGCCATCCTGGCGGTTCGCAGCAGCAGCGCGTCGTCGAGCTCCGCCAGCGGTGGGGCCCCGTGGCCGGTGCTCTGCGGCGCGACTTGAAGCTCATGCTCGCGCGCGAACCGCACGGCCGCGGCGACGTCATCCGCCGACTCGGCGAGGACGACCAGCGCCGGATGCTGGTCGGCGACGAGGTTCCACGCCTGCCGCCCGGCGTCCCAGGCGGCGTCGCCGGGGACGAGCACATCCCCGTCCAGGCGCTGCCGGAGCGCATCGAGGTCGGCGGCCGGCACTCCGTTCGAGCTGACGTCTGGCATCGGCGGCTCCTTCGTGATCGGTCCTATCGAGAACCCAGCCAGCCTAATCGCCGCTGAGCGTCGCGACCAGCCGTCGCGACCCGGCGTGGTCGCGATGCTCGCAGAGGTAGATCCCCTGCCAGGTCCCGAGCCGCAGCGACCCGCCGCCGACCGGAATCGTGAGCGACGGGCCGATCAGCACCGCCTTGACGTGGGCCGGCATGTCGTCGGGTCCCTCGAGGGTGTGCCGCCAGTAGGGCGCGTCCTCGCTTACGGCGTCGTTGAACCAGCTCTCGAGGTCGGTGCGGACGTCGGCGCTGGCGTTCTCGTTCAGGGCGAGCGAGGCGGAGGTGTGGAGGATCTGCAGGTGCAGCAGGCCGGTCTCGACCGAATCGATGTCGGGAAGCGCGGCGAGGACCTCGGCGGTGATCAGGTGGAAGCCGCGCGGTCGCGGGTCGAGGGCGATCTCGGCCTGCGCCCACATGCTTCAAGGCCGTGCCGGCGGGCGTGTGGCCCTCACGGCTCGCTGCGGCGCTCGTCCCCGGCGTCGGCTGTCGGCTCGGTGGGCTCGGTGCGCTCGGGGGGCTCGTTCCCGGCGTCGCCGGAGCCCTCGCCGCCCGTGGTGCGCTTTGCGGGCTCGCGGGCCGGCTCCTCGTCGCTTGCGATCCCCTTGACCGAGTCGCGGACCTCACGCGCCTCGCGGATCCCCTTGCCGACCGACTCGCTGAGCTTCTTGGTGTCGACCTCCTCGGCCCTGGCGTGGGCCCGCTCCGCGATCTCCTTCGCCTTGATGCCGCCCTTCCGCACCCCGGTCCCAGCCGAGCGGCCGAGCTGCGGCAACCGCTTGTAGCCGCCGAAGACGATCAGGATGATCGCGACGACGATCAGGATCTCGACGACACCGATGCCCATTGAACGGCGAGCCTACAGCCCGTTAGGGTTGCGCCTGCCATGCCCGCTGCGATCCGAGCCATCCGTCCCGCCCGCTTCATCCCCTTACTGGTCGCAACTCTCGCCGTATCCGTGCTGCTCGCCGCATCCGCGACCGCGAAGGTGCCGGTCCGGTTCAAGGTGATCGACGGCTTCAACGCCCGCGGGACCCCGGCCGGGCTGGACCAGGTGGGGATCGTCAAGACGGGTCGCAACAAGGCGCCCAACGTGCTCGTGCTCAACCCGGGAACGTCGGCCGGCGGCGGTTACTTCAACCCGCTCGCGCGCGCGATCGTCCGTGAGCTGCCGAGCTGGCAGGTCTGGTCGGTCGAGCGCCGTGAGAACTTCCTCGAGGACCAGTCACTGGTCGATGCGGTCAAGCGCGGGAAGGCGAGCGGGCAGGAGCTCTTCGACTACTACCTCGGCTACCTCACCGACCCCGCCGTCACCGACCACTACACCCCGGTCGCCGAGGACGACGTCCCGTTCGCGCGCAACTGGGGGATGAACGTCGAAGTCCAGGACCTCCACCGCGTCGTGCGCCTCGCCGGCCGCCGCGACCGCAACGTCGCGATGGGCGGCCACTCGCTCGGCGGGTCGATCGCGACCGCCTACGCGACCTGGGACTTCAAGGGCGCGGCCGGCGCCGACGCCCTCTCCGGGCTCGTCCTGATCGACGGTGCCAGCCGGACGACGCCGATCAGCCCCGAAGATGCCGAGAGCGCGCTCGCCGACCTCCAGAGTGGCTCGCCCTGGATCGCCTTCGGCGGCATCCCGGCGCCGTTCGCGGGCCTTTTCGGCACGATCGGCTCGGCCCTCGCGAAGGCCGAGCCCGACGATCCGTCGATCTTCCGCGGGTGGCCCCTCCTGCCGGCGAACCTGCGGCCGCCGGTGGCGGCTACGAACAAGGCCTCGTTCGGCTACGCCACCGACGTCGCGACCTCGCCGCCGTCGCTCGCCGCCGCTCAGGTCCACGCCGGCCGACTCGCCGACGCCGGCGATCCGCGCGGCTGGAACCGCGATGGGGCGATCACCCCGCTCAACCGTTGGGCGTCGATGTTCTCCGGTTGGCAGCTCACGGGTCTCGACGGCACCGCCTGGTACCACCCCTCGCGGCTTTCGATCGACTCCTCCGCGGTCGGAAACGGCATCGCCAACCCCGCCCAGGAAGTCCTCAACGTCCACGCGACCCATGGCGAGGACCTGCCCCGGAGGCTGCGGATCTACGCCTTCGGCGCGGCGCTCGGGGGCGACCGCGTCCCCGCCGCCGCCGAGGCGCTCGCCGAGCAGTCGGGAATCCCCGACTCGCACCTGACGCTCGCCGACCGTGGCGCCACCTACGCCCACAACGACCCGAACTCGGCCGCGCCGAAGGTCAACCACTTCCTCAAGAAGCTGATCCCGTTCCTGCACGGGATCCGGCAGCGCTGACTAGCTGTCGAAGCCGAGCCCGAGCCGGTCGAGGACACGGAGCCAGAGGCCGCGACGACCGCCGTTGCGGTCGGCGGCGGCGAGCCGGGAGCGCGTGAGCTGGACGACCGCCCAGCGCAGCGGCTCGGGCGGGAACGGCACCGGCTTGGTCCGGACGTAGGCGAGCTCGGTGGCCTCGCTGCGGCGGCCGTCGAGCAGGTCGAGCGCCACCCGGGCGCCGAAGCGGGTCGCCGCCACGCCGAGGCCGGTGTAGCCGGTCGCGTACGCCACGCGGCCGCCGTGGGCGGTGCCGAAGAAGACGCTGAACCGGCTGCACGTGTCGATCGCGCCGCCCCAGCGGTGGGTGAACCGCAGGCCGCGCAGCTGCGGGAACGTCGCGAACAGGTGCTGGGCGAGGCGGCCGAAGACCGCGTCGTCGACGTCGTGCCGCGGGCCCACCGGGCCGCCGTAGCGGTACACGGCGTCGTAGCCGCCCCACAGCAGCCGGTCGTCGCGCGTCAGCCGGTAGTAGTGGAACCGGTTGGCGCTGTCGCCCACCCCCTGGCGGCGCGCCCAGCCGAGCGACGCGCGCTGCTCGGCGCTCAGCGGCTCGCTGACCAGGACGTAGTCGTAGACCGGGACGACGTACCGGCGCATCGCTCGCAGCAGCGGCGGGAACGCGCTCGTCGCCAGGAGGACCCGGCGCGCGCGGACGCGGCCGGACGCCGTCAGCACCTCGACGGCGCCGCCGCGCCCGGCATCCTTCAGGGACGTCGCCGGG
>DASSEM010000249.1:0-6465 GCA_035695265.1 Solirubrobacterales bacterium
CGCGTCGGCGAGGCGGGCGACGCCGAACGGCTCCCGGTCGCCGAGCCGACCCATGCCGCTGTCGTGCTTGACGTGAAGGCGCGGACGGAAGCCGAAGAGCGCGGCGCGCTCGGCGACCGCCTCGAGGAAATGGGCGCGCCAGACGGTGAGCTCGGCGCGCGCCTGCAGCGCGACGTCGAGCTCCGCTCCGGTGACGGCGCCGGTGACGAAGATCGGGGGCTCGGGACCGAGCCGCTCGCGCAGCTCGAACGCCTCGGTCGCGGTCGCTACCGCGAGCCGCGTAGCGCCGCCGCGGATCGCCGCCTCGGCGCACTCGCCCATCCCGTGCCCGTAGCCATCGGCCTTGACGACGGCGCAGAGCTCGGTCCCGGGCGCCAGTCCGGCGTGGAGGCGCGCGCAGTTGCGCTCGACCGCGCCGAGGTCGACGATCGCAGTGACCCGCTGGAACGGGTCGTGTCCGCTCAACGGGCCAGGCCTCCGGGGAGCGCCTCGACGACGTCGCCGGCGATCACCGACTCCGCGCCCAGGCGATCGGCGGCGATGCGCCCGGCGCGGGCATGCGCGTAGACGCCGGTGCAGGCGGCGGCGAACGGCTCGCATCCACGGGCGATCAGGGCAGCGATCGTGCCCGAGAGGACGTCGCCGGTGCCGGCCGTGGCGAGGGCTGGGCTGCTGAGCGCGTTGACCGCGACGCGGTCGCCGTCGACGATGATCGTGTCGTCCCCTTTGAGGACGACCACGGCCCCCGATTCCTCGCTGGCGGACCGTGCCCGGGCGAGGCGCCGGGCGCCGATCTCCTCCGAGCTGCAACCGAGCAGCCGCCCGAGCTCACCGGCATGAGGTGTCAGCACGGTCGGCGCTTCGCGATCGCGGAGCAGCCCGAGATCGGTGCCGAGCGCGTTCAGCCCGTCGGCGTCGATCAGAAGCGGCGCGGCGATCAGCGGCGCGAGCTCGCGGACGAGCCGGCGCGAGGGATCGGCTCGGCCCAGCCCCGGGCCGATGACGGCGCAAGCGGCGCGCTCGGCGCGCTCCAGGATCGCCCCGACGGCGGCGACGTCGAGGGAGCCGTCGGCCTCATCGAGCCCGGTCGTCATCACCTCGGTCAGCTTCGCCTCGAGGATCGGCTCCAGCGAGGCCGGACAGCCGACCGTCGCATAGCCGGCGCCGGCCCGGATCGCGGCCCGGGCGGCGAGACACGGAGCCCCGGTCAGCCCGCGCGAACCGCCGACGACCAGCACCTCGCCCGAGCTGAACTTCGTCGACGCGGCGCCGCGAGGGGGCGGCAGGCCGAGCGCCGCATCGCCGACGACACCCGCAACCGCCGACGGTGGCGCCCCCTCGGGAATCCCGATCGGTGCGACCACGAGCCGTCCCGTGTGCCCCTTGCCCGGGGCGATCCGATGGCCGACCTTGACGACGTGGAAGGTGACGGTGAGGTCGGCGGCGACGGCGGCCCCGGCGATCTCGCCCGTCGAGGCGTCGACCCCGGAGGCGATGTCGCAGGCGACCACCGGGGCGCCGGATCCGGCGATCGCCTCGATCGCTGCCGCGGCGGTTCCGCGCGGCGCCCCCGAGAAGCCGGTGCCGAAGATCGCATCGATGATCGCTCCGGAGGCGGCCAGTGCAGCGTCCCAGCCGGCCTCGGACACGACCTCAGCGCCCCCTGCGAGCCGTTCCAGGTTCGCGCTCGAATCGGCGCTGAGCTCGTCGAGCGGCCAGATCGAGAGCACGTCCACCTCGTGGCCGGCGGTGCGAAGGACTCGCGCGGCGACCATGCCGTCGCCGCCGTTGTTCCCCTTGCCGCAGACGATCCGGATCGGGCCCTCCCCCGCGATCAGCTCGGTCTCCCGCGCCAGGGCCGCTCCCGCCGCTTCCATCAGCTCCAGCGACGGGACTCCGCGGTCTTCGATCGCCCAACGGTCGACGCCGGCCATCCCGGTTGCGTCGTAGAGCGGATCGAGCCAGTCAGGCGGCTGCACGCCCGCCAGCCTACGCGGTGTCGCCGGCCGGTCCCGCGACCACCACGGCCGCTGCGTTGTCCCGCGAATGGGTCAGCGAGACGGCCAGGTCGACGCCGTGCTCGGCGGCGATCGCCGCCGCCCGGCCGTGCAGCCGGAGCCGCGGCGCCGGGCTGCCGACGACCTCGACGTCGCGCGGCGGAAAGCCCCCGCCGAGCGCCTTGATCGCCGCCTCCTTGGCGGCGAACCGGGCCGCCAGGTGCCGTGCCGGCCGAGCCCGCCCGGCGCACGCAGCGAGCTCGCCGGGGCGAAACAACCGGTCGGCGAGCCGCGGGCGCCGCGCCAGCGCCCGCTCGACCCGATCGATCTCGATCAGGTCGATCCCGAGCGCCGGAACGCCCGGGCTCGCGCTCAAGGAGCGATCACCGCCGCCGTCGTGGAGTCGCTGCCCTCCGGCTGCTCCTGAACGCCGAGCGTGAATCCGATGACGGACCGCTCGCCGTCGAGGTCGCTGCCGCCGATCAGGAAGTCGAGCGCGTTCAGGTACGGACGCGCGGCCTCGATGTCGTCGTCGGTCTCGCCGGTGCTGTCGATCAGGTCGAGGATCGGGGCGAAGTTGACGAAGAAGCTCGGTGTGAGGCCGTCGCCGAGCTCATCCTCGGCCGCCTGGAACGTGTCGGAATCGGCGAGCGTCTCGCTCGGCGAGACGACGTCATCGATCGTGTCGGCGCCCGCCGCGACGATCACCTCGCCGTCCTCGACGGCGACGTGAGCGCCGATCGGAGCCCGCTTGGCCTGGATGTCAAAGCCGCTCTGGCCGGGCGTGATCTTCACGCTTCGGGACTCGCCGAGCGCACCTTGGAGCTTCTCGACGGCATCCTCGGCCGCCGCCTGGTCGTCGGTCGTGATCACGAGGCCGCCGCCGAGGCCGAAGATCGAGGTGCCCTCGACGAAGCCGCCGACGTCCCCGATCCAGCCGAGGTCCTGCTCGAGGTTGAGGCCGGTCGCCTCCTGGAAGATCCGGGTCGGATCGATCTCTTCGCCGAGACCCTGCTCCTCGAGCCCGGCCTGGAAGCCGGCCTCGAACTGGTCGAGCGAGCTCGAGATCTGCTTGCCGACGCCGGTCGCGGCGAAGGCCAGCCAGGCGTCGCCGGGGAGCGTCGTCATCAGGTCGCTGGGATCGGTGGCGCCCTCGCCGGCCGGCGCCGAGGCCCCGAAGCTGAACGAGCTGTCGGTCACCGCGCCCCAGGCGTCCACTGGCCCGTCGCCGATCTGCTCCTCGATCTGACCGAGCTCATCGGCGGGGATCGCGCCCGACTGCTTGACCAGGTCGATCGCCTTCTGCGGGTCGGCGTACAGGGAGAAGATCGCCTCGTCGGGGACCGCGTCGAGACCGGTCGTCGAGTCGTCGACGCCGGCGAAGTTGTCGCCGTCGCCGGCGTCGATCGCGTCCTCGACCCCCTGGACGCTGCCGGCCAGCAGGAAGTCGCCGTCGACGCCGAACGCGCTGTCCTCGTCCTCGGAGACGGTGAGCTCGACGCCGTTGTACTCCCGCTCGGTGCCGGATCCGCCGTCCGCAGCCGCGGCGGCGAAGGACTGCGCGGCCGACGCGTCGGTGACGGCGACGATGAGCGCGCCGTCCACCTCCTCGGTCTTCGCGTCGTAGCCGTTGAGGAAGAAGCCAGCCCGGGTCCCCAGCCAGGGGGCGATGTCCTCCTCATAGGTCATCCCCCGCCCCTCCTCGGCGAGCTTCTCGTCGATCGCCGCCTGTACCTGGGCGCCGACGTCGTCGGTGACGAGCAGCTTCGAGAGCGCCGCGTCGAGATCGTCACCGAGCTCGCCCTCGGGGCGGACCGTGGCCGCCATGTAGAAGGGCGTGTCGGCCGGAGCCATCGTCGCCGGATCGGGGCCGAGGTCGGCGTCATCGCCGGAATCTCCGCAGGCGGTGAGCGCAGCGGCCGCGACCGCGAGAAGGGCAAGGACGACGAAGCGAAGGAACTTGGTTGACATGCGGCGGAATGCTATTGGCTGGCGCCGCGGAAGCGCGACGGTCGGGCGGCGCCTACTCGACGGTGACGGTCTTCGCCAGGTTGCGGGGCTGGTCGACGTTGAGGCCGAGCTGGCGGGCCGTGTAGTAAGCGAGGAGCTGCAGCGGGACCACCGCGAGGATCGGCTGCAGGATCCAGTCGGTGCGCGGGACGAACAGGGCCTGGTCGGCCGCCTCGGCCACCTCCTCGGAGCCCTCGGTGCCGATCGCGATCACGTCGGCGCCGCGGGCGCGAACCTCGGCGACGTTGGAGAGGATCTTGTCGAGCACGGGGCTGTCGGTGGCGACGCAGACGACCGGGGTGGTCTCGTCGAGCAGCGCGATCGGGCCGTGCTTCATCTCGCCGGCGGCGTACGCATCGGAGGGGATGTAGGAGATCTCTTTCATCTTCAGGGCGCCCTCGAGGCAGATCGGCAGGCCGATGTGGCGGCCGAGGTAGAGGAAGAAGCGACCCTCGGCGTGGCTACGGGCGATCGCGCGGATCTGCTCGTCGCTGCCGGAGATCGTCTCCTCGATCTTGCGGGGCAGCGCCTTCAGCTCGCCGATCAGCTCGGTCACTCGCTCGGGGGCGAGCTGGCCGCGCGCCTGCGCGAGCCAGAGCCCGAGCAGGTAGATGGCGGCTACCTGGCTCGTGAACGTCTTCGTGGCGGCGACGCCGATCTCGAGCCCGGCCCTCGTGAACAGGACGGAGTCGGCATCCCGGGTGGCCTGGCTGCCCATCACATTCGTGATCGCGAGGACGTGAGCGCCGCGCTCGCGGGCCAGCCGCATCGCCGCCAGCGTGTCGGCCGTCTCCCCCGACTGGGTGATCCCGATCACGAGATCGTCGACGCCGATCACCGGATCCCGGTAGCGGTACTCGGAGGCGATGTCCATCTCGACCGGCACGCGGCCCCAGGTCTCGATCGCGTAACGGCCGACGAGACCGGCGTGGTAGGAGGTGCCACAGGCGACGATGACGACACGACGCACCTTCGCGGCCTGCTGGGCGGTGATCGTCAGCTCGCTGAGGTCGACCCGGTCGATCTCCGAGAGCCGATCGGTGATCGTCTCAGCGACGGCGTCCGGCTGCTCGTGGATCTCCTTCATCATGAACGTGGGGTAGCCGCCGCGCTCGGCAGCCTCCTCGTCCCAGGTGACCTCCTCGAGCTCGCGCCCGCGGGAATCGCCGCCGGCATCGGTGATCTCGACCCCCTCGGGGGTGATCGTGACGATCTCGCCGTTCTCGATCTGCATTACGGTCCGGGTCTCGCGGAGGAAGGCGGGGATCGCCGAGGCCAGGAAGTTCTCCCCCTCGCCAACCCCGATCACCAGCGGGCACTCCTGGCGGGCGCCGACGAGCAGATCGGGATGGTCGGCGTGCATGGCGACGAACGCGTAATGACCTCGAAGGTCAGCGAAGGCGGCGCGGACGGCGGCGGTGAGATCGCCGCCGTAGTGGCGTTCGATCAGGTGGGCGACGATCTCGGCGTCGGTCTCGGAGCTGAACTCGTGACCGTCGGCGAGCAGCTCGCGGCGCAGCTCCGAGTGGTTCTCGACGATGCCGTTGAGGACGATGTTGACCCGACCCTCCTCGTCGCTGTGGGGATGGGCGTTCTCTTCCGTGACCCGGCCATGAGTCGCCCAGCGCGTGTGCGCGAGCCCGATCGTCGCGTCGGTCTCGGCAACCGCAACGGCCCCCTCGTCACGGGGCTCAGCGACCGCGGCACGCAGGTTGGCCAGGTTGCCGACCGCCCGGACCGAGTCGATCCGGCCGTGATCGAGCAGGGCGAGGCCGGCGGAGTCGTAGCCGCGGTACTCGAGCTTCTCGAGGCCGGCGATGAGCAGATCGCGACACGGCCTCTTGCCCACATATCCGACGATGCCGCACATCGAGCCTCCAGGGCGTCTTGAGAGGACGTCACAGGATAAGGCCACCCCGCGGGACCGCCAAATCACTTTCGCGGCCGGGCCCGGCGCCGGTCAGCCGAGCGCGCGCCGGGCGACCTCGACGAGGCGGGCGAGGACCTCCTCGCACTCGGCCTCGTCCGGCGCCTCGACCATCACCCGGACCAGCGGCTCGGTTCCCGACGGTCGCACGAGGACGCGGCCGCGGCCCTCGAGCAGGGCTCCCTCCCGGCCGACCGCCTCCCAGAGGACGGTGGCGTCGGCGAGCGCATCGGCGCTGGGCACGCTGACGTTCTCGAGCCGCTGCGGGAGCCGCTCGACCGGACGGCATTCGGATAGGGGCTGCGACCCGATCGACCGCATCACGAGCAACGCCGCCGCGAGTCCGTCGCCGGTGGTCGCGAAATCGGTCCAGATGATGTGCCCGGACTGCTCACCGCCGAGCGTCCAGCCCCGCTCGACGAGCTCCTCGATCACGAAGCGGTCCCCGACCCTGGTCGTGGCGACCTCGATCCCGGCGGTCTCCATCGCCGTGTGGAAGCCGTAGTTGCTCATCACCGTGACCGCGACGCC
>DASSEM010000250.1:0-7292 GCA_035695265.1 Solirubrobacterales bacterium
CGTCGCCGAGGCGGAGGGACCCGAGGCGGGCCTCGAGATCGTCGAGTCGATCACCGGCCTCGACCGCTATCAGCCCTACCACGTCGCCCGCGCCGATCTCCTGCGCCGGACCGGAGCCGGCCAGGATGCCGATCGCGCCTACGCCCGGGCGATCGAGCTCAGCGACAACCCGGTCCAGCGATCGTTCCTCGAGCGGCGCCGGGCCGAGCTCACCCGGTAGCGGCGGAGCGGCGCCGGGCCGAGCCGCTCCCGCAGCGGTGGCGGACATCCGGTAGTTATGCGCTGCCGGATCCGCACCACCGGGGCTCAAGCGATCGTCGTTCGCAGCTCGCCGAGCTGGGGCGAGCTGACCACGAGGTCGTCGCCGGGCCGGAGCCAGACCCGCGGCTGGCGGGCACCGCCGACCCCGGCCGGGGTCCCGGTCGAGACGATGTCGCCGGGGACCAGCGTCATCAGGGTCGAGAGGTGGGCGAGGAGCTCGGCGACGCCGAAGATCAACTCCGCGGTCGTCGACTCCTGCATCCGCTCGCCGTTCAGGTCGAGGGCGATCCCGATCGCCTCCGGCCCGGCCGGCAGCTCGTCGGCGGTGACGAGCGCCGGGCCGCACGGCGCCGAGCCGTCGAAGACCTTGCCCGGCATCCACTGCGGCGTCTGGAACTGCAGGTCGCGGGCGGAGAGGTCGTTGATCAGCGTGTAGCCGGCGACGTGGTCGAGCGCCTCGGCGGGATCGACGCCGGCCGCCGTCCGGCCGACGACGAACGCCACCTCGGCCTCGTAGTCGACCTTGGCGCTCGCCGCAGGCAGCCCCACCACCGCCCCGTCGGCAGCGAGCGCGTTCGCGTACTTGGCGAAGAACGTCGGGACCTCCGGCGGCTCCAACCGCCCCTCGGCGGCGTGATCGCGGTAGTTGAGCCCGATGCAGATGACCTTCTCGGGATCGGGAATGGGTGGCAGAAGCTCGATGGCGGACAGCGGCTCCCCCGGGGTGCCGGCGCTTACCGCTTCGAGCTCGGCCAGCGCATCGGCCTCGAGCAGGCCGCGAACGGTCGCCGACGCGCCGGCGCCGAGCGCGTCGCCGGCATCGACGACCGCGTCGGCGACGAGGACCCCGGCCCGCGCCCCACGGTCGGAGCGATAGCTGATCAGCCGCATCCGGGCCAGCCTATCCCGGGCGCCGTGCCATAATCGCCGCTCCCGGATTCTTCCCCGGATCCGGAACCGTGGGGGCGTAGCTCAGTTGGTTAGAGCGCCGGCCTGTCACGCCGGAGGCCGCGGGTTCGAGTCCCGTCGCTCCCGTCTCTCGTTCTCCCTGCAGTCAGCACGATTCTCCCGGCCTGCTCCGTACCACGGCGCCTGGGAGCATGACGGTGGCGAGCGCCCTGATGGATCCCGTGGAGTGTGGCGAGGACGGTCGTATCCAAACGAATCGCTTTGCGCGATGACTTCTCCGCCCCGGGTCGGTCATTCTCCACGAGGGCGCTGACGACGCCGCCCACAGACCAACAAGGAGCAAGCGCGCTGATGACAACTTTCATCACGATCGGCTATGGCGATCGCGAAGGCTACGAGCGGACTGACCCCGCTGTACGCGACGCAGCCCATGAACATGATGCGGGACTTCGCGCCGACGGTGCTCTCATGGGCGTTGCCGGTGAACCGGTGCAGGTGCGCAACCACGAGAACGCGGGTGTGCGGACGACGCCTGGAACTTTCATGCGCTCGGACCTGCCGGTCGCGGGCTTCGCCGTCATCGAGGCCGAGAGCGCCGAGGAGGCCGCCCAGCTCGTATCGGGGACGCCGTGCTCGGTAGCCCACGGCGTCGTTGAGGTCTGGCCGCTGGACGCCACACCCTGAGGGCGTGGCCCGGCCTTTCGTTTAAGCCTCGGCCTCGGCAACGACCGTACAGCGGTCCACGGAGGCTCGGACACCGGGGGTGTCTCCGGGGTCCATCGCCTCAAGTGCTCGCTCGCTCGTTCGCATGTCCTCTTCGGACGCAAAACGCTGGATGACGACGGCCGTGCGCTGGTCAGGGTCATGAAGGAATTGGACGCCAAGTGCGACGACCCCCTCCGGGGGTCCTCCGCGCTCGTCGAGGCGAGCCTGCATCCCCTCGGCCCATTCCGGGTCGACATTCGTGAAGCGAACAACTCGTATGTTCATGAGATCCTCCCTAGTGGTTGCTTCCACCGCGACCCTAACCCACGTGCAGGCCCCATGCGGGGGCGTTTCGCGAGTCAGCAGAACCGCTCTTTGCATGCAAAGCGGAACGAGATCGAGCCTCTCCGCGCCAGTCAGTCGAAGACCGTCAGGTCGAGCTCGCGGAGCCGGGCGGGGTCGGCGAGGATGTCCATCTCGACGATCCTCCCGCCCTGGATCGTGAAGCCCAGGACCGAGAAGGGCTGTCCGTCTCGCGTCGTGACCAGGCCGACGGCGCCGTTGACGAGCGCCGGCCGCGTGACCAGGTCGCGCCGCGCGTAGGCCGCCGCGCGACTTGCGACCGCCGCCGCACCGCGGACCTCCCGCGATCGCGCGGTCGGACCGTAATCGACTCTCAGCAGGACATCCGGGTCGAGCACCGCCACGAGCCGGTCGAAGTCCCCGTCGCGTGCGGCCGCGAGAAAGGCATCCACCACCTCGCGCTGCGCGTCCGGATCGGCGTCGGGAACGGTGTTCTCAGCCTGGACGCGGCGGCGGGCGCGGCTGGCCAGTTGGCGGGCCGCCTCCGGCGAGCGGTCGACGATCGGCGCGATCTGGTCGAACGGCACGGCGAAGACGTCGTGCAGGACGAACGCAAGCCGCTCGGGCGGAGTCAGCGACTCGAGCACGACCAGCAGCGCGAGGCCGACCGAATCGGCCAGCAGCGCCTCGTGCTCGGGGTCGGTGCCGTCAGCGGGGTCCACGATCGGCTCCGGCACGTGCACGCCGAGCGGCTGTTCTCGCCGCGTGCCGCGTGAGCGCAGCATGTTCAGCGACACGCGTCCGACCACGGTCGTCAGCCAGGCGCCGAGGTTCTCGATCTCATCGGCATCCGAGCGATTGAGCCGCAGCCAGGCCTCCTGGACGGCATCGTCCGCCTCGTTCACCGAGCCGAGCATCCGATAGGCCACCGCCCGCAGGCGGGTGCGGTGCTGCTCGAATCGTTCTGCCAGCCAGTCGCGTTCATCCATCGGTCACATTCCTCCGTCGTGTCGGGTCATAGCACCAGACCCGGGGAATCCGGGCGATGTGACGAGGCAATCGACCTCGTCGGACCCGAAAGGAGCACATGATGAGAGTTTTCGTCGCCGGGGCGAGCGGTGCGATCGGCACTCGGCTCGTTCCTCAATTGATCGAGCGAGGGCACGAGGTGATCGGGACGTCGAGGTCGCCCGGCAGAGCCGAGCACCTACGGGCGCTCGGGGCGGAGCCGATCGCGCTCGATCTGCTCGATGAGTCGGCCGTGCGTGAGGCCGTCCTCGAGGCCGCGCCGGACGCGATCGTCCACCAGGCGACCGGTCTGGCGGATGCGCGCTTCTCGAGGAGCTTCGACCGCGTATTCACGCAGACCAACCGGCTGCGGACCGAGGGGACCGACGCGTTGCTCGCGGCCGGTCGCGAGGCGGGCGTCCTCCGGTTCGTCGCCCAGAGCTTCGCCAGCTACCGGAACGCGCGCGAAGGAGGGCCGGTGAAGGCCGAGGACGACCGGCTCGATCCCGTCCCGGTCGCGACGATGCGCGGGATGAGCGCCGCGATGCGCCACCTCGAGGAGGTGGTCACGGACGTCGGCGGGATCGCGCTTCGTTACGGCATCTTCTATGGCGCCGCCAACGACGGGCTGATCGAGCCGGTACGCAAGCGGCAGTTTCCGATCATCGGCAAGGGAGCGGGCATCTCCTCGTTCATCCACCTGGACGACGCCGCCGCGGCGACCGTGCTCGCGCTCGAGCAGGACGGCCCCGGCATCTACAACATCGTCGACGACGAGCCCGCCCCGGTGCGCGAGTGGCTGCCGGTCCTCGCGGACGCGCTCGGCGCCAAGCCGCCCCGCCGCATACCCCGCTGGCTGGCCCGGCTGCTCGCCGGCGAGGCCGTTGTCATGATGGGAACCGAGGCGCGTGGCGCCTCGAACGCGAAGGCGAAGCGCGAGTTTGGGTGGGATCCGCGCTACCCGACCTGGCGGGAGGGATTCGTGGCGGCTTACGCCTCCCGGACCCCGGTCGACGGAATCGGGGACGGGGCCAGGCGTCGCGCCCTACACGGGACAACCGCCGGCTGAGGCCCAGGCCCCGGCCCCCGCCCCTTGCTCAGCGGCCGGGGCGGGGGCTCGAGCGGTGCCGGCGGAACCGTCGGGCGCTCAGGCGGCCGCGGGCTCGGATGCGACCTCCGGAGGTGGGGTTCCGTTGATCCGGGTCGGCTCCATCCCCATGGCCGAGAACTCCTCGTCGAAGACGGCCACCGTCGCGTTGGCGCCGAAGATCCCGGCCACCCGCGCGGTCGTCGTGCCGACGTTGCGGACGTCGTGGGACTTCATCGCCGGGACCACCACCGCTCCCCCGGCGGCCAACCTCGCGCTCTCTGAGCCGACGGTCGCCTCGACCTCGCCTTCGAACACGACGAGGAGCTCCTCGGCGCTGTCGACGTGGGAGCCGAGGTGCATTCCCGGCTCGAGCTCGAAGTAGACCATTGCGGTCGCTGCCGTTCCGGTCTGCCAGTGGATCGGGAACGCGGCGCGAACGTCGCGGGTCCCGTCTCCGGGTGTGCTGATCTCCGCCAGCTCCATGTTCCTGGTGTCGATTGCCTGCATCGTGATCACCTCACTGTCATGAGAGCGGTCGGCTCTCAGGGTCGCCGCGGTGCCGCCGCGGTGCCGGTGTGTCGAAGGACACGGGTCTCGATCGCGTTGCGCCCGGTGGCGAAGTTCGCCAGGCCCTCGATCGCCGCGATCGTGGTGTTCAGGTGGCCGTATTCGGGCCGTCCGGCCCGGAACGTCGAGAAGCCGAGGATCGGGAACTCCACGTCGGGCCACTGGAACGATGGATCGAGGATGACCTCGGGCGGTGGGACCTCGAGACCTTCCGGCGGCATGCAGTACGCGTGCACGTGCTCGTAGATCGTCGTCGTCCCGTCCGAGATCGTCTTTGCGGTGTCGATGACGCCCACCCCGTCGATCCGCAGAAGCAGCGGGTCGACACCCCACACGCGGGCGCCCTCGAGCATCCCGGCGCTGATCACGCCCTCGTAGCCGACGGTCATCCGGATCCCCTCGGGGGTGAGCCCGACCGGGATCACGTCGAGATCGGCCTCGAAGCGGTAGAGCAGGTCGCCGATGCGCTGGACCGGGCCCTCGTGGTGCCGGGTCGGGTCCGTGGTCGCTGTGGTCATTCGCTTCCTCCTATTTCGATTGACGATGCGTATAGCGAATTGCGGGCGACCGTAGCAGGGACCGCTATCATTTGTCAAGACATGTCGTCCACTGAAAGCAGCAACAGCACGACCAGCCCGGGGGCGACGCCCGCGAAGCGCCGCTACCGAAAGCGCGAGCGGGCCCGCCGTGAGGCGGAGACGCGGCTGCGCATAACCGAGGCGACGATGGACCTGCATCGCACGGTCGGTCCCGCCAACACCACCGTCACCGAGGTCGCCGAGAAGGCCGGGGTCGGCAGGATGACGGTCTACAACCACTTCCCGAGCGATTACGAGCTGATCGAGGCCTGCAGCACCCACTGGAGCAACCTCAACCCGCTGCCGGATCCCGAGCGCTGGGCCGGGATCGGCGACCCGGAGGAGCGCCTCGACGTCGCGCTGGGCGAGCTCTACGCCTGGTACCGGGAGACCGAGGACATGATGGGCAACGTGCTGCGCGACGCGCCGATCGTGCCGGCGCTCGGCGGGCTGATGGAGGAGCGGTGGTTCTCCCTGGTGGCGGCGATGGTCGACGTCCTCGCCCGGGGCCGCCGCGTTCGCGGCGCCCGGGCGAAGCGGCTTCGCGCCGCGATCCGCCTCGCCGTCGACTTCTGGACCTGGCGGACCCTGACGGCCCACGGCGGCCTCGCCGAACCCGAGGCCGCCGCCACGGCGGCTGCCGCGGTCCGCGCCGCTTAGCGCCGCCCCGGTCTCATCAAATAGATTCAAGCCCGGCGATGGCAGCTCCGGACACCGCGCAGAAGGCCGTCCTGATGACCGGTGGCTCCGGGTACCTCGGGGGCTGGTGCATCGCCGCCCTCCTCGAGCGCGGATACGCGGTGCGGACGACGATCCGCGACCTCGCGCGCGAGCGGCACGTGCGGAGTCAGGTCGAGGCGGCGGGGGTCGAACCCGACGACCGGCTCACGGTGCTCGAGGCGGACCTCAAGTCCGACGCCGGCTGGGCCGAGGCGGTGGCCGGATGCGACTACGTGCTCCACACGGCCTCGCCGTTCCCGCCGGCGCAGCCGAAGGACCCAGACGAGCTGATCGTGCCGGCCCGCGACGGCGCGCTGCGGGTCCTGCGGGCAGCCCTGGACGCCGGGGTCGAGCGGATCGTGATGACCTCGTCGGTCGCCGCCGTGCGCGGCGGCGGACCGCCGAAGGAGGGCTCGGTCTACACCGATCGCGACTGGACCGACGGCGATGACACGAGCCTGACCCCATACACGCGCTCGAAGACGATCGCCGAGCGAGCGGCCTGGAGGCTGGTCGAGGACGCCGGCGCGAAGCAGCGGCTGGCGGTCGTCAACCCCGGCGCGATCATCGGCCCGGCGCTGAGCGACGACGTCTCTTACTCGCTACAGCTGATCGAGCGGCTGCTCGCCGGAATGCCGGCCGTGCCGCGGCTCGGGTTCAGCTTCGTCGACGTGCGCGACGTCGCCGACCTGCACGTTCGCGCGATGGAGCAGCCGCAGGCGGGCGGCGGCCGCTACATCGCGACCGACCGGTTCATGTGGATGGCCGAGGTGGGTGGGGTTCTCAAGGACCGGCTCGGCGCCGACGGCCGCAAGGTGCCGACCCGCAACGCCCCGAACATCATGGTCAGGGCCATGGCGCTGTTCGACCCGGGAGTCCGGACGATCGTCGGCGACCTCGGCCGACGCTCCGAGTTCTCGAACGCCCGCGCTCGCGATGAGCTCGGCTGGAGCCCACGGCCGCTCGAGGACTCGATCGCCGACACCGCTCGCAGCCTGCTCGAGTTCGGCGTCGTCAAGGTCTGAGCCGAAAGCGCCCTCAAAGACGAAACGACATCCGGCTGGCGGATGTCGTTTCGCTCTCCTCCTCCCCTCCCCGAGAACGGGGCCCCCGAAGTCCATTTCCGGGCGAGCGTGAGGACGGTCACGCTT
>DASSEM010000251.1:0-2800 GCA_035695265.1 Solirubrobacterales bacterium
GTCGGCGACGGCTGGCACGAGCGCGAACTCGGCCGGCTGGGCGATCGCGTTCGCGCAGCCGAGCACCGCGACCACTGCGATGATCGCCGCCGTCGAGCCGGTCGTCAGGATCAGCGCCGCGGCGATCGCAGCCTGGACCAGCGACGAGAGAATCAGCAGGCGTCTGGTTTCGACCGAGTCCGAGAGTCTCCCGGCCGCGGGCGCGAGCACGACGAGCGGACCCCAGAGTGCGACGAAGAGCGCCGAGACCGCCAACCCGGACCCCGACATCTCCTGGACGAGGGCCGCAAGCGGGACCAGTGCGAGGAAGTCGCCGCCCGCGGAGAGGCCGACCGCTCCCACGAGCAGACGCGCGTCACGGCGTCGGACTGGATCCGGGGCGGCCAAGCAGGCGGAGGATTGCAGGAGTCGAATAGGCTGCGGCCGTGGCACCGAAGCTCGGCATCAACCTCGGCTACTGGGGGATCGGCCCGCAGGGGCAGGAGGCCGTCGACCTGGTCCTCCTCGCCGAGTCGAAGGGCTTCGAGTCGGTATGGGTGGCGGAGAGCTACGGCTCCGACGTCGTCTCGGTGCTCGGCTGGCTCGCCGCCCAGACCGAGCGGATCAACCTCGGCGCCGCGATCATGCAGGTGCCCGCCCGCCCGCCCGCCGCCGCGGCGATGGCCGGGGCGACGCTCGACGCGCTGTCGGGTGGCCGGTTCATGTTCGGGTTCGGCCCGTCCGGGCCGCAGGTCTCGGAGGGCTGGTACGGGGTCGAATACGCGAAGCCCTGGGGGCGGACCCGCGAGTACATCGAGGTCGTCCGCGAGATCGTCGCCCGCGAGGGCCCGCTCGAGCACCAAGGCAAGCATTACGAGCTGCCGATGCCGGGCGGCACCGGCCAGGGCAAGGCGCTGAAGCTCAACTTCCATCCGCTCCGCAACGAGATCCCGATCTTCGTCGGCGCGATCGGCCGCAAGTCGGTCGAGATGGCGGCCGAGATCTGCGACGGCTGGATCCCGATCTTCTTCAGCCCCGACGCGTTCGAGGAGACCTGGGGCGAGCACCTCGCCGCCGGGTTCCAGAAGGGCGGACGGGAGCGCTCCGCGCTCGAGATCAGCCCGGCGATCCAGGTCGCGATCGACGGCGACCTCGAGGTTGCCCGCAACGTCGTTCGCACCGGCCTGCTGCTCTACCTCGGTGGCATGGGCAGCCGCGAGACCAACTTCTACGTCGACCTGGCGTGCCGCTTCGGCTTCGAGGAGGAGGCGCTTCGCGTCCAGTCGCTGTATCTGGACGGCAAGCGCGAGGAGGCCTTCGCGGCGGTTCCCGACGAGCTCGTCGATGCGACCTCGCTGGTCGGCAGCGAGGCCGACGTGACGGCGCGGATCGAGCGCTTCACCGCGATCGGGATCGACCGGCTGATCTGCTCGCCGGTCCACCTCGACGCGGCCGAGCGCACGCACACGATCGAGCGGCTTGCGGCGATGGTCGGCGCGGCTGCGCCGGCTTGAGATGGCCGATCCCACGAGCCCGCACACGCGAATGACGCACGGACACACTTCGCCGGATCGCGCTCGTGCTCCTCACCCGTACCTTCCAGGCACGGGCTCGTCGCCCGACCACGCCCGGCTCGGTGCCGTGCGCCCTCGCGCGCACGGTCCCGTGGAATCAACCATCTGACCCCGGGTCCCCGGCGGAGGGTCCCGCGGGTATAACCAGCCCATGCCGGACCTGAATCCGGGAGCCACCTTCGCCGGCCACAGGATCGAGGGGATCGCGGGCCGGGGCGGGATGGGCACCGTCTACCGGGCGACCCATCTCGCGCTCGACCACGTCGTCGCCCTGAAGGTGATCGCCGCCGACCTCGCCGCCGACGACGCATTTCGCGAGCGCTTCCGGTCGGAATCGCGGATCGCGGTCTCGCTGCGGCACCCGAACGTGGTCCCGATCCACCACGCCGGCGAGGAGGAGGGGCTCCTGTTCGTGACGATGGACCTGATCGACGGGCCCGATCTGCGGCGGATGCTGGTCGCATCGGGGACGCTGGCAGCCGACCGCGGCGTCGCGATCGTCGGCCAGGTCGCCTCCGCGCTCGACGTCGCCCACTCGCGCGGGCTCGTCCACCGCGACATCAAGCCGGGCAACATCCTCGTCGAGCAGGGCTCCGGGGACCACGCCTACCTGACCGACTTCGGGCTCGCCAAGCGGTTCGACCAGGCGACCGACGCGGGCGCTCTGACCCGGACCGGGGCCTTCGTCGGGACGCTCGACTACGTCGCTCCCGAGCAGATTCGCGGCGGCCGCGTCGATGCCCGCGCCGACGTCTACGCGCTCGGCTGCGTGCTCTACGAGGCGATCGCCGGACGGGCGCCGTTCTCCGACCGCGAGGAGAACGTGGCCAAGATCTACGCCCACCTGCAGGACGAGCCGCCGTGGCTGCCCGGCGACGGAGCGGCCGAGGGCGCGCTCGACGAGGTGATCGCCCGGGCGCTCGCCAAGGAGCCCGCGGACCGCTACCCCTCGGCCGGCGATCTCGCCCGCGCCGCGATGGCGGTGATCGCCGGCGAGGGCACGCTGCGCTCGGCCGAGCGCAGCGTCGCGACCGGCAAGGCGGCACCCGAGAGCGACGAGGCGCCGGCGCCGCCCAGCCCGGATATCCCCGACACGGTCGCGGCCGAGCCGCCGGCGCCGCCGCCGACCGAGCCGTTCTCGACCCCGGGCCCGGCGCCGACCGAGGTCGCCTCGGTGGCGGGGCCGCCGGCCACCGAGCCGGCCGCGGCCGAGCCGCCCGAGGTGCCGCCGCCCGAGCGGCCGGCGC
>DASSEM010000252.1:0-14674 GCA_035695265.1 Solirubrobacterales bacterium
CCGGCCTTCGAACGGTCTGCTGAGAGGTCGCTCAGCCGGCGGCGGCGACGTTCGCCGCCTGCGGGCCCTTCTGGCCATCCTCGACGTCGAACGTGACCTTGTCGCCCTCGGCGATCTGCGTTCCCGGGGCGAGGCCGTTGACGTGGACGAACGCGTCCTTGCCACCGCCCTCGACCTCGATGAAGCCGTAGCCCTTGTCGTCGTTGAACCACTTCACGGTTCCTGTAGCCATATGAGTTCCCTCCTTGGGGATTCGGTGCCGGTCCTTATGAGGAGCAATGCGCTCGGCACCTACTCATCCAAAAACAAGCCATTGAAAAGCCGGCCACGACGGCCGGCCCGCGTCACACCTTAGAGAGTCCGCACTGAGTTGCGGGCGCCGGGGCCGGAGGGTAGGCTCGCGCGGCTGACCAGTAGGGGGAAGGGAATTGCGTGAAACGACTCGCGGCGAGGATCACGTTGGCAACCGGCCTGACGGCCGCCATCTGCGCATCGGTGTCTGCGGACGGCCCGAGCGCCGCGCCGCCCGGGGCGTCGGGCTCGCCGCAAGCGGCGGCGAGCGGCCCTGCCCACGGCGGGTTCCGCAAGCGGGTGACGATCCATGACGGCCGCAAGCTCTTCATCGCCTGCCGCGGCAGAGGGTCGCCGACCGTCGTGCTCGAGGCGGGCACCGGCGATCTCGCCAGGGTCTGGAGCCTGCCGCCGTTCGGACCGGGACGCGCCGTGCTGCCCGCGATCGCACGGTTCACCCGGGTCTGCGTCTACGACCGGCCGGGCACCTACATGCTGCCGGACGAGTTCAGTCGCAGCGATCCCGTCGCGATGCCCCGGACCGCACTCGACATCGTTCTCGACCTGCGAGCGCTGCTGCGCGCCGCCCGCGTCCCCGGCCCCTATGTCCTGGCCGGACACTCCTTCGGAGGCCTGGTGGCGCGGCTGTACGCGACCGCCTTTCCGGGAAAGATCGCGGGGCTCGTCTCGATCGATGCCCAGAACGAAGGCTTCATAGCCGCCTACAAGGAGTTCCTGAGTCCCGAGCAATACCTGGCAGCGGTGCTCGATCCGGCGCCTCCGCCGGACCTCGAGCACTACACCGACGTCGAGCGATTGGCCCTCGAGTCCTCCGGCGCCCAGGTGCGCCAGGCCCAGGCGGATACGCCGCTGCGCCGGATGCCCTTCGTCGTGCTCTCACATTCCCGCACCCTTTCGAACCCGTTCGGGTTCCCGCCCGACTGGCCGATCGAAGCCCTCGAGCACGCGTTCCAGCAATCGCAGGACGATCTGGCGGATCTCCTTCCCGAGGCTCGCCACGTGGTCGCCGAGAGAAGCGGCCACTACATCCAGCTGGATCAACCGAGGCTGGTCACCCGCGAGATCAGATGGGTGGTGCGAAATTCGCGTTAGACGGAGCGAACCAGCTAGACCAGGGCGTAGAGCTGCCAGTTCTCTGGAACGCCCTTCAGCGCGTGGGTGCCTCGGTCCTCGAAGCGGAGCTCGGAGCCCGCGGTGAGGTCGCGCACGGTGCGTGAGACGAGCACCTCGCCGTCCCCCGCCCTGTCCATCACCCTGGCGGCGACGTGGACGGCGAGGCCGGCGATGTCGCCGTTCTGCAGCTCGATCTCGCCGACGTGGACGCCGGCGCGCGAGCGAAGGTCCTCGGCCGCGAGCGCGTCGAGGATCCAGCGCGCTGCCTGAGCCCCCCGGGCAGGGCCGGCGAAGGTGGCGAGGGCGCCGTCGCCGGTGCTCTTGACCAGCTGCCCGTCGAAGCGCCCCAGCCCCTCCCCGATGATCTGGGCGTGGCGCTCGAGCTTGGCGCTCCAGGCCGCGTCACCGAGGCGAGCGAGCGCCTCGGTGGATCCGACGATGTCGGTGAAGAGGACGGTGGCGAGCACCCGGTCGGGCTGGGCGCGGGGAGGCGGTGCACCGACGAACTCGCGCAACTGCGCGAGCAGCTCGCCCGTCTCGCCCAACCAGGGGAGATGCTCGGCTCCCTCCAGCTCGACGTATCTCGCGTTGCGGATGCGCTCCGCCTCGGCCCGAGCCAGCTCGGCCCTGACGATCTGATCGCGGCGTCTTTGCATCACCAGCGCCGGCTGGCGGATCGCCTCCAGGACATCCCAGGCGCTGAGGCCGTTCGCGACGGCGCTCATGTAGCGGCGGGCGACGGCCGGGGTGGCGCAGGCCCGCTGCAGGCGCCCCCAGGCGGCATCGGGGTCACGGACTCCGGCTAGCCAGCGGTCGCCGTCGCGGCCCTCGCCCCAGTGCGCGGCGGTGGAGAGGATGAACTCACGCCAGGCCTCGAACTCGGCGTCGCTCAGCTCTCCCTTGGAGCGGGTGTCGAACCCGCCGGCGACGGCGTTGAGCAGAACCAGCTGCCCCACCCGGTCGGGGCGTCCGGCGGCCGCGAGGCAGGCGGTGATGCCGCCCTCCGAAAGCCCGATCACCGTCGGCTGCCCAATCCCTGCGGCATCCATGACCGCGATCAGCTGCTCGACGCGCAGCTCCACCGTGGGGGTCGCCTCGAGGGGATCGGAGGCCCCGGTCCCCGGCTTGTCGTACATCGCGACCCGCGCGAATCCCGCCAGTTCGGTGAGGAACTCGCGAGGTTCCGGGTAGGCCCAGAACTGATCGACGTTGGAGACCCAGCCCGGCACGATCATGATCTCCGCCGGCCCCTCGCCGAACACCTGCCAGGCGATGCTGACCCCGTCATGCTCGAGGTAGCTCGTAGGCGGAGCGTCCATGGGCCTGTTCTACAGCGTCGCCGGGTTTCGGGCCACCCGCGTAAGGCGTGGGCTCGCTTCGCACGGCTCCGTCAGCGGAGGGGGAGGGATTCGAATCCTCGATACGCCTGATCGACGTATAACGGTTTTCGAGACGAGCCCTCGAGCGCAAGACTTGTGGCCGCTTGCGGCGGTTTGTTCAGGAACCAACTACCGAATGCGATCGGTTTGCGATCGACCCGTTTCGAGGGTTTGAGACCCGAGCCTGGACTGCTCAGACGTCCAGCATCGCCCAACTCTGAATCAGGGTGAAGGTCGTGCCCCATCTGCCCGGCTCGGCCAACTCGGCCTCGACCTCGCGGCGTAGCGAGCCGAGCTCGCTCTCGCTCAGTGTCTCGAGCAGCCGCGACTCGAGCGCTACGCTGAACTGAAGCGGCAGCCGCAGGTAGGGATGACCCGGCTGGAGCGCGATCACGTGAGCATCGATCTCCGGTTCCTCAACACCGATCTCGCGGAACAGCTCAGGAAGCCCGCGGCCCGCCTCGCCGCCCAAGGCGGCGAAGACCTCGGAGAGCATTCGGATCAGTCGCTCGGTCGCGGGGGCAGCAGGATTGACATGCCACGAGCCCAAATCCCACTCCTCGAGAACGAGCGCGCCACCGGGCTTGACCAATCGCTGGTGCGATTCCACCTGCTCGGAACCGCGGCCGAGCGGAGCGATCAAGAAGCGACCATGGACAAGATCGAATGATCGCGGCTCGAGCTTGCTGTCGAACAGGTCATCGACGACGAGCTCCACGTTGGAGATCCCCTCCGCCTCCAAGAACGATCGAGCGGCACCGAGCAAACGCTCGTCGACATCCCCGCCGACGACCTGACCGGAGGAGCCGACCCACTCGCCGAGGATCCGAAGCCATCCCAGGGCTCCGCAGCCGACATCTAGGGCTCTCCCGCCCGGCTGGCTGCCGATCTTCGAAAGCAGCTGACGCCCCGTGTGCTCCCACACCTGTGATTGCAGCTGCAGGCGATCCAACTCCGACGGTTGGTTGGCCAACAGATACTCATCCTGCGCCATCACCGGCAGTATCTCCCGCCCGGCCCGCGCGGGCAAGGCGAGCCAGGCTCCGCACGATGAGATAGAAGGCGCCGGCAATCGGGCGTGCAGGGGGTGCCCACCCTGCGCTCAGACGCCTCTTTCGGGATTGGCGATCCGGTCGATCCCATCGGCGAGGCCGGCGAGCGCGTTGGCACGAATCCGGAGCTTGGTCGCATGGTGGGCGTTCATGTCGATGCCCGCGAGCCGGTCGGCCGCCTTCCGCGCGGTCGCCGGCACCTCCTCGGGCGAGACGACGGCGTCGAGGAACCCGGCGGCGCACGCCTCGTCGGGGTCCAGGATGGCGCCGGTGACCGCGCAGCGGTCGAAGGCGGGGCGGGTGAGTCGGTGGCCCGCGAGAGCGATTCCGAAGTACGGCAGGGTCAAGCCGATCGCCACCTCGTTGAGACCGATCTTGTAGTCGCCGCGCGCGCCGACCCGGTGGTCGGCGGAGAGCAGCAGGAAGGCACCCATCGCCAACGCGTTGCCGTTGCAGGCGGCGACGATCGGACGCGGGAACGTGAGCATCCGCTCGGCCGTCTTCGCGCCGGCCGTCAGCATCGTCGGCCAGTCGCCGCTGCGGAGGTCGAAGCCGGCGGAGAAGGTGCGCTCGCGCCCGGTCAGCACGACCACCGCCTCGTCGGCCGCGGCGGCGTCCAGCCGCTTCCCGATCGACGCCAGCATCTCGGGCGAAAGCGCGTTGACCTTGCCGTCATCGAGCGTGATCGTGGCGATGCCGTCCGCCAGTTCGTAGGTCGTGAGCCCGTCAGTCATGGGCCCAGCCTAGAGCGAAGCCGCCGAGCGCCGCAGTTGTTGGCCGAGTGGCGGTTTTCCCAAATCACATGCGGGATCTGGCTCTAAGCGGAGGGGGAGGGATTCGAACCCTCGATACGCCTAATCGACGTATAACGGTTTTCGAGACCGCCGCATTCAACCGCTCTGCCACCCCTCCGGGGCGCCGGGGCGTGAGGCGGAAGGGTAGCGAGGTTGTTACGCTGGATCAGTCCACGTCCCGGGAGGAGTCGAGGGCTCGTGTCGATCAGGTCACCGTCGCTCAGGATCGTTTCGATCGTTGCGCTCGCGGGCTTGCTCGGGCTTTTCGCGGCGGGGTGCGAGCCGCTCGTCAACGCGCCGCCGGGCGGGGGCCAGACCGTCACGCAGACGTTCCGCTACGGGCCGTTCACGCTCGGCCCGGGGGATGAGGTCCAGGGGTCGCCGTCCAGCGGGATGCCGCGGCCGGCCGGGTCTTTCGGGCTGAAGGGCGCCAGGTTCAACGTGGTCGACCAGAACGGCACGCCGGTCAGCCCGCATGACATCCACCTCCATCACATCGTGATGACGACCTCGGCACGACAGGACGCGCTTTGCCCCGGCCGGGCCGAGCGGTTCATCGGGGCGGGCATGGAGCGAACCCCGATCACGATCTGGGGCCCTTACGCCTACATGGTCGGCGCCAATGACAGGTGGGGCTCGATCTACCACCTGATGAACGACACGCCGCCCGGCACTCCGGCCCGGACCGTCTACATCGAGTACACGCTCGACTACCAGCCCGGCGCCACGGCGACCAACTCGCGCCCCGTCACCCCGTTGTTCATGGACGTGACCGGATGCGGGAACTCGACCTACGACGTGCCCGGCAACGGAGGCCCGGGCAGCGTCCACGTGAACTCACGCACCTGGACGGCGCCGGCGGACGGCATCGCGGTCTTCGCCGGCGGCCATCTCCACGACGGCGGGATCGACATCTCGCTGAAGGAGAACACGCCCGGGGCGCTGGCCTGCACGGGAACGGCGAGCTACCACGAGAACCCCCATCACCTCGCGACGATCAACCCCTGCATCCTCCACGAGAAGGTCGTCGCCGGACGCGGCTACACCGTGGCCGCGCGCTACGACAACTCGCGCCCGTGGCAGGACGTGATGGGGATCGTGCTCGCCTACGCCTGGCGCGGCACCCAGTAGCGGCGTCGCCGGTCCTCCGAGGGTGGCGCGCGCCCGGTTAGGCTGCGGCAGATGGGAGCGGTCCAGGCTCGTCGCGAGGGCGGAATCCTCGAGCTGTGCATCGATCGGCCGCCGGCGAACGCGATCGACTCGCGGACGAGCAGGGAGCTCGGGGAGCACTTCGCCGCCTTCGCGGAGGACGGTGAGCTCGGGGTCGCGATCGTCACCGGTGCCGGCGAACGGTTCTTCTCCGCCGGCTGGGACCTGAAGGCCGCCGCGGCCGGTGACTCCGAGGACTTCGGGCCTGGGGGCTTCGCCGGCCTGACCGAGATGTTCGACCTGGAGAAGCCGGTGATCGCGGCCGTCAACGGGTACGCGGCGGGCGGCGGCTTCGAGCTGGCCCTCGCCTGCGACCTGATCGTCGCCGCCGAGCATGCGCGCTTCTCGCTGCCTGAGGTCAACCGCGGCTTCGTCGCCGACGCCGGCGGCGTCCTACGGCTGCCGAAGCGACTGCCGCGGGCGATCGCCATGGAGATCCTCCTCACCGGCCGGCCGGTCGATGCCGCACGGGCGGCCCGCCTCGGCCTCGTCAATCGCGTCGTCGAGCCGGCCGAGCTGATGCCTGCCGCGCGCGAGCTGGCAACGCGGATCAACGCGGCGGCCCCGCTGGCAATCCGGGCGGTGAAGGCGATCGTCGACGCGACCGCGCACCTGCCGGTGCCCGAGGGGTACCGCCTGCTCCGCGACCGCAGCATCGCCGCGCTGGCGCGGGTCGAGGGATCAGCGGACGCCGCCGAGGGGCCCCGCGCGTTCGCAGAGGGCCGCGACCCGGTCTGGCGGGGCGAATAACCGTTACTGAAAGAATGGATCGATGAGTCGATTCTTGGATGCGTCAGACGTAGCGGCGGCCTCGTGAGGTCGAACGCGATACGGCCGGGTTTCGTGGCCGCGACCCTGGTTGCCCTGGGCGCGCTGCTGCTCCCGGCGTCCGGCTCGGCGACGAAGCCGATGAAGGCCGGGGCCGTCCAGCGTGGCCTCGAGCGGCTCGTCCACTCCGAGGGCGGACCCCCGGGGGCGATTGCCACCCTGCATCGGCCTGGCAGGACGATCGTGCTCAAGGCGGGCCGGGCGAACGCCGAGCGGCGAGGCAGGCCGCGGGGCGGCGACCACATGAGGATCGCAAGCATCGCCAAGGCGTTCAACGGAGCCGTTGCCCTGAGGCTGGTCCAGAGGGGCAAGCTCGGCCTCGACGACACGATCGGCGAGTGGCTGCCGGAGCTGCCCGCCGCGTGGGCAGGAGTGACCGTGAGGCAGATGCTGAACCACACCAGCGGCCTGCCCGACTACACGTTGTCCAAGGGATTCAGGGATCAGACCGAGACCGATCCTCGGGGATTCGTCTCGCCGACCGGGATCATCGACTGGGTCCGCGCCGACGACCTGGAGTTCACGCCGGGCAGCCGATACGAATATTCGAACACCGACAACATCGTCGTCGGGCTGATCGCCGAGCAGGTGACCGGCGAGTCGTATCGCAGGCTCCTCTCCAGGCTCGTCTTCGCCCCGGCCGGGCTCGAGCAGACGACGTTCCCGACGAGGCGGATCGCGCTGCCGAGGCCCTACATCCACGGGTACGTCATGACGCCCGGTCAGCCGCCGCTCGATTTGACGGACTTCCTGAGCCCGAGCGGCGCCTGGGCGTCGGGGGCGATCGTCTCCACCCCGAGGGAGCTGGGGAGGTTCATCCGAGCCGACCTCGGCCGGCGGTTCTTCGGCGCCATGCAGCAGCGTGAGCAGCTGACGTTCGTTCCGGGGCGGTCCAGCCCACCGGGGCCGGGGGTGAACTCGGCCGGCCTCGCCATCTTCCGTTACAAGAGCCGCTGCGGAACCGTCTACGGGCACACCGGGGACTTCCCGGGGTACGTCCAGTGGGCGGCGTCGACCGCGAACGGGAGGCGTTCGGTGACCACGTCGCTGAACATCCCGGCTCCGACCGGTGACTTGCTGAGGGAGTTGCGAGCCGTCCAGGCGAAGGCCGTCTGCGCCCTGTTGCGTCGCTGATCGGATTGTCGCGTGGGGGCGCGGGCCGACGATTACGAGTCCGGCACACGGGTAGGGCCACAACACGTCCGCGGGCGGATCGACGGTTGCCTCGAGCGCGGATTTCGGGTTCTCGCGACGTCCGTTCGCCCGCTGTTGAGCACGAGAGCCACCCGAGTCTAGGAGGCAGCACTTGAAGGTGTTCATCGCAGGAGCCACAGGAGCGATCGGCCGGGAGCTGGTCCCGATGCTCGCCGAGCGCGGCCACCAGGTGACGGCAATGAGCCGAAGAGGCGTCGCCGCCAGGACGGCGATGCCGGACGGGGTGACCCCCGTCCAGGTGGATGGCCTCGACCGCGAGGCGGTCGCGCGGGCGGTGGCCGAGGCCGAGCCGGAGGTCGTCGTCCATCAGATGACGGCGCTCGGCGGCGACCTCGACTTCCGGCGGTTCGAGCGCACCTTCGCGGAGACCAACCGGCTTCGGACCGAGGGCACCGACAACCTGATCGCGGCCGCCCGCGAGGGCGGCGCGAGGCGGTTCGTCGCGCAGAGCTTCGCGGGTTGGCCGTACGCGCGTGAGGGCGGGCTGGTGAAGACCGAGGAGGACCCGCTCGATTCCGACCCGCCGCAGGCGGTCCGTTCGACGATCGACGCGATCAAGCGCCTGGAGCGCGTCGTCTCCGAAGCCGACGGGCTCGAGGGGCTCGCCCTCCGCTACGGCGGCTTCTACGGCAGCGGCACGTCGCTCGGCCCCTCCGGCGATCAGACCGAGCTGATCCGCAAGCGCCGCTTCCCGCTCGTCGGCGACGGCGGCGGGATCTGGTCGCTGATCCACATCCACGACGCCGCGACCGCGACCCGGGCGGCGATCGAGGGCGGAGACCCGGGCATCTACAACGTCGTCGACGATGAGCCGGCCCCGGTCCGCGAGTGGCTGCCATACCTCGCCGAGCTGCTCGGCGCCAAGCCACCGCGACGCGTGCCGGCCTGGGTCGGTCGGCTCGCCACCGGCGAGCACGGGGTGATCCTGATGACCGCGATCCGCGGCGCCTCGAACGCGAAGGCGAAGCGCGAGCTCGACTGGACCCTGCGCTATCCGAGCTGGCGCCAGGGCTTCAAGGAGCTGGCGGGAAGCGGCGATCGCCTATGACGTAGCTGGAAGGCCGGCGGGTCGCGCGCTATCGCTCCGGCCCGTCCAGGAACCGGGCGATCGCCTCGGCGTCGCTGAGCCCGTAGAGGTAACGGCCGCCGCCGGCGATCAGCAGCGGCACGCCGCCGATGCCGAGTTCCCAGCCTCGGAATCGAGGCCGAAACCTGGCCGCAGTCTGCCCTAGCCTCGAACGGTCCCGAAGTTCGGAAACCCGAGGAGAAGACCATGGACTGGAAGCTGGAGCTGATCGCGATCCCGGTCAGCGACGTCGACCGCGCCAAGGAGTTCTACGTCAGGGCCGGTTTCAACGCCGACCACGACCACCGGGTCAGCGACGAGGTCCGCTTCGTGCAGCTCACCCCGCCCGGGTCGGCGTGCTCGATCGCGCTCGGCAACGGCGTGACCTCGGCCGAGCCCGGGTCGGTCGAGGGCATGCAGATCGTCGTGGCGAGCGCCGAGCAGGCCCGGGAGGAGCTGGTCGGGGCCGGCATCGAGGCGAGCGAGGTCCAGGATTTCCCGTGGGGTCGTTTCGTCTTCTTCAGCGATCCCGACGGCAACCGCTGGGCGGTCCAGGAGCTACCCGAGCGCGATCCGAGCTGAGCATGCCGGCGGCGGCCGTCGATCTCGCGGATCCGGCCCGCGGGATAGGTTGCTCCCGATGGAGCGGGTGCGCTGATGGCGGCGGCGGCCGGATGGGGAGCGCTGGCGGCTTCCTCGCTCGTGATCGGCGCGCTCCTCGGGCTCCAGCGTCACTGGCCCGACCGGCAGATCGGCGCCGTGCTCGCATTCGGGGCGGGGGCGCTGATCAGCGCGGTCAGCTTCGAGCTCGCCCAGGAGGGGTTCGAGGTCGGCGGCGCCGGCTGGGTCGCGATCGGACTCGCGCTCGGCGCCCTCACCTACTTCTTCGCCAGCCGCGCGCTCGATCGCCGCGGCGGGCGCCGGGGCCATCGCCCGCCGTCCCGACCCGGCACCGGCACGGGCGAGGGCGGGGCGCTGGCGCTCGGGGCGACCCTCGACGGCATCCCCGAGCAGCTCGTCCTCGGGATCGGGCTCGCCGCCGGCGACGGGATCAGCGCCAGCCTCCTGCTCGCGATCTTCATCTCGAACCTGCCGGAGGCGATCGGCTCCGCAAGCGAGATGCACGGCGGCGGCCGCGGCCGCCGTTCGATCATCGAGCTGTGGCTCGCCGTCGCCGCCGTCGCCACCTTGGCCACCATCGTCGGCTGGGTGCTCGCCGACGACGCCGGCGCCGCCTTCACCGCCGCGATCGACGGCTTCGCCGCCGGGGCGCTGCTCGTCATGCTGGTCGACTCGATGATCCCCGAGGCGAGGACACGGGCCGGCCGGATCGCGGGGCTCGTCAGCGTCCTCGGCTTCGCCCTGGCGGCCGGGCTGTCGAACCTGTCCTAACCGCCCCCGCCCGGGCGCCGCCTCCGTCGATCGTCAATCGTCGTCGTCGCTGTCCTCCGAGTCGCTCTCGACCGCGACGCGACCGAAGTCGCCGTCGAGGCGGACGTCGACGGTCTCGCCGTCGGGCTTGGTCACCTCGACCTCCCAGACGGCGCCGTTCTCGTCGTCGAGCTCGACGGAGTTCGCGGTGCCGCCGCCGGTGATCTCGAGCGCCGCGGCGCTCGCCTTGGCCGCGTCCGGTCCGCTCGCCTGCTCGCCGGCATCGTCATCGTCGCCGGCGGTGGCAAGCGCGACGCCGCTCCCGGCCGCGAGGGCCGCGACGGTCGCGCCGACCGCCAGGTACTTGCGCTTGATCTCCATGGTCATCGTCTCCTTCGGTTGGGTGGTTCGGAGACGGTTCTACGCGGCGACGGTGAAACGGCGATGAAAACGGTCAGCCGCCGGCCGGCAGCTCGATCCAGACGTCGGCACCGCCACCGGGACGGTTCGCCGCCCGGGCGCGGCCGGAGTGGGCCCGGGCGATGGCGTCGACGATCGCGAGCCCGAAGCCACTACCACCGCCCGTCCTTCCCGGGTCGGCGCGGCTGAACCGCTCGAACGCCCGCGGGATGAAGCCGTCCGGAAAGCCGGGACCGCGGTCCTCGACGTGGATCTCGACGATCGCTTCCGCCCGCCGCGCCCCGATCAGGATCGGGCCGCCGCCGTGCTCGATCGCGTTCTCGATCAGGTTCGTCAGCGCCTGCTCGATCCGCATCCGGTCGGCCCCGACGACGAGGTTGCCGTCCGCCTCGACCGTCAGCGGGCGCCCGGCGGCCTCGAGCTTCGCCGCGAACCTGCCCTCGACGTCGGTGAGCAGCCGTGCCACCGGCACCGGCTCGACATCGAGCGCGAGCTGCCCCTCGTCCGCCCGAGCGACGACGAGGAGCGCCTCCGCGAGCTCGATCAGGCGGTCGACCTCGACCCGCGCCGAATCGATCGCCGAGCGCAGGTCAGCGGGGTTGGTCGAGTACCGAACCGCCATCTCGAGCTCGGTCTTGAGCAGCGCGAGCGGCGTCCGCAGCTCGTGGCTCGCGTCGTCGACGAACGCGCGCTCGCGCTCGAGCGCGATCTCGACCCGGCCCAGCATCTCGTTCAGCGTCTGCCCGAGCCGGCGGATCTCGTCATCGACCGGCGGGACCGGCAATCGCTCGCTCAGGTCCGAGCCGGAGAGGTCGGCGGCGCGGCGACGCATGTCCTCGACCGGTCGAAGCGCCGCGCCGATGCTGAGGTAACCGGCGATCGACGCGAGCAGCAGCGCCGCCGGGCCGCCGATCAGAAGCAGCGTGGCGAGGTTCGCCAGCGCCTCGTCGCGGTCGTCGAGCGACGCGCCGAGGGCGATCACCTCGCTGCCTGGCTCCGGCCTCACGGCGGTGGCGAGGATCCGGACCTCACCCTCGATGCCGGGCGGGGGCGGCGCGTCGAAGAGGATCGGGCGCTCCGCGGCGGCCGCGAGGCGGGCAGCGTCGAGCACCGATTCCGTGCCGACCTGCGGGCTCGCTTCGACGACCCGGCCCGACGGCGAGATGAGCTGCGTGAAGCTCTCGTCGGACTCGATCAGAGCGGCGCCCGCCGCGGCTCCGAGCTCCGGGCCGGGGCCGGCGCCGAGCGCGATCGCGCGCGCCTCGCTCGCCCGCGAGCGCAGTCCCTGGTCGATCGCCTCGTCGAGCTGCGCGCCGTAGCGGAGGTAGACGAACAGGCCGAGGCCGGCGAGCAGCACCGCCATCGCCCCCGCGAAGGCAAGCGTCACCCGCGCCCTGATCGGCAGCCGGCTCACCGCTCCGGCTCGACTCGCAGCCGGTAGCCGACGCCGCGCACGGTCTCGATCGATTCCCGGCCGAACGGCTTGTCGATCTTCCGGCGCAGGAGGCGCACGAAGGAGTCGACCACGTTGGAGCGGTTCTCGTAGTCGTAGTCCCACGCATGCTCGAGGAGCTGAAAGCGCGAGAGCGCCTCGCCGGGATGACGCATGAAGACCTCGAGGATCGCGAACTCCTTCGGCGACAGCGCGATCTCGACCTCGCCCCGCTGGACCTGCCGCGCGGCGGGGTCGAGGGTGAGATCGCCGACCCTGAGCACCGCCGGGCGCTCGGGGGCACCGCGCCGTGCCAGCGCCCGCAGGCGGGCGAGCAGCTCGGAGTAGGAGAACGGCTTGGTCAGGTAGTCGTCGGCGCCGCCGTCGAGGCCGGCGACCCGGTCGGCGACGTTGTCGCGCGCGGTCAGCATCAGGACCGGCGCCCAGACGCCGTCGGCGCGAAGCCGCCGGCAGACCTCGAAGCCGTCGATGCCCGGCAGCATCACGTCGAGGACGATCGCGTCGTACTCGGTCGAGCCCGCCATCCAGAGCGCGTCCTCGCCACGGGGGGTGACGTCGACGGCCATGCCCTCGGCGCGCAGGCCGCGCTGCAGGAGGCCCGCCATCTTCACCTCGTCCTCGACGATCAGCACACGCATCGAATCGCCCACCTTCAGGCTTGCAGATGAAAGCGGCATGAAAAGCGAAGCGCCGGTTTACGGGTTGTCCGTCCCTTTCATCTCCCGTTCACGCCGCCGTCACCGCCGCTTCACGGGCGGGGCGTAAGACCGCTTCGACGCGCCGCCGACGGCGGCCACGAATCGGGAGGTAGCTGATGAATACGAGAGCAAGCGCGAAGCTCCGCACCGCCTACGCCTCGCTCGCCGCGGCCGCGGCAGCCGCGGCGATTGCCGGCTGCGGCGGCGATGAGGCGACCGACGCGGAGCCCGACCTGCCGCAGGGTGACGAACCGGTCGACCTCGATCCGGCGGACTTCACGACCGACATCGACAACCGCTGGCTGCCGATGAGCCCGGGCAGCCGCTGGGTATACCGCGAGACCGACGCGAGCGGCGCCGAGCAGCGGATCGTCGTGCGGGTCACCCCGCGGACGCGGACGATCGCCAACGGGATCGAGGCGCGCGTGATCCGCGACGTCGCCACGGAGGGCGGCGAGCCGATCGAGATCACCGACGACTGGTACGCGCAGGACGCGGCCGGGAACGTCTGGTATCTCGGCGAGCGCACCGCCGAGTTCGAGCACGGCGAGCTGATCAGCCGGGCGGGCTCCTGGGAGGCCGGGGTCGACGGGGCCGAGGCGGGAATCGCGATGCCCGCCGATCCGCAGTCCGGCATGGCCTACCGGCAGGAGCACTACGCCGGCGAGGCCGAGGACCACGGGGCCGTGATCAGCCGCGGCGAGGAGCGCGCCGGCGTCCCGTTCGGGCACTTCGACGAGGAGGTCGTCATGACCCGCGACCTGACCCCGCTCGAGCCGCGGGTCGAGGAGCTGAAGCTCTACGCGCCCGGGATCGGAAACGTCCTCGCCGTCCACACCGACCGTTCCGGCGGCCGGCTGGAGCTGCTCTCCTACCGGCCGGGAGGCTGAGAGCCGCGCTCAGTGGTCGAAGAAGGTGACGCAGCCGGTGAGCGTCGCCGGGGTGCCGACCTCGGCGTCGCCGCGGGCCGGCGTGGCCGTCCAGCAGCCGAAGCCGTTGATCGTGATGTCGTAGTCGCGCTCGCCGCCGCCGGGAGCGCCGGCCGTGCAGCGCCAGGCGTCCTCGCCTACCTCCTCGCAGCCCGTCACCGCGGCGGCGAGCCGGCCATCCAGCGAGGCGGCGAGCTCCGAGCCGGTGACGCCGATGAAGGGCGTGGGGCGCAGCACGAAGATCGTGCCGGCGACGAGCAGGGCGAAGAAGGTGGCGATATAGGGAAAGAGGCGACGACCCGTCGACACCGGCTCAGACTATTCGCGGCCGCCGGGGCCGTTCGGTGTGCGGCCGGCGCGAGCCGCCCCCGCGGCAGGTAGCGTTGCGCCGCGACCGGGAGCGAAACCCCTGCACAACATGAAGGAGAACGACGAGATGGACGGATCCAAGAGGAGGCTCGCGACCGCGACCGCCGCGCTCGCGGCGATGGCGTTGCTCGCGGCGCTGACCGCGGGCAGCGCGACCGCGGGCGTCGGCCAGAAGTGCCCCGGCACGTTCCGCGTCCTGCACAACGACCGGATCGACAACATGTCGGTGCCGGCCGGCCGGTACGCCATCACGGTCAAGCGGATGAGCTGCCAGTCGGCGTCCGACTACTTCAAGCAGTTCCTGGCTGCGAACCAGAACAACCTGCCGAAGGGCTGGAAGCTCTTCAAGAGCCGCAAGAAGTTCAAGAACCCGAAGCAGAACGTCGCCTTCCGGATCAAGCGGGTCGGCGGCGGCGGTGGTGGTGGCGGTGGCGGCGGTGGCGGCGCCATGACCGGCAAGTGCCCC
>DASSEM010000253.1:0-2053 GCA_035695265.1 Solirubrobacterales bacterium
CATCCGGCCGGAGGGCGTGAGCAGCACCGTGCGCCGCCTCCGGGCCTCCTCGCCGTACGCGGCGCGGAGCGCCGCGTCGACGACGTCCACCCGCATCACCATCCCGGCGCCGCCACCGTAGGGCGAGTCGTCGACCTGGCCGGCGCCGAGCGGCGTCGTCTCCCTGTAGTCGAGGAACCGCAGCTCGGTGCCGGCGGTGACGGCGTTGCGGACGTGGCGCTGGGTCAGGAACCAGTCGAACCACTCCGGGAACAGGGTGAAGACGTCGAGGCGCATCCGGCGCCGCAGCCTAGATGGTGGGGGTCGGCTCCACGGCCAGCAGCGATGCCACCTGGCCGGCGACCGCGCCTCCTGCGCGCTCGACCCGCTCCCGCGTGAACCGCAGCACCTGCTCGCCGCGGACCTGGAGGTCGGCGTCACGCTCGAGATCACGCTGCCGCTGCGCCCAGGATCGGTGGTAGGTGTAGGTGTCGATCTCGACCACGAGCCTCGCCTGCGGCCAGTAGAAGTCGACCTCGTAGCCGTGGAGGACCGAGTTGACGAGCGGCTCGGGCAACCCGTGGGCCAGGCAGAGGCTCAGGAACGCGGTCTCCGGCGGGGACTTGGTGCGCTCCACGGCGCCCCGCTGCTCGAGGGCGAGGCGGCGAAGGACGCCGGTGCCCTTCCGTCCCGGCGATGAGTCACAGAGGGCAACGAGCGCCGGCATGTCGAGAAGCCCGTTGCGATCGGCCGCCTCGACGACGAAGCGCAGGCGCCTCGGCGGGAGCATGGCAGCGAGGTCGAGGAGTGTTCGGGCGACGGTCGTGACGGGGATCCCGTCCCGCTCGGTGCAGTGTTCGGGCGGGAGATGGCGGGTTCGGTGGATGATGAGGCCGGGGCGGGTGCGGGAGCCGCCGTCGGCGGCGAGGACGTGGATCAAGCCGCTGACCCGGTCCACGATGCCCCAGAGCAACGCGGCGCTGAGGTGGCTGAGAAGCGCACCCTCGCCAGCGGCGAGCACGGCCGCCATCCATCTGCCGCGGTCGGTCAACGCCGAATGGCCGACGGCGTAGACGCCGAGATGAAGGGCGTGTAGGCGCCCGGCTGCGAGCAACCGGTGCACGAAGTCGAGGTCAACTCCCAGCGCGAGGATCTGCGGCCGCGAGACGACCCCGTGCTGACGCGCGGCAATTCTCGCCAGCACTCGTCCGGGTGGTGCGGATCCGGTAGCCATGTAGTGCCGGATGTCCGCCACCGCGATCATGGGCGGAAGGCTGCCCGCCGAGGTGTGACGGCTCAAGACCGCGGTGCGCCCATTCGGTGCCGAAATGCGCCGGAAGGCGCGCGGGTCAGTGCGCCGGCAGGCGCACACGCGCGGCGGCGTCAGTCGAGGATGTCGACGATGACCCGGCGGTCGTCGCGGGCGCCGGCGGCGCGGGCGACGATCCGGATCGCATTGGCGATGCGGCCGCCGCGGCCGATCACGCGGCCGAGGTCGTCCTCGGCGACGGAGACCTCGAGGACGAGGTCGCCGTCCTCCTCGAACTCCTCGACCTCGACCCGATCGGGCTGCTCGACGAGAGAGCGGACGAGGAACTCAACGAGCTCACGCATTGCGATGGCCGCTCAGGTGCCGGCGGAGACGTCGACGCCCTGCGTGCGGAGCAGCTTGGCGACCGTCGGCGAGGGCTGGGCGCCGTGCTCGAGCCAGTGCCGGGCGCGCTCGGTGTCGATCGTGACCTCGGAAGGATCGGTCTGCGGGTTGTAGCTGCCGATCGTCTCGATCGTGCGACCGTCGCGCGGGGAGCGCTTGTCGGCGACGACGACGCGCCAGATCGGGTTCTTCGAGGAACCCGCCCGTCTCAGTCTGATTCTCACTGCCATAGGACGGCGGCGCAGGTTACAGACCGCGCCCGCAGGCCGTCACCGCCGCCGCGCCCCGAGCTGGCCACGGAGCATCGACTCCGGGCTCGGAGTCTTGCCCGAGGCCATCATCTTCATCATCTTCCGCATCTGCTCGAACTGCTTGGTGAGCTGCTTCACCGCCTGCACGTTGGTGCCCGAGCCGGCCGCG
>DASSEM010000254.1:0-20012 GCA_035695265.1 Solirubrobacterales bacterium
TGCCGTTCGTCACCGAGGAGATCTGGAGCTATTTGCCGGGTCGCAGCTCCGAGCTGATCGTCGCCCCCTACCCACGGCCCGAGCGCGAGCGCTTCGACGATGCGGCCGAGGCCGAGGTCGCGGCGGCGATCGAGCTGACGCGGGCGCTGCGCCGGTGGCGTGAGCTGGCCGGGGTCGCGCCGGGCTCGGCCCTGCGGGCCCGGGCCGCCGACGAGGTCCACCCGCTCGTCCTCCGGCTGGCCCGCCTCGATCTCGACGGCGCCGGCGAGGAACCCGCCGTCGCGGCGGTCGGGGCGATCGAGATCCTCCCCTCCGACGAGCTCGACCCCGATTCCGTGGCGGCGCGGATCGGGGAGCTCCGGGAGCGGCTGCGCTCCGAGGTGGCCCGGGCCGAGGGCAAGCTCGCCAACGCGGGATTCACGGCGAACGCGCCCGCCGACGTCGTCGCCGGCGAGCGCGAGAAGCTCGCCCGCTACCGGGCCGAGCTCGAGGAGCTCGGCTGACCGACCCCGAGCAGTTCCTCGCCGGGCTCGAGCCGGTCGGCTGGCGCTTCGGGCTCGAGCGGATGCGGGCGCTCAGCGCCGAGCTCGGCTGGCCGCAGCGGCGCTACCGGACCCTGCACGTCGTCGGGACCAACGGCAAATCGTCGGTGACGACGATGTCCGCGGCGCTGCTCGTCGCCGCGGGCTTCGAGACCGGAGCCTGCGTCTCCCCGCACGTCCGCCGCTGGGCAGAGCGAACCCGGATCGGCGGCGCCGAGATCGCGCCGGACGCCTTCGCCGCCGCCGCCGACCGCGTCGCGACCGCGATCGCCGCGATCGAGCCCCGCTTCCCCGAGGATGAGCGGATCACCCAGTTCGAGGCCGCGATCGCCGTCTCGTTCGTCGCCTTCGCGGGGGCCGGGGTGGACGTCGCGGTGGTCGAGGCCGGCCTCGGCGGTCGCCTCGACGCCACCAACGTGATCGACTCGACCGCGACGGCGCTGACCTCGGTCGGCCTCGACCACGTCCAGTTCCTCGGGCCGACCACCGCCGCGATCGCCGGCGAGAAGCTCGCGGTGCTGCGCGAGGGGACGACGCTCGTGACCGGTCGCCTCGACCCCGAGATCGCCGCCCTCGCTGAGGCGGTCGCCGCCGAGCGCAGCGCCGAGCTGATCGTCGCCCCGGCCCTTCCCGCCTCCGCGTTACCGGAGCGGATCGTGCCGTTCCTGGCTCGCGACGCGGCCGTGGCCGTCGCGCTCGCCGAGACCGTCACCGGGCCGCTCGCCGAGGACGCGATCGCCGCCGCGCTCGCGTCGGCCCGGCTCCCCGGGCGCGCCGAGCTGCTCGCCGGCGAGCCTCCCTGGATCGCCGACGCGGCTCATAACGGCGCCGGGGCGGAGGCGCTGGCCGAGGCGCTGCCGGAGCTCGCCGCCGGCCGTCCCGTCGTCGCCTGCCTGTCGCTTCTGGCCGACAAGGACGCCGCCGCGATCGCCACCGCGCTCGCGCCTCAAATCGATCGATGCGTCTGCACGGCTGCCGAGCCGGGTCCGGCGATGGGCCGTCCCGGCTCGCGGGCGATGGACGCGGACGAGCTCGCGCGAATCGTCACCGCCGCCGGGGTGAGCTGCGAGGCGGTCGCTGACCCGGCGACCGCCGTCGCGCGGACGACCGAGCTCGCCCGTGCCTGCGGCGGTGTGGCGCTCGGCGCCGGTTCGCATTACCTTCTGCGTCACGTATGGAACGCGAGGCGCGCTCAGAGCTCCTGTCGATGATGGGCCTCGTGGCCGCGGTGGTCGCCGTCGTCATCCTCGTCTTCTTCGGCCTCGGCTACCTGTTCGGGCGCCTGTTCCTCTGACGCCACGGTCCCAGGCGCGGGCCGGCGCCCCGGAGACGGCTGACGTTCCGGGTACACTGCCGCGGCTTAGATGCCCGTAGCGCTGTTCGGAATCGAAGACGGCTCGCTCAACCTTGCCGTCAACCTGCTGCTCCTCGTCCTCGTCGTCCTCTGGCTCTCGCTGGTCTACTGGACGTTCGCCGACGCCCGGCGGCGGATCGCCGACCCGGTCCTGATCGGGACGGCGACGATCGCGTCGCTGATCCCGTTCATCGGCACGATCGTCTACACGATCCTGCGCCCGCCGGAGTTCCTCGCCGACGCCCGCGAGCGCGAGATCGAGACGCAGGCATCGGAGCTGCGGATGCGGCACCTGACCGCCCAATCGTGTCCGCGCTGCGAGCACCCGATCGAGCGGAGCTGGCTGCGCTGCCCCGAGTGCCGGCACCGCCTCAAGGACCCGTGCGTGTCCTGCAACCGGCCGGTCGACCCGCGCTGGGCGCTCTGCCCCTATTGCGAGACGCAGCTTCGCCGTCCCGAAGAGGAGCCGAAGAAGCGAACGCGGCGCTCCCGCTCCGCGTCCCGGCCGGCCGAGGGCGAGCAGGAGCAGCGGCAGCCGGCCACGCGGCGCTCGCAGACGTCCGGATCGCGATCGGCGCCGCCTCCGACCGACCCGGGCGCCCGTGGCAAGCGCGGCGAGCGACCGCAGCGGACCGATCGGCCGAGCGCCGAGCCGCCGGCCGGCGAGGGCGATCCCAGCCCGCGCCGCCGCTCGACGGCGCCTTCCTGAGCGGCACCCCGCGTAACCCGCCAAACCCCGAGACCGGAGAGGTCCCAACATGCCCGAGACGTCACGCACCCTGATCCTGATCAAGCCCGATGCCTTCGAGCGGGCGCTCACCGGCGAGGTCCTCGCCCGGTTCGAGCGCAAGGGCCTGCGTATCGCCGCGCTGAAGCTGATCACCGCCGATCAGGCGATCGCCAACGAGCATTACGCCGAGCACGCCGAAAAGCCGTTCTTCGGCGAGCTCGTCTCGTTCATCACCGGGGGTTCCCTGGTCGCCGCCGTGCTCGAGGGCGTCGAGGCGGTCGCCGCCGCCCGCCAGCTGATCGGGGCCACCAACCCGATCGAGGCCGCGCCGGGGTCGATCCGCGGCGACTTCGGGACCGAGGTCACCTTCAACCTCGTCCACGGCTCCGACTCCGGCGAGTCGGCCGCGCGCGAGATCGCGATCTGGTTCCCGGAGCTGGACTAGGGCCGCGACGCGGTCATGAAGCTCGTCCTCGCCTCGGCCTCGCCCAGGCGCCGTGAGCTCCTCACGCTGCTCGGCCTCGAGTTCGAGGCGGTGGCGACCGGGGTCCCCGAGCTGACCGGCGGCGATCCGGCGGTCATCGTCGTCGAGAACGCGCTCCGCAAGGCGCGGGCCGTCGACCGTCCCGGCGCGACCGTCCTCGGCGTCGACACCGACGTCGTCTGTGACGGCCGGCTGCTCGGAAAGCCGGTCACGGACGGGGACGCGACCGCGCGCCTCCGGGCGCTTTCGGGGCGGACCCACGAGGTGCTGAGCGGGATCGCGCTCAGGACATCTTGGGACGCCCGCGAGCGCAGCGAGCTCGTCCGCACCGCGGTCACCTTCCGCGACCTCTCCGATCGCGAGATCGAGGCCTACGTCGCCTCCGGTGAGTGGCGCGACCGCGCCGGCGGCTACGCGGTCCAGGGGCTCGGCTCGGCGCTGGTCGAGCGGGTGGAGGGCGACCTCTCGAACGTGATCGGCCTGCCGATCCCGGCGCTGAGCAGGATGATCGCCGAGTTGCAGGACGGCTAAGGAACTGTTTGAATCGTGTGGGGTTCTGCTCACATAGTCGCCGTGAGGGGCTCTGTTCGCTAGACTCGCCGCCGCTTCCGAGCGCCGCCGCCGATCGCGCAACCGGGGGCCGGCCGGATCACTCCGCCCGGTCCGCCCGGCCATGAAACCGGGGTTCCGCCCGGCGCGCGTTCGCTGGGCGGCGTTACCCCAGAGCTTCCCACCAAGGACCTAGAGACTTCGAAATGGGCATCTTCAGCTTCCTGACCGGGTTCGGCGGCCGCGACATGGCCGTCGACCTCGGCACCGCCAACACGCTCGTCTACGTGCGCGGACGCGGCATCGTGCTGTCGGAGCCGAGCGTCGTCGCCGTCGATACCCGCAGCGACGAGGTGCACGCCGTCGGCATGGACGCGAAGCGGATGCTCGGCCGCACGCCCGGGACGATCCAGGCGATCCGGCCGCTCAAGGACGGCGTCATCGCCGACTTCGACGTGACCGAGTCGATGCTGCGCCACTTCATCCAGAAGGTGCATCAGAACCGGTTCGCGCACCCGCGCGTCGTCGTCTGCGTCCCCTCGGGAGTCACCGGGGTCGAGAAGCGCGCCGTCGAGGAGGCCTGCCTCGCCGCCGGCGCCCGCCAGGCGTACCTGATCGAGGAGCCGATGGCGGCCGCGATCGGCGCCGGCCTGCCGGTCGGCGAGCCGACCGGGTCGATGGTCGTCGACATCGGCGGCGGCACCAGCGAGGTCGCCGTGATCTCGCTCGGCGGGATCGTCGTCTCGCAATCGATCCGGGTCGGCGGCGACGAGATGGACGACGGGATCGTCAACTGGTGCAAGACGCACCACAAGCTGATGATCGGCCAGCAGACGGCCGAGGAGGTCAAGCTCGAGGCCGGCTCGGCCACCGAGCTGCACGAGGAGGTGCGGACCGAGATCCGCGGCCGCGACATCGTCTCGGGGCTGCCGAAGACCGTGATGCTGAGCTCCGAGGAGGTCCGTGAAGCGCTCCGCGACCCGGTCGACGCGATCGTCGACGCCGTCAAGGAGACGCTGGACCGGACGCCGCCCGAGCTCGCCGGCGACATCATGGACCGCGGGATCACCCTGGCCGGCGGCGGGTCGCTACTGCAGGGCTTCGACGAGCGGCTCCGCGAGGAGTGCCAGATGCCGGCCCAGCTCGCCGACTCGCCGCTCACCTGCGTCGCGGTCGGCTCCGGCCGCTCGCTCGAGGAGTTCGAGACGATCCACCGGGTCAACGCAACCAACAACCGGCGCCGGCGGCGCTGAGCCGGAGGCCGCCGATGTACCGCAAGCAGGTACGCAGGCGCCGCGCGATCCTCGTCGTCCTCGTCGTCGCCTGCCTGATGCTGATCAGCATCTCGATCAGCGAGGCCGAGGACGGCCCGCTGCACTCCGTCCAGACCGGCATCTCCTCGGTCCTCTCGCCGGTCGGCGAGGGGGCGAGCCGAGCCCTGAAGCCGGTTCGCGACCTGATCGACTGGTTCGACGAGACCTGGGAGGCGCGGGGCGAGAACGAGGCGCTCCGCGACGAGGTGGCGTCGCTGCGGGCCGAGCTGCTCGAGACCAAGGACGCAGCCGAGGAGGCCGGCTACGCCGAGCGGCTGGAGAAGCTGATCGGCGAGGGCGGCCTCGAGGGCTTCACCCCGGTGGACGCCTCGGTTGTCGGGCGCTCGTTCAGCCTCTGGTACGAGACGATCAAGATCGACGCCGGCAGTTCCGACGGCGTCGCCCGCAACGATGCGGTGATCACCGAGGACGGCCTGATCGGACGGGTATCGCAGGTCACGGGCGGCAGCTCGGAGGTGGCGTTGATCACCGACAGCACAAGCGCCGTGACCGCCCGCGTCGCCGGCAAGGGTCCGGAGGGGCTGATCGGCCCCGTCGTCGGCGCCCCCGGCAAACTCGACTTCGGCCTGATCCAGGGCGATCAGGAGGTCAAGGACGGCGACCGCCTCGTCACCGCCGGCTTCACCACCGAGGGCGGGCTGACGTCGCGCTACCCGGCCGACATCCCGATCGGCCAGGTCGTCGAGACGATCCCGGCCGAGCAGGAGCAGCGCGAGCAGGTCAGGGTCGAGCCGTTCGCCGAGCTCGCCGACCTGAGCTCGGTCACGGTCCTGACGGGCGGGGAGTCGGCATGATCGTCACGCCCCCGATCCTGCTGCGGCTGGCGCTGATCGTCGTGGTCGCGGTGCTGCTGCAGATCGGGCTCTTCTCGCAGGTGCCGCTGCTCGGCTCGGTCGCCAACCTGCTGCCGGTCGTCGTCGTCGCGATCGGCCTGCTCGGCGGCGCCGTCAGCGGCGCCGTCACGGGCTTCGCGACCGGCCTGCTCGTCGACGTGATGATCGGCGGCACGCCCGGGGTGGCGTCGCTGGCGCTGATGAGCGCCGGCTACCTGGCGGGGCGCTGGCGCGAGGGGTACGACATCGTCAGCTCGCTCGTGCCGCCGCTGCTCAGCGGCGCCCTGGCGGCGCTCGCGGCGCTGATCTACGGGGCGCTGTACCTGACGCTCGGGATCGACGCCCCGGTCAGCGTGCTGGCGCTGCGCGAGGTCGTCGTCCAGGGCCTGTTCGGCGTCCTGCTCGCGATCCCGGTCTTCCCCCTGACCCGGCGGATCCTGCGGCCGGCGCTCGTCGACGATGCCGGCCGCGCCCGGGCCCGCGCCGGCCGCCGGACCGTCGATCGCGGCGGCAGGTTCGGGATGATGAGGGGACAGGGAAGCCTCTGATGTTCCGCCACGACGAGAACGCCGCGCCCACGCATGCGCAGTTCGCGATGCGGGTCGCCGTGATCGGCGGCATCGCCGTGGTCGCATTCGCGGCGATCGTCTTCCGGCTCTGGTTCCTCGAGGTGCTCTCCGGCGAGGCCTACCTGAAGGAGGCGAACGCCAACCGCGTCCGCGAGATCAAGATCCAGGCCCCGCGCGGCCCGATCCTCGACCGCAACGGCAAGGTCCTCGTCGACAACAAGACGGTGCTCTCGCTGCAGGTCCGCGACGACGAGCTGCCCGAGGACACGCAGGCCCGCAACCGCGAGCTCAAGAAGCTCGCGGAGGTCGCCGGGATGCCCTTCGACGAGGTCAAGCGGGAGATCCGCCGGCAGACCAAGGAGCTGCCGGCGACGCCGGCCACGCTGATGCAGGACGCTCCGTTCGATCTCGTCGCCTACCTGCGCGAGCGCCAGGACGAGTTCCCCGGCGTCACCGCATCCCAGCAGTACGTCCGCGACTACCCGGACGGCACGCTCGGCGCCCACCTGTTCGGCTACGTCTCCGAGATCGGCCCCGAGCAGCTCGGGGAGCCTGCCTACGAGGGCCTCGAGCCCGGCGACCGGATCGGCGCAACCGGCCTCGAGGCCCAGTACGACTCGGTGCTGCGCGGCCGCAACGGCGCCGTCCGCGTCCAGGTCGACGCGTTCGGCCACCCGCGCGGGCAGGAGCTGTCACGGGTCGAGCCCGAGCCCGGCGAGGGCCTGAAGCTGACCCTCGACAAGAAGGTGCAGGCGGCGGGGGAGGCGGCGATCGGCCAGTACGGGCTGCCTGCCGCGTTCGTCGCGATGGACGTCAGCGACGGCTCGATCCTCGGCATGGGCTCGTATCCGACCTTCGAGCCGAGCGTGTTCACGCCGCCGGTCGAGCAGGACAAGGTGAAGGCGCTGACGAACGCCGAGGAGGACCCGCTGCTCGACCGCGCGATCCAGTCCGCGTATCCGACCGGATCGACGTTCAAGGCGATCACCGGCGCGGCGGCGCTCGAGGCGGGCCTGGTCACCCCCGAGCACACCTTCAACGACACCGGCTCGTTCGAGTACGCAGAACGCAAGTGGATCAACGCCGGCGAGGCGGCGAACGGGGTCGTCGACATGGTCTCGGCGCTCCGCGTCTCCTCCGACGTCTTCTTCTACGACATCGGGATCACCGCAAACGAGGTTTACGAGGACGGGGGCGAGGAGGTGATCCAGGACTGGGCGGAGCAGCTCGGGTTCGGGTCGCTGACCGGGATCGACGTCCCCGCCGAAGGCGCCGGGCTGGTGCCGACCCCGGAATGGCGAAACAAGCTCTTCGAGGAGGCGGGCGATCCCGACTCCTGCGGCGGCAAGGCGCGGCTGTTCGAGGACGGCTGCTACGAGACCGACCGCCCTTGGACCGTCGGCGACATGATGAACCTCTCGGTCGGCCAGGGCGACCTGCAGGCGACGCCGCTGCAGCTCGCGACCGCCTACGCCGCGATCGGGAACGGCGGCGAGGTCGTGCGGCCCCATCTCGGGATGGAGGCCGTGGACCCGGCCGGCGCCCAGACCCAGGCCTTCGAGCCGGCGCCGCAGCGCGAGGTCGAGCTCGACGAGATGACCCGCTCGACGATCATGGAGGGCCTCCGGGGCGCGGCGATGGAACCGGGGGGGACCTCCTACCCGACCTTCGGCGGGTATCCCATTGATATCGCCGGCAAGACCGGCACGGCCGAGCGCGGGATCGGGATCGAGGATCAGTCCTGGTACGCGGCCGTCGCTCCCGCCGACGATCCCCAGTACGTCGTCGTCGTCACGGTCGAGCGCGGTGGCTGGGGCGCGAGCACCGCGGCACCGGCCGCCTGCGAGATCCTCAATGCCCTGTTCGAGGTCAAGGACGGGTGCGTGGCCGGGACGAGTCAGACCCGGTGACTGGCAACGCTGCTTAGATGGACGCACGCATGCCGACGATTGCAAGGCCACGGACCTTCGACGAGCGCAGCGCCGGGATCGGCGCGCGCAGCGGCCTGCTCAAGCTCGATCCGCTCACCGCGTTCGCGGCGATCGGCCTGATCGCCTGCAGCATCGTCGCCCTCGGCTTCACCACCCAGGGCGAGATCGACGGCGATCCCCACTACTACACGATCCTCCAGAGCATCTATGCCGTGATCGGGATCGCCCTGATGCTCGCGCTCGCCCGGATCGACTACTCGCGCTTCCGCGAGCTCCGGGTCGGCCTCTACTCGTTGCTGATCGCCCTCAACGTCGCGGTCCTCGCGATCGGCTTCGGCGCCGGCGGCGCCCGCCGATGGATCGAGCTTCCCTTCTTTCAATTCCAGCCGTCGGAGCTGGGCAAGCTGTTGCTCGTCCTCGCTCTCGCCGGCTTCGCCATCGACCGGGCCCGGCGCCAGACGGAGTGGCAGCGCACCGCGCGGCTGCTCCTGCTCGGCTTCGTGCCCGCGTTGATCGTTTTCGTACAACCCAGCCTTGGCACCGCGCTCGTCTACTGTGCGGTGACCATCGCGATCCTGTTCGTCTCCGGGACGCCCTGGCAGCATTTCGCTGCGATGGGCGGCCTCGCGGTGGCGGCAATCGCGATCGTGCTGGTCGCCGCACCCGCGGTCGGCCAGCCGGTGCTCCAGGGCTACCAGCTCGAGCGGCTCACCTCGTTCCTCAATCCGAGCGACGACCCGGCCGACTCCAGCTACCAGACCAATCAATCATTGACCGCCATCGGCTCCGGCGGAAAGCTGGGCCGTGGCGACGACGCAACTCAAGCGCAGCAGGGCTTCCTGCCCGAGAACCACAACGACTTCATCTTCGCCGCCACTGCGGAACGATGGGGATTCGCCGGTGCCGCGCTTGTCCTATCCCTCTATGCCCTGCTCATATGGCGGGCGCTGCGGATAACGACACTCTCGAAGAACTTGTACGGGAGTCTCATCGGGGCGGGAATCGCCGCGATGCTGCTCTTCCAGGTTTTCGTCAACGTCGGGATGAACGTCGGGCTGATGCCCGTGACGGGCGTCCCCTTGCCGTTGATGAGCTATGGCGGTACATCGGTCCTGGTCACCTTCATGGCGATCGGGCTCCTTCAGAGCATCTACGTCCAATCGCAGCTCTCCTCGCCGGGCAGGCTCAGATCCGCTCAGTGAGGTGAGCCAACTTGAAGAAGAAGATCCTCGTATCGGTTGACGCCGGTGAGACCCGCGTCGCCGTGCTCGAAGCGAAGGGCTCGGCCCGAGCCGGACGCAACGGCAAGCAGAACGAAAAGGACGGCGACGGACAGCCGCGCCGGCGCTCCGGCGGCAAGGACAGCGAATGGCGCGTCGGCGAGCTCTACGTCGAGCGCCGCGGCTCGCGCTCGATCGTCGGCAACATCTACAAGGGCGTGGTCGACAACGTCCTGCCCGGGATGGAGGCGGCGTTCGTCGACATCGGCCTCGAACGCAACGGCTTCCTCCACGTCGACGAGATCGTCACCCCCGACGGCAAGGCGGTGCCCAAGCGCGGCCGCGGCCAGGGGCGGCGGATCGACGAGCTGATCAAGCGCGGCCAGGAGATCGTCGTCCAGGTGGTCAAGGACCCGCTGAAGACGAAGGGGGCGCGGCTTTCGATGCAGCTCTCGATCGCCGGCCGCTACCTCGTCTACATGCCGCAGGGTGGGGGGATCGGCGTGAGCCGTCGCCTCCCCGACGGCGAACGCGGGCAGATGCGCAAGGCGCTCGAGAAGCTCCACGACGCGAGCAAGGAGAAGGGCGGCTACATCGTCCGGACCGCCGCCCAGGGCGCGAAGAAGGAGGACTTCGAGCGCGAGATCGCCTACCTGCACAAGCTGCACGAGGTGCTCGAGCGGCGCTCCAGGGACGCCGACGCGCCGTCGCTGATCTTCCAGGAGGCCGATCTTCCGATCCGCGTGCTCCGCGATGTCCTCGGCAGCGAGTTCGACGGCGCCGAGATCGACGACCAGAAGCAGTTCGAGCGGGTGACGTCGTTCTTCCAGCGCACCGCCCCCGAGCTCGTCGAGTCGGTCGAGATGCACTCCCACGCCGAGCACCTGTTCGAGCGCCACGGCGCCGAGGAGGCGTTCCGCTCGACCCTGTCGCGGCGCGTCGACCTGCCCTCCGGCGGCTACCTGATCATCGACTACGCCGAGGCGCTGACCGTGATCGACATCAACACCGGCAGCTTCACCGGCAAGGGCAAGGGACGGCTCGAGGACACGATCACCAGGGTCAACGTCGAGGCGGCCGACGAGGTCGTCCGCCAGCTCCGGCTCCGCGACATCGGCGGCATCATCGTCATCGATTTCATCGACATGGCGCGGGCCAAGAACCGCGACCAGGTCCTGAAGACGCTGCGCAAGGCGCTCGACGAGGACCGGACGAAGACGTACGTGGTCGAGGTCTCGCCGCTCGGGCTGGTCGAGATGACCCGCCAGAACGTGACCGACGGCGTCCGCGAGATCCTCACGACGCGCTGCCCGACCTGCGACGGGGAGGGCGTGGTGCAGTCGGCCGAGACCGTGGCGATCGAGGTCCTGCGCAAGCTCCGTGACGTCACCGACGAGCGGCCCGCGAAGGAGGCGCACCTGATCCGCGTCAACCCGAAGGTCGCCCGCGAGCTGATGCGGGACGACAGCGGCCTGCACGAGCTTGAGGAGGAGACCGGAAAGGCCTTCCTTTTCGAGGGCGGCGACGCGCTGCCGATCGACACCTTCGAGGTCGCCGAGTCGGGTGACCGCGAGGAGATCGAGCGCCGGGCGCTGCCGTTCCAGATCGGCGACGAGGTGCTGCTGACGATCGACGAGCCGCACATGTACAACCCCGGCGATGCCGTCGCCCGGGTCGACGCGCTCGTCATCACCGTCACCGGCGCGGCATCGCTGGTCGGCGAGCGCAAGCTCGTGCGGATCGAGGAGATCGGCCGCTCCTCCGGCCTCGCCACGCTAGTCGACGGCGTCCCGGAGGGGTCGGACGGGCAGGATTCCGGCGAGGGGCTAGAATCCGGCGCTCGGCGCCGTGGCCGCAGAGGCGGACGGCGCCGTTCCCGCGCCGGGAGCGGATCGAGCCCCGGTCAGGAATCCTGAACCGCGACGGAGACACGAGCGACATGTCCACATACGCGATCGTCGAAAGCGGCGGCAAGCAGTACCGCGTCGAGAAGGGCCAGTCCCTGCTGGTCGACCGCATCGCCGAGGACGAGGGCGCCAAGGTGCCGCTGCGCGCGGTCATGTTCCGCAGCGACGGCGACGTCGTGATCGGGCCGCAGGAGCTCGAGAAGGTCAAGGTCGAGGCCAAGGTCGCCGGCCACGAGCGCGGCGAGAAGATCCGGGTCTTCAAGTACAAGGCGAAGAAGGGCTACCGAAAGCACCAGGGGCACCGCTCGGAGCTGACCCGGCTCGAGGTGACCGAGGTGAAGATGCTGTCGCGGAAGCCGGCGGCGAGCAAGGAGCAAGGAGCGGGGAGCAAGGAGCAGGAGGCCGCGAAGGAGCCCGCCAAGAAGCCGGCCGCGGCGAAGAAGGCGCCGGTCAAGAAGCCCGCCGCGAAGAAGGCGCCGGCCAAGAAACCCGCCGCCAAGAAACCCGCCGCCAAGAAGCCTGCCGTGAAGAAGACCGCCGCGAAGAAGGCGCCGGCGAAGAAGCCGGCCGCGAAGAAGGAGAGCGACTGATGGCGCACAAGAAGGGGCTCGGCTCGAGCCGCAACGGCCGCGATTCCAACCCGAAGTACCTCGGCGTCAAGGTCTTCGCGGGCCAGAACGTCCAGGGGGGCGAGATCATCGTTCGCCAGCGCGGCACGCGCTTCCATCCCGGTGACGGGGTCGGTCTCGGGCGCGACCACACGATCTTCGCGACCCGGGCCGGGACCGTCCGGTTCACGCCGGGTCGCAAGGGCCGCACGGTCTCGGTCGCCGAGTAGCGAGGAGCACGGCTCGGCTTCGCCGGGCCTGGAGCACGCTCGCGGCTGCGCCGCTCGCTTGAGCGAGGAGCGCCGGCTCGCTCCTCGCTCCTCGCTCCTTGCTTTTCTTTCCGCATGTTCCACGACCGCGCACGGATATTCGTCGAGGGCGGTCGCGGCGGCGACGGCGCCGTCAGCTTCCGGCGCGAGGCACACGTGCCGCGTGGGGGTCCCGACGGCGGCGACGGCGGCCATGGCGGCGACGTCGTGCTGGCCTGCGATCCCTCGCGCCGCGACCTCGCCTCGATGCGCGTCGCCGCGCACCACCGGGCCGAGCGCGGAGGGCACGGCAAGGGCGCCAATCGCCACGGCGCCCGCGGCGACGACCTGATCGTCTCGGTCCCGCCCGGCACGACGGTGGCGGGGCTCGGTGGCGAGCGATTCGACCTGGTCGAGCCCGGGCAGCGGGCGACCGTTGCCACCGGCGGGCTCGGCGGCCACGGCAACAAGCGATTCGCCGACTCGACCCACCAGGCGCCGCGGTTCGCCGAGCGTGGGCTCGCCGGTGGCTCGGGCTGGATCGAGCTGCGGCTGCGGCTGCTCGCGGACGCCGGGCTGGTCGGTCTTCCGAACGCCGGCAAGTCCTCGCTTCTGGCGCGGATCACGCGGGCGGCGCCGAAGGTCGGCGACTACCCGTTCACGACCGTGAGCCCGGTGCTCGGCACGATCGACGACGGCGACCGCCAGCTCGTCCTCGCCGACATCCCGGGCTTGATCGAGGGGGCCGCCGAGGGAGCCGGCCTCGGGCATGAGTTCCTCGCCCACGTCGAGCGCTGCCGAGTGCTCGTCCACCTGCTCGAGCTCGGCCCCGGCAGCGACCCGGATGCCGCTTACGCCGTCGTCCGCGCCGAGCTCGCCGCTCACGGCGCCGGGCTCGACCGGCTCCCCGAGCTGGTCGTGCTGTCGAAGGCCGACCTCCTGCCGGGCGCCGACGTCGAGCGCGAGGTCGAGGGCTGGCGCGAGCGCCACCCCGGCAGCGAGCCGCTCCCGATCTCGGCCGCGACCGGAGCCGGGATCGATGCGCTGGTGACGGCGCTCTTCACGGCCGCCGCGACGACCGCCCCCGGCGCGGGGGCCGGGGCGGAGCCTGTGGGCGGGGCGCCGGAGTTCGAGTCCGAGCACCGGGTCTACCGGCCGCAGGGCGCCGGTGGCTTCGACGTCGTCCTCGTCGAGGATGGCGTCTTCGAGGTGCTCGGGCGCGGCGTCGAGATGCTCGTCGAGCGCCACGACCTCGGCAATCAGGAGGCGCTCGCCTACCTCGAGCGCAGGCTGAACGAGATCGGCGTCGTCAAGGCGCTCCGCGACGCCGGCTTCCAGCCGGGCGACGAGGTCCGGGTCGGAGATGACGAATTCATGTTGGACCTGTGAGCAGACGCATGTCGAATCTCTAGTCTCCCGCGGATGGGCTGGAGGCTGAATGCGGGGCTGGCGGTGCTCGTCATCGCGCTGAGCGGAGCGCTGGCACCGCAGGCGGGTGCGGTCTCGCTGCAGAGCGTCGGCGTGTTCTCCCAGCCCGTCTACGTGACCTCCGACCCCGGCGATCCCGATCGCCTCTTCATCGTCGAGCGGGCCGGCAGGATCATGTTGAAGACGCCCACTCGGACCTCGACGTTCGTCGACCTGACGCCGCTCGTCGAGAGCGGGTATCAGGAACGCGGGCTCCTCTCGATGGCGTTCGCCCCCGATTTCGCCACGTCGAGGCTCTTCTACGTCTACTACACGGGCAAGACCGCCGGTGCGATCCACATCGCCGAGCTCAGGGCGAGCGGCGACGTCGCCGATCCCGCGACCCTGCGGAACGTGCTGACGATCCCGCACCCCTCCAATCCGAACCACAACGGCGGCCAGCTCCAGTTCGGCCCCGACGGCTACCTCTACATCGGCACCGGCGATGGGGGCGGTGGCGGAGACCCGGCCGAGAACGCGCAGAACCTGAGCTCCCTGCTCGGCAAGATCCTGCGGATCGATCCTCGCCGGAGCGGCACCCAGCCCTACACGGTGCCCGCCGACAATCCGTTCGCCGGCACCGCGGCGCGGCGGGAGATCTGGAGCCTCGGACTCCGCAACCCCTACCGCTTCTCCTTCGACCGCGCGAGCGGAGCGCTGACCATCGGCGACGTCGGTCAGGGCGACTGGGAGGAGCTCAACTTCGCGCCGCCGCCGGCCGCCGGCCGCGGTGTCAACTTCGGCTGGGATTGCCGCGAGGGCCGGCACCCCTACGAATCGACCGGCTGCCCCGCGGGCGGGCTCACCGACCCCGTCTTCGAGTACTCCCATGCGAGCGGCGGTTGCGCGATCACGGGCGGCTACGTGGTCCGCGACCCCGGGCTGGAGGAGCTGGCCGGGCGCTACGTCTACTCCGACTACTGCGGCGGCGAGATCCGCTCGCTGGCGCTCGGGGTTCCCAACGCGAGCGGCGACCGCTCCGAGGGCCTCGACGGGGGCAGCCCGAGCAGCTTCGGCGAGGATTCGTGCGGGCGGGTCTACGTCACATCGCTGCGGGGCGAGGTCTCCCGCCTCGTCGACTCCACTCCTACCCGCTGCAAGTCCTCGCTCCCGCCACTGGAGCCGTGCTCGCAGAGCGTGCGGGGGACGCGACGCAAGGACGTGCTCAGCGGCGGCCCCGGCCCGCAGTCGATCCGCGGTCACGGCGGTGACGACCGGCTGCGAGGTGCCGCCGGCGACGACTGCGTGATCGGCGACGGCGGCGCCGACCGGCTCGACGGGGGCGCCGGCAGCGACGTGCTCCGCGGTGGAAGGGGGGCCGACGTCCTCCGCTCCCTCGACGGCCGGCGCGATCGCGTCCGCTGCGGCCGCGGCAAGGACCGCGCCCGCGTCGACCGGATCGACGACGCCGCGGGCTGCGAGCGGGTCCGGTCGTGACCCTGGTCGTCAAGCTCGGATCATCGATCGTCGCCGGGGCCGACGGGGCGTTGCGCGCCGACGTCCTCGACGGCGTCTGCGCGCAGGTCGCCGAGCTTCACCGGGGCGGGGAGGAGGTGGTCCTCGTGACCTCGGGCGCGATCGCGAGGGGCCGGCGCATGCTCGAGCTCGACGAGCGCCCGGCCGCCGTCGACGAGCTCCAGGCCGCCTCCGCGGTGGGGCAGGGATCGCTCTTCCGCTCCTACGAGGAGCGGCTTGGCGGCGCCGGCGTCCGCGCCGCTCAGGTGCTCCTCACCGCCTTCGACATGTCGGAGCGGATCCACTACCTGAACGCCCGTCAGACGCTGCAGCGCCTGCTCGCCTGGCACGTCGTCCCGGTGATCAACGAGAACGACACGACCGCGACCGACGAGATCACCTTCGGCGACAACGACTTCCTCTCGGCCCAGGTCGCGATCATGATCGAGGCCCGGCGGCTGGTCCTGCTCACCGACCAGGCGGGGTTATTCAGCGCCGACCCCCGCCTCGAACCCGGGGCCGAGCTGGTCGACGAGGTTCACGACACCGCCGAGCTCGACCGCTACGAGATCGGCTCGCGCGGCTCGCAGTTCGGCTCCGGCGGGATGCGGAGCAAGGTCGTCGCCGCACAGATGGCGAGCGGGTCCGGGATCGCGGTGACGATCTGCGACGGGACCGCGGAGGGCACGCTGCTCGCGGCGGCTCGCGGCGAGCGGGTCGGGACCGCCTTCACGGGCCGCGACGACCGCGCCCCGAGCTTCAAGCTCTGGCTGCGCTGGGCGACGCCGGCTCAGGGACGGATCGTTGTGGACGCCGGTGCCGGCACCGTTCTCCGCGAGCGCGGCTCCTCGCTCCTGCCGGTCGGCATCGTCGCCGTCGAGGGCAGCTTCGCCGCCGGCGATCCGGTCGAGGTCGTCGACGACCGCGGCATCGTCGGCAAGGGGATCGCCGAGCACTCCTCCGAGGTCCTGCAGCGCCTGCTCGGCAAGCGCAGCGACGAGGTCGCCGAGATCCTCCCCGGCGGCAGCGCGGAGGCGATCCACCGCGACCGCTTCGTGCTGACGTAGCGGGCAGCGGCAGCATCGGCTCACGCCGGGACTTCCACCGTTGCCTGAACGGTGGTTCCGGCAGAGAACGGTAGTCCTGGGTGGCCGCCCGCCCGGGTACCGTGAAGTCGCCTTTTCCCACGCATATCGTGGGTTTTGACGAGTTCACGTATTGCGAGGTCTGCGAGGGGCGAGACCGGGCCGAGGCCCTCGCCCTGTCCCTCTCAGCCAAACCCACTCCCGCTCAGCGCCAGGGGTTCCCGGCGCGGGCCGAACGCCCCGACTCAGCCCACCGCCTCCACCGCCTCCCGCGGCGTCCGGCGCCGCAGCACCAACGCCGTGGCGAGGGCGACCGAGATCGCGCCGGCGCCGGCGATCAGGAAGACCTGGCCGGGCTCGAGCAGGCTCGCCAGGGCGCCGCCGGCGACGAACGCCAGGCCGAAGCCCCACGAGCCCGCCGTCTCCTTGACCGCGAACACGCGACCCTGCAGGTTGCGGGGGACGTCGCGCTGGAGGATCAGCCGGCCGGTCACTCCCTCGAGGCCCTCGCCGCAGCCGGCGAGCGTGAAGGTGAGGAGCGCCACCCCCAGGACGCCCGCCAGCCCCGACCCCAGAGTCGCGACCCCGAACAGGAGGATCCCCCCGAGCAGGAGCTTCATCTCGCCTCCGGCCTTGACCCTGGAGACCAGGGTCGCGCCGACGACGATCCCGACCCCGTAGACGGCGACGAGCGCCGAGTAGCCGGAGTCGCCGGCGTCGAGTGTCTCCTTGGCGAGGAGCACCTCGGCGACGTTGATCATCGCCGCGAAGGCGAGCGCCAGGCTCGAGGCCACGATCACGGCGTTCACCCGCGGCATGCCCCGCAGCGCCCGGAAGCTCTCGCCGGTCGCGGCGAGGAGCGACGGCCGTCCGAGCTCCTCGGAGCGCTCGGAGCGGTGGCGGTCGAGGTCGACCCCGACCAGGAGCAGCGCCGAGACCGCGAACGTCATCCCGTTGACGAGGACGACGCCGGCGGGATCGATGATCAGCAGCGCAACGCCGGCGAGCGCCGGGCCGAGCGTGATCCCCAGGTCCTCGATCGCCGAGTACAGCGAGGTCACCGGCGCGAGGGAGCCGTCCTCGTCCTCGACCGAGTCGGCGATCCCGGCGAGGATCGCCGGCCTGAAGAGGGACTCGCCGGCACCGGCGACGAACGCCAGCGCGGCCATCGCGGCGAAGTCCGCGATGGCGCCGATGCCGACGAACGCGGAGGCCCGGATCAGGTCGGCGGCGATCGCGCAGGTCCGTCGCGGCCAGCGGTCGACGAGGGCTCCCAGCAGCGGCCCGACGAGCATCGAGGGCAGAAAGCCCGCGAGGAGGATGACCGTCAGCGCCCACGGCGAATCGAAGCGCTCGTAGACGAGCAGCACCAGCACGACGTAGCCGGCGCCGGTGCCGAGCGACGATTGCACGTGCGCGACGAACAGCCGGTCGAGCCGCGCGCCGTGGACTGCACTGAGCATGTTTCGCATCCGGTCGGTCCTTGCTCCTAAAGGAAATCCGTCGAGAGCCGATCAAGAAGGCGCAGAGCCGGCGGATGCCGGCCCTGCGTGTCATTGCGTTGCGTTGCGCCCCCAAGCGCGACTGACGCGTCAATCGACCTCATCGAGGTCGCCACGAGCGTCGCCCGTCGACGGCTACTACCCGTCGGCGGGTCGGCGTTTGCGGTTCTTGAAGCTTTCAGCGCGCTGCGGGAGGCGTAACTACCACCTCGCGCGCGGCATCGCTGCTGCCCTCCTTCTTTCGGTCCCGATCGGTCAGACCGGGCGATGTGGGCCATCCGGCGGCGGTAGCCGCAGGCCGGACGGCTGTTGGACGCCGCCAACGCTAGCCGGGTGGGACCTTGCCCACAAGCCGGCGAGCCAAGTGGGCGGCTGCTGTCAAGTCGCGGTCGCCGCGCGGCTGCCGGAGTCGGTGACCCTCGGCCGCGGCGGGAGCGCATCTCGTACCCTTTGCCGCCATGGCGATCACCGCTGAGAGCGTCACCGAGGTCTGCCGGCGGGCCCGCGCCGCGTCGCTGATCCTCCCCGCGGTGCCGACCGCGGCCAAGGACGAGGCGCTGAGCGCGCTCGCCCGGCTCCTGCGCGAGCGCACCGGCGAGATCCTCGCCGCGAACGCGATCGACCTCGAAAACGGGCGCGAGGCCGGCCTCGACGAGGCGCTGCTCGACCGGCTGCGGCTGGACGAGGAGCGGATCGAGGCGATGGCGGTCGGCGTCGAGGCCGTGATCGCCCTCGACGATCCGGTCGGCGAGCTGCTCGAGCGGCGCACGCTCGAGAGCGGGATCGAGCTCGAGCATCGCCGGGTGCCGATCGGGGTCGTCGCGATCGTCTACGAGGCGCGCCCGAACGTGACGATCGACGCCGCCGCCCTCTGCCTGAAGAGCGGCAACGCCGCGGTCCTCCGCGGCTCGAGCTCCGCTGCCGCATCGAATTCGATCCTGATCGAGATCGCCAAGGAGGCGGTCGCCGAGGGCGGGCTGCCGGACGGCGCGGTCGAGGCGGTCGCCGGCGGCGGGCGAGAGGAGCTCGGCGAGCTCGCCAAGCAGCGCGACCTGGTCGACCTGATCATCCCGCGTGGCGGCGAGGGCCTGAAGGCGGCGCTCGAGGAGGTGGCCGAGGTGCCGATCCTCTACGCCGCCTCCGGCAACTGCCACGTCTTCGTCGACGCTGACGCTGATCCGGAGATGGCGCGGCGGATCGCCTACAACGCGAAGGTGCAGCGTCCCGGCGTCTGCAACGCGGCCGAGACGCTGCTCGTCCACGCCGCGCTTGCGGCCGAGCTCCTTCCTGCCGTGCTCGCCGACCTCCACGATGCCGGAGTCGAGCTGGTCGGCGACGAGCGGACCCGCTCCGCCGCCGCCTCCGTCCCGGTCGAGCCCGCCACGGCCGAGGACTGGGATCGCGAGTATCACGGCCTGAAGATGGCGGTGGCGGTGGTGGACTCGGTGGCCGACGCGATCGATCACGTCAACCGGCACGGCAGCGGCCACTCGGAGGCGATCGTCACCGCATCGCCGGCGACGGCCGACGCGTTCACCGGCGGCGTCGATGCGGCCTGCGTGTACGTCAACGCGTCGACCCGCTTCACCGACGGCTTCGAGTTCGGCATGGGTGCCGAGATCGGCAACTCGACGCAGAAGCTCCATGCGCGCGGCCCGATCGGGCTCCGCGAGCTGACCTCGACCAAGTACGTGCTCCGGGGCAGCGGCCAGACCCGCGGGTGAGCCGGGCCCGCGGCGTCCTCGGCGGCGCCTTCAATCCCCCGCATGTCGGTCATCTGCTGCTCGCCCAGGAGGCGGTGGCGACGCTCGGGCTCGACGAGCTCGTGCTCGTGCCGACCGGCGACGCGCCGCACAAGCGGATCGATCCTGAGCCGGGGCCGGCTGTGCGGCTCGTGCTGGCCCGGGCGGCGGTGGGCGATGCGCCAGGGCTCAGCGTCTCCCCGGTCGAGGTCGATCGCGAGGGCCCCTCGTTCGCCTACCGTACGCTTGAATTGCTTGCCGATGAGGATCCGGGGAGCGAGCTGACCTTCGTGATGGGCGCCGACGTGGCCGCCGGGCTCGAGCGCTGGATGCGCCCCGAGCGGGTGGTCGAGCTGGCCCGGATCGCGGTCGCCGGCAGGCCCGGCTTCGAGCCGGCGGCGACCGACGCGGTCCTCGATCGGCTCGGCGCCGCCCGCGCGGCGCGAATCGAG
>DASSEM010000255.1:0-15782 GCA_035695265.1 Solirubrobacterales bacterium
TCGCTGCTCGCTGCTCGCTGCTCGCTGCTCGCTGCTCGCTGCTTGCTGCTTGCTGCTTGCTGCTTGCTGCTTGCTGCGCTTCTACGCGGCGGTCTCGACCTGCGCCAGGCCCTTCGTGATGTTGCGCTTCAAGCCCTGGGCGACGATGAAGTCGAGGCCGGGGAGCTTCGAGGAGAAGGCGATCTCGTAATGGAGGTGGGTGCCGTCGCCCTCGCGGGTGAAGCGCATCTCGCCCCGGTGGTCCTTCAGCGGTGAGCCCTTGGTGATCTCGTAGGCGATCAGCTCGTCGGGGACGAACTCGGTCACGGTCTCCTCGAACGGCGGCGTCGGGCCGACCCGCAGCTCGCGCGCCGAGCCGACGCCGTTGCGATGCCCGTCGTTGCCGTCGCGGAGGCGCGTGATCTTCGCTCCGAGCAGGCCGGCGAGGTTCTCGTGCTCGGACAGGTAGGCGAAGACCCGGTCGGGGGGGAGGGCGTAATCGTGGTCGAAGATGAGGCGCTGCATGGCGCGCAATCCAATCAGGTCGCGCCCGGGGCCGCTCAGGGGAGCGGGTCGTAGGTGCCGAAGCTCCAGAGGTTGCCCTCGGGGTCCCGCGCCGAGTAGTCGCGCGAGCCGTAGTCCTGGTCGGCGAGCTCGAAGACGATCTCGGCCCCGGCCGCGACGGCGCGGTCGTGATGGCCGTCAGCGTCGTCGACGCTCACGTAGCACCACGCTTTCCCGGCGTGCTCGCCGAAGCGCTCGATCGCTTCGTCGGTCTCCTCGCCGAACATGATCGTCGAATCGCCCCAGCGCATCTCGACGTGGGCGAGGCTGCCGTCCTCGTTCTCGTGCGACGCCACCCGCTCGAACCCGAACGCCTCCTCGAGCCAGTCGGCCGCCACGGCGGCATCGCGGTAGCGGAGCGAGGGGAAGATGTGGTTGGCCATGGAGCTGCCTCCTGCGATCGGGTGCTTGCTCCGAGCAGGCTAGGGCGCCGCCCCCACCGCGTCTTGAACGGATGGGAACTGCTCGATCGCCTAAGCCCCGTAGCCGAGGCCCTCGCCGAGGGCGCTCGCGAGCAGGCGCGAGGGGGCGATCCCCCCGAACTCGGCGAAGTCGCGGTTCATGTGCGGCTGGTCGGCCCAGCCGCCGGCGGCCGCGGCCGCGGCGAGGTCGCGATCGCCGGCGCCGAGCCGCTCCAGCGCACGGGTGAAGCGGATGATCCTCGCGGCGCGCTTCGGTGAGCAGCCGATCTGCTCGCCGAACCGCCTCGCGAGGTGACGGCGGCTGCAGCCGAGCCGCTCGCTGAGTGCGCCGACCGCGACCGTGCCCGCCGAGGCCTGGAGCATCGACCACGCGTAGTCGACCTCGGGGCTGGGCGCTGCGCCCCGCTCGAGCAGGCCGAGAAGGCGGCACTCGAGAAGCTCGAGGGCGGCGACGGGCGAGGAGGACCCCGCCAGGAGCTCCTCGGTCTCCGCGACCCAGCCGCCGAGAACGTCGCCGAGGGGGACGACGACCGTATCCAGCTCGTTCAGCGGCACGCCGAGGATGCGGCGGGCGAGCCGCGGGTCGAGGTCGACCTGGGCGCCGGTCGAGACCCCGCTCGTCTCGGTCAAGCCCCAGGCGCCGTTCATGGGCGCGATGAAGCTCGCGCACCGGTGCCGCGCCTCGCCGGGGCCGCTCACCGCGATCGGGGAGCCGAGGTTGAAGATCAGGGTCACGCAGTCCTGCGCCGGCTCCCGGCGGGCGATCGTTCCGCCCGCTGCCCGCTCCTCCCAGTGGACGAAGCAGCGGACCCCGTCGCGCAGCGGCGGCGCCGGCGTCCGGCAGGCCATCCGTGAGCTGATCGCGCTCATCGCGCCGCCCCCGCCTCCGGGGCGCCGTCGCGGCGCTCGATCCACTCGATTCCGATCACGCTGCCGACCGGGCCGGCCGGGGTGAGGGTCGCGGCGAACAGCCAGAACGGCGCCTCGCGGCGCATGATCGCGACCCAGAGCAGCAGGCAAAGGGCGATGTATCCGATCCCATGGCTCAACCCGAAGACGAACGTCGCTCCCTCGAGACCCGGTGCAATCCAGACCACCAGCAGGCCGATGAAGATCGCGAGCTCGACGAACGAGACCCGCTTCACCCAGGTCCACAGCGGCCCCGGAGCGCGCGGCCGGAACTCGCGCTCGCCGTCGACGGTCACGTCGGTCATGACCGGGAGGCTAGATCAGGCGGTCAGCGCCGTCAGCACGATCCGCTCCTGCTCGGTGCGGTGTGCCGCCGGGTAGCCCTCCGAGGGGCTCGCCCGCTCCGGCCGGCCGACGTAGCGGATCGGGGTCTTCTCGCCGATCGCGTCGGGCAGGCGCCAGCGCATCGACGGCCAGCAGCCCATGTTCGCCGGCTCCTCCTGGACCCAGACGATCTCCTCGAGGTTCGGGTAGCCGGCGGCGAGCTCGGCGATGTAGCTCTTCGGGAACGGATAGACGAGCTCGGCCCGAGCGATCGCGACGGTGCTCGCATCGGCTCGGCGGTCATGGCCCTCGAGGTCGTAGTAGATGCGCCCGGAGCAGAGGACGAGCCGCTTGATCTCCTCGGGACGCTGCGAGGCGTCGGGGTCGTCGATCACGTACTTGAACGTCCCCTCGGTGAGGTCGTCCAGCTTCGACGCGGCGTCGGCGAGCCGCAGCAGCCCCTTCGGCGTGAAGACGACCATCGGCCGGGCCTTCTTGATCCGAGCCTGGCGGCGCAGCAGGTGGAAGTACTGGGCGGCGGTGGTCGGGTTGGCGAGTCGCATGTTGCCCTCGGCGCCGAGCTGCATGAAGCGCTCGATTCGGGCACTCGAGTGCTCCGGGCCGGCGCCCTCGTAGCCGTGCGGGAGCAGCAGCGTCAGCCGCGTGGTCTGGCCCCACTTCGACTCGCCGGCGGCGATGAACTGGTCGATGATCACCTGGGCGGCGTTGTCGAAGTCGCCGAACTGCGCCTCCCAGAGGATCAGGCTCTCCGGCGAGGCGGCCGCGTAGCCGTACTCGAACCCCAAGGTCGCGTTCTCCGACAGCGGGCTGTTGTGGATCTCGAACGGGGCCAGCGCGCCGGAGAGGTTCTGGATCGGCGCGTAGGTGAGCCCGGTCTTCTCGTCGTGGAGGACGAGGTGGCGGTTGGAGAAGGTGCCGCGCTCGGTGTCCTGGCCGGTCAGGCGGATGTGGGTGCCCTCGGTGAGAAGCGACGCGAACGCGAGCGCCTCCGCGTGGGCGAACTCGATCGGGCCCTCGTCGAGGATCTCACGCCGCCGGTCGAGCGGCTTGCGGAGCTTGCGATGCAAGGTGAAGCTGTCGGGGAAGCTGATGAGCTCGTCGTTGAGCGCCCGCAGGCGCTTGGTCGAGACCTTCGTCTCGACCGCCGGGCTCTTCGACCGGTCGAGCTCGCCCGTCCCGCCGGTGATCGTCGGGTCCTCGAACTCGCCCGCCTCGATCTTCGCCCGCAGCGACTTCAGGATCCCGCTGAGCTCGTCGTGGCGCTCGGAGCCGACGTCCTCGACCTCGTCAGCGGTGACGACCCCCTCCTCGATCAGCCGCTGCGCGTAGATCTCGCTGAGCGGCGGGTGCTCCTTGATTCGCGCCGCCTGCTCGGGCTGGGTGTAGGCGGGCTCGTCGGTCTCGTTGTGGCCGTAGCGCCGGTAGCCGATCACGTCGATGACGACGTCGCGGCCGAACTTCACGCGGTAGGCCATCGCCAGCCGGGTCGCCGCGATGCAGCCCTCGACGTCGTCGGCGTTGACGTGGATGATCGGGACGTTGAATCCCTTCGCCATGTCGGCGGCGTACGGCGTCGAGCGGCCGTCCTGGGGGTCGGTCGTGAACCCCACCTGGTTGTCCTGGATGATGTGGATCGTGCCGCCGGTCGCGTAGCCGTCGAGCGACTGCAGGTTGAGCGTCTCGGCGACGACGCCCTGGCCGGGGAAGGCGGCATCGCCGTGGAGCAGCAGCGGCACCGCCACCTTGGCATCCAGGCGGATCTCGGGACCGGCCCGCTCGGTCTGGGCGGCGCGGGCGCCGCCGGTGACCACCGGATCGACGAACTCGAGGTGGGAGGGATTCGGGTAGAGGCGCATCCGCACGTCGCCCTCGGGCGATTCGAACAGGCCCTCGGCGCCGTGGTGGTACTTGACGTCGCCGGTGCCGCCGTGGCGCAGCGCGTCGGTCCGCTTGACGGCGTCGATCTGCTTGGCGCCCTCGAACTCGGCCATGATCGACTCCAGCGAGCGCCCGAGGTTGTGGGCGAGGACCGAGAGGCGGCCGCGGTGGGCCATCCCGATCACGACCTGCTCGCCGCCCTCCTTGCGGGCGATCGTCGCGAGCTCGTCGATCATCGGCACGGTCGAGTCGAGCCCCTCGACCGAGAACATCTTCTGGCCGATGTAGGCCTTCTGGATGAAGCGCTCGAACTGGAAGACCTGGATCAGCCGCCGCAGCAGGCCGCGCTTCTCCTCTTTGTCGAGCGGGGTGCGGTGGGCGCCGGTCTCGATCATCTCGCGCAGCCAGACCCGCTGCTGGTGGGAGGAGAGGTGCTCGATCTGGTAGGCGATCGTGCCGCAGTAGGCCTCGCGCATCCGCGGCAGCGCTTCGAGCAGCGTCTCGCCGGGAACGCCGATCCGCAGGATCGACGCCGGGATCCGCCCCATCAGCTCCGGAGTCAGGTTGAGGTTCTCGGGCTCGAGCGCCGGATCGCCCTTGCCGTCGCCCTCGATCGGGTTCAGCCGCGCCGACAGGTGGCCGTGGGTCCGGTACGCCTTGAGCAGCGAGGTCGCCGCCTGGACCGCCTGCAGAAGATCCTCGCCCGGCGTCTCGTGGACGGCGCTGGGCGGCGCCGCGGTCGTCGGGGCGGCGGCGAGCGGCGGCGCCGAGGCGGAGCTCGCGTGCGCCATCGTGACGATGCCCGCTTCGAGCGAGAGCGCCCGGGCGACGTCTTCGTAGAACTCGTCGGCGCCGCTCAGGAGCTCGTCGATCCGGCGCAGGAACGAGCCCGACTCGGCCCCCTGGATGATCCGGTGGTCGTAGGTGGACGTCATCGTCATCACCTTCGAGACCCCGAGCGTCTTCAGCCGCTCGGGCGGCGAGTGCGACCACTCCGGCGGGTAGGCGATCGAGCCGGTGGCGACGATCGTCCCCTGGCCGCTCATCAGCCGCGGAACCGACGCGACCGTCCCGAGCCCGCCGGGGTTGGTCAGCGTGATGTTGGTGCCGACGAAGTCGTCGGCGGTGAGCGCGTTCTCGCGCGTCTTCCGGATCAGCTCCTCGTAGCGGGCGTGGAAGGAGTCGAACTCGAGCTCGTCGGCGGCGCGGATGCAGGGAACCATCAGGCTCCGTGAGCCATCCTTCTTCTCGACGTCGACGGCGATGCCGAGGTTGATCGCGCCGTGGTCGATGACGTTCGGCTTGCCGTCACGCTCCTCGTAGCTGCGCGCCATCGGCCGCCATTCCTTGCCCGCCTCGACGATCGCCCAGGCGATCAGATGGGTGAACGAGACCTTCATGCCGCGCTCCGACAGGGCGCCGTTCAAGGCCTTGCGCTTGGCGTCGAGCGTGTCGACGGTGAGCGTCCGGAACGAGGTCGCGGTCGGGATCGACCGGCTGGCCTCCATCGCCTTGACGAGCATCCCGGCCGGGCCGCGGAGCACCGTCGCCTCGCCCGCCGTCGTGGCCGGTCCGGCCCCGTTGCCCGCTTCCTTCGCCGCCAGCACGTCGGCCTTCATCACCCGTCCGCCGGCCCCGGTGCCGCTGACCGCCGAAAGATCGACCCCCTCGGCAGCCGCGATCCGCCGCGCCACCGGGGTCGCCTTCGAGTCGCCATCAACGGGCGCCTCCCCGCCGCCGGCCGCCGCCGGCTCCTCGCTCCTCGCTCCTTGCTCCTTGCTCGCCGCGGCCCCGGCCTCGATCCGCGCCAGCGCCTGCCCGACCGCGACCACGTCGTCGGGCTCGACGAGCGTCTCGATCACGGTCCCCGACACCGGCGCCGGCACCTCGGCGTCGACCTTGTCGGTCGATACCTCGACCATCGTCTCGCCCTCGCTCACCGCGTCGCCGGCCTGCTTCAGCCACTCGAGCACCGTGCCCTCGGTCACCGACTCGCCCATCTCGGGCATCACCAGCTCGACGGTCTCGCCGCCGCCGTCCTCTTCGCCGCCGTCCTCGCCGGGTGCGCCCTCCCCTGACGGTCCCTCGCCGAGGTCGGCGTCGCCCTCGCCGGTCTCGGTCCCGGCCGTCGCCGAGGAGGCCCCGTTACCCCTGCCTTCGGCGGTGCCCCCGGGCTCGATCTCGGCCAGCGCCTCGCCGACCTTGACGACGTCGTCGGGTCCCTTGAGGATCTTCGTCAACGTGCCCGAGGCGGGGGCCGGCACCTCGGCATCGACCTTGTCGGTCGAGACCTCGACCAGGCCGTCGCCCTCGCCGACCTCGTCACCCTCCTGCTTGAGCCACTCGAGCACCGTGCCCTCGGTCACCGACTCGCCCATCGCGGGCATCTCGACTTGAACGGTCTCGGTAGCGGCCACCGGGGTCTAGGACGCTGTCGATGCTGGAATCACGGCGCTGACACTGAGTGTATGCACCTGCGCTACCCGGCGGGCGACGAATTGCAACCAACTATTGGTCACAGCTCGTCGCTCGTCCGGCTTCCCGCCGGGCGGAGGCCAGCGTGTAGGGTCCGAGCCGGGTTTCGCGACTTCGGAGGAACGTGAGCATGGGCTATTTCGTCACCGGCGCCACCGGCTTCATCGGCCGCAACCTGGTCGAGCTCCTGCTCGAGCGTGAGGGCACGATCTACGTCCTCGTCCGCGAGGGCTCGCAGGGCCGTCTGGCCGAGCTCCGCAACAGCTGGGGGGTCGACGAGGAACGGGTCGTCGGCATCGTCGGCGACCTCTCGCAGCGCCGGCTCGGCGTCTCCGACGCCGACGTCGAGCGGCTCAAGGGCAACGTCGCGCACCTGTTCCACCTCGCCGCGATCTACGACATGAAGGCGGACGCGGAGTCGCAGCGGATCGCCAACGTCGAGGGCACGCGGCACATGGTCGAGCTCGCCGAGGCGATCGATGCCGGGCGGGTCCACATGGTCAGCTCGATCGCCGCCGCCGGGCTCTACCGCGGCACCTGGCGCGAGGACATGTTCGAGGAGGCCCAGGAGGTCGACAACCATCCCTACTTCCAGACCAAGCACGAGTCCGAGCGCGTCGTCCGCGAGGAGTGCGCGCGGCCGTGGCGCGTCTACCGCCCGGGGATCGTCGTCGGCAACTCCGAGACCGGCGAGATGGACAAGGTCGACGGCCCCTATTACTTCTTCAAGCTGATCCGGCGGATCCGTCAGGTGGTCCCGGCCTGGATGCCGATGCCCGGGGTCGAGGGCCGCGAGATCAACATCGTCCCGGTCGACTTCGTCGTCAAGGCGATGGACCACATCGCCCACCTCGAGGGCCTCGACGGGCGCGCGTTCAGCCTCACCGATCCCGACCCGCTCAGCGCCGGCGAGGTGATCGACGTCTTCGCCCGCGCCGCCCACGCCCCGCAGTCCACCGTTCGCGCCCCGGCCCAGGCAACCGAGGCACTCGGACCGCTGCTCGGGCTGGCGCTCGGCAACGTCCCGTTCGCGAACGCGGCCGCCGACCGCGTCCTCGACGATTTCGGGATCCCGCGGTCGGTCCTGATGTACCTCAACTACCCGACCCACTTCGACTCGCGACGGACCCAAGCGGCGCTGGCCGGGACCGGGATCAAGGTGCCGCCGCTGGAGGCCTACGCCGGCAAGCTCTGGGACTACTGGGCCCGCCACCTCGACCCCGACCTCTACCGCGACAACACGCTCGTCGGCGCCGCTCGCGGCCGGGCCGGGATCGTCGGCGGGATCGCCCAGATCCTCGAGCACCAGATCCCCGACGAGCTGGTCCGGTTCGGTCGCCGCCTGCAGGGCAACGCCTCGCTCGAGAAGGAGGTCACGGGCAAGGTCGTCCTCGTTACCGGCGCCTCCTCGGGAATCGGCAAGGCGGCGGCGATGAAGATCGCCGACGCCGGCGGGATCGTCCTGCTCGTCGCCCGCACCCCCGAGAAGCTCGAGGAGACCCGCGACCAGATCGTCGCCGGCGGCGGGGTGGCCCACATCCACCGCTGCGACCTCTCCGACGTCGACGACATCGACCGGATGGCGCGGGAGGTGCTCGACCAGCACGGCAACGTCGACGTGCTGATCAACAACGCCGGGCGCTCGATCCGGCGCTCGATCGCGCTCTCCTACGACCGCTTCCACGACTTCGAGCGGACGATGCAGCTCAACTACTTCGGGCCGGTGCGGCTGATCCTCAACCTGCTGCCGAGGATGCGGCAGCGGCGCTCCGGGCAGGTCATCAACGTCAGCTCGATCGGCGTGCAGACGAACATGCCGCGCTTCTCCGCCTACGTCGCCTCGAAGTCGGCACTCGACGCCTTCTCCCGCTGTATCGCGTCCGAGGTGATCGACGACAAGGTCAAGATCACGACGATCCACATGCCGCTCGTACGAACGCCGATGATCGCGCCGACGAAGATGTACGACCGCTTCCCGACGATCACGCCGGACGAGGCGGCCGACATGCTCTGCGACGCGATCACGTTCAAGCCGAAGCGGATCGCGACACCGGTCGGCACGCTCGGGCAGATCCTCTACGCGATCAACCCGAAGTCGATGGACTACGTCCTCAACAGCGCCTACCACATGTTTCCCGACTCGACCGCCGCGAAGGGCGGCAAGCCGCAGGGGGCCAAGGCCAGGCCGGAGCGCGGTGGGGGAACGGACGAGCAGGCGTCCAACCAGCAGCTCGCCTTCGCGTACCTGATGCGCGGCGTGCACTGGTAGGGGCGGCATTCGCCGCAAGTTGCAGGTGATTGCCGTGAACGGCCGCTAGGCGCCGCCCTCACGGCCGCCGCTCCGGATACCCTTCCGGCCCGATGAGTGGCACCGAGCAGGGCTTCGGCGACCCGTACGGCGCGGTCGAGCCCGAGCAGATCGAGCTGCACGGCAACCGCGTCAGCTTCCTCCGGGCCGGCGAGGGTCCGCCGCTCCTGCTCCTGCACGGCATCGCGGGGAGCTGCGAGACATGGGCGCCGCTGATCCCGGCGCTCGCCGACGACTTCACCGTCATCGCCCCCGACATGCTCGGCCACGGCAGCTCGGCGAAGCCGCGCGGCGACTACTCGCTCGGCGCCTATGCGGCGGGGGCGCGCGACCTGCTGCTCGCGCTCGGCCACGAGTCGGCGACGGTCGTCGGACACTCGCTCGGCGGCGGCGTGGCGATGCAGTTCGCCTACCAGTTCCCGAGCCACACCGACCGGCTCGGGCTGGTCTCGAGCGGCGGCCTCGGCGACGACGTCAACATCTTTCTCCGCGCGGCCACGCTTCCCGGGTCCGAGCTGGTCCTGCCGCTGATCACGAAGGCATGGGTGACCGGCACGGGCCGGCGGATCGGCGGCTGGCTCTCGGCGATCGGGCTCAACCCGGGCGCCGACGTCACCGAGATCGCCCGCGGCTACGCCTCACTAGCCGACGGCGAGGCCCGGGCTGCGTTCCTGTCCACCGCGCGCTCGGTCATCGATCATCGAGGCCAGCGGGTCAGCGCCCGCGACCGGCTCTACCTCGCCCACGCCGTCCCGACCCTGATCGTCTGGGGCGAGCGCGACCGCATCATCCCCGCATCCCACGGCCACTGGGCGGCCGAGGCGATGCCGGGAAGCCGCTTCACCGTGTTCGAGGACGCCGGGCACTTCCCCCACCTCGACCGCCCGCTGCCGTTCGCGCGGATGCTGACGAAGTTCGTCAAGTCGACGAAGCCGGCCCGCCTCGGCACGCGCGAGATCCGCCGCTTGCTGGACGAACGCGCCGCGTAGGCCAACGTGACGCGCAGTCGAGCAGCCCGGAGGGCTGCGAGTCGCGCAGTTATCTACGCGGCCAGGTCGTCGCGTCGCCGGCGGCGGGCCTCGGAGATGCCGGACCAGCCGGCGTCGAACGCCAGCGCCTGCGCGAACCGGACGGCCTCCGGGGACGCCTCCAGCCGGCGTCCGTCGATGGCGCTGATCCTGGTCGGCAGAACGGCCTCTCCATGGTCGATCTGCTCATGTAGGTCCATGAGCTGCTGCCAGCGATCGTTGCTGCTCTCTTGCATTGCCCCTCCACTCCCGACGTGGGTTCTGCTGGGCGGAAACTACGCCTTGTGCCAGACGTAACGACGATCGGGGCGGAACGGCGGCCCCGGGCAATCCGCAAACTGCGTCGTATTCACGCAGCATCTCGATGGTCGGGATCGATCATCTAGGGTCGTCGGGATGAGCGGCGAGCGACGGGCACGCAGCCATTGGGGTTGGGGGTATGCCGACCGGGCGCCCGATCGGGCGGCGCTGGAGGCGATCGCGCCGGCCGTCCGCGACCGGCTCGGCTTCGGGGGCGAGCGGATCGAGGCGCCGGTGCCGCTCGACGCGATCGAGCTCGCGTCGCCGCGCCTGCGGCCGCCGCCGGCCCTGGACGGGATCGTCAGCGCCGATCCGCCGGACCGGATCCGGCATGCGATGGGGCGCGCCTACCGCGACGTGGTGCGCGGCTTCCGCGGCCGCTTCGATCGCACGCCCGACCTCGTCGCCTTCCCGGCCGACGAGGGGGACGTCCGCCGGGTGCTCGAGCACTGCGCCGACCACCGCCTCGCCGCGATCCCGTTCGGCGGCGGAACGAGCGTCGTCGGCGGGGTCGAGCCGCGCGTCGGCCACGGTTACCGGGGCGCCGTCTCGATCGACCTCGGCGGGCTCAGTGGGGTCGCCGCGGTCGACGAGGTCTCGGGTGCGGCCCTGGTTCGCGCCGGGACGCTAGGCCCCGACCTCGAGGACGGCCTCCGCCCGCATGGGCTCACCCTGCGCCACTTCCCGCAGTCGTTCGAGCTCTCGACCCTCGGCGGCTGGATCGCGACCCGGGCCGGCGGCCACTTCGCGACGCTTCAGACCCACATCGACGACCTCGTCCTCTCGGTCCGGGCGCTGACCCCGGCCGGCCCGTGGGAGAGCCGCCGCCTGCCCGGCTCCGGCGCCGGCCCGAGCCCCGACCGGATGCTGCTCGGCTCCGAGGGCATCCTCGGCGTCATCACCGAGGCCTGGGTACAGGTCCGCTCGCGACCGGGCTTCAAGGCATCGCGACCGGTCTTGTTTCCAAGCTTCGCCGCCGGCGCCGAGGCCGTCCGCGCGATCTCCCAATCGGGGCTGAACCCATCCAACTGCCGGCTGCTCGATCCGCTCGAGGCACGGACGACCGGGGCCGGGGACGGCGACCACGCGGTGCTGATCATCGGCTTCGAGTCGGCGTTCGCTCCGGTCGATGAGCAGCTCCGGCTCGCGGTCGAGTGCGCGACCGACCACGGCGGCGCACCCGAGCCGGACGCCCGTGACGCGGGCGCCGACTCGGCCGCCGAGACCTGGCGCTCGGCGTTTCTCGACGCCCCGTACCTGCGCGACAGCCTGATCGCGCTCGGCGTCCTCAGCGAGACGTTCGAGACCGCGATCACGTGGGACCGCTTCGGCGAGTTCCACGCGCAGGTGACCGAGGCGGCGCGGCGAGCGGTGGCCGAGGCGTGCGACGCCCCGACGAGCGGCGATGGCGCACCGCGGGTGATGTGTCGCTTCACGCACGTCTACCCGACCGGCCCGGCGCCGTACTACACGATCCTCGCGCCGGCTCGGCGTGGCGCCGAGGTCGAGCAATGGGACGAGATCAAGGCCGCGGTCTCGGAGGCGATCGTCTCCGCCGGCGGCACGATCACCCACCACCACGCGGTCGGCCGCGACCATCGTCCCTGGTACGAGCTGCAGCGGCCCGACCGCTTTGCGGCGGCGCTCGCCGGCGCCAAGGCCGCGGTCGATCCGGCGGCGGTCATGAACCCGGGGGTCCTGATCGATCGGGATCCGGAGGGCACGTCGGTGTAGGTTTCTGCTCCCGGCGAGCGGCGAGGAGGACGAAGAGGTGGATCTGACGCTGAACGAGTCCGAGGCGGCCTTCCGCGACGAGGTTCGCTCCTGGCTCGAGGCCAACCATCCCGGCCCTGAGCCGCATGGCGACGAGGCCGCCTTCGCGTTCCGCCGCGAGTGGCAGCGGAGGCTCCACGAGGGCGGCTGGGCCGGCATCTCGTGGCCGAGGGAGTTCGGCGGCCGCGGGGCGACGCTGATCGAGCAGGCGATCTTCTCGGACGAGATGGCGCGCGCCGACGCGCCGGCGCCGGCGAACGTGCTCGGGCTGGTCATGGGCGGGCCGGTGATCATGGCTCACGGCACCGACGAGCAGAAGGAGCGCTGGCTCGAGCCGATCCTGAGCGCCGAGGAGATCTGGTGCCAGGGTTTCTCGGAGCCGGAGTCGGGCTCCGACCTCGCCTCGCTGAAGACGCGGGCGGTCAAGGCCGACGGCGGCTGGCGGGTGACCGGCCAGAAGGTCTGGACGACGTTCGCGCACGAGTCGAAGTGGTGCATGCTCGTCGCCCGCACCGACACCGAGGTCGCCAAGCACAAGGGGCTGAGCTATTTCATCTGCGACATGGAGCAGGACGCGGTCGAGATCCGGCCACTCGTCCAGATCACCGGCGAGGCGGAGTTCAACGAGGTCTTCTTCGAGGAGGCGCTCATCCCGGACGAGAACCTGGTCGGCGGCGAGGGCAACGGCTGGATGGTCGCGATCACGACGCTGATGAACGAGCGCGCCGGGCTCGGCGGCGGCGCCGCGGTCGCCGTCTCACGCGATCTCGGCGATCTGATCGAGTTGATCAACGAGCGCGGCCTCGGCGAGGATCCGGCGATTCGCTCCCGGGTCGCCGACCTGTTGATCGGCTGCGAGGCGCTGCGGCTCGGTGGGATGCGGGCGATGACCGCGCAGATGAAGACCGGAATCCCGGGGCCGGAGGGGTCGATCGGCAAGTGGGAGTGGGCGACGTTGAACCAGTCGCTGACCGAGCTCGCCTGCGACGTGCTCGGCCCTGAGGGGCTCGAGCGCGGCACGCCGTGGACGTACCGGATGCTGCGCAGCCGCGCCAACTCGATCGAGGGCGGCACGACCGAGGTGATGAAGAACATCGTCGCCGAGCGGGTGCTCGGCCTGCCGCGGCTTCGATAGGAGAGGGACGATGCGCTTCGACTTCAACGATGAGCAGGCCGAGATCAAGGAGACGGCGAGGCAGCTCCTCGCCTCTCGCTTCAAACCCGAGAAGGTCCGGGAGCTGGCTGAGGCGGACCGCTACGAGGACGGGCTCTGGTCGGAGGTGGCCGAGCTCGGATGGCCCGGCATCGCGATCGCCGAGGAGCACGGCGGCCAGGGCCTCGGGATGGTCGAGCTCGTGGTTCTCTGCGAGGAGCTCGGATACGCCTGCGCGCCGCTGCCCTTCCTCGCCAACGCCGCTGCCGGCATCGCGATCGAGCGGGCCGGGTCCGCCGAGCAGGCGTCCGCCCACCTGGCCGGGATCGCCTCCGGCGAGGCGCGCGGAGCGATCGGCGACGAATCGGTGGTGATCGACGCCGAGGGTGCCGACGTCCTCGTGATCTTCGGATCCGACGGGCCGCGGCTCGTCCCGGCCGCCGATGCGGAGCTCGAGCCGCTCGAGCTGATCGACCGGACTCGGCGCTACTCACGCCTGATCGCCGGCGAGGGCGAGCCACTGGCCGGCGACGCGGCGGCCGCCACCGACCGGATGGTCGTGGCGGTCGCGGCCGAGCTCGTCGGGCTTGGGCAGCGGGCCCTCGACATGGCGGTCGCCTACGCGAAGGAGCGCGAGCAGTTCGGGCGCCCGATCGGCGCCTACCAGGGCGTCTCCCACACCTGCGCGAAGATGCTCTACGACGTCGAGGAGGCGCGTTCGCTGACCTACGCGGCGGCCTGGGCGGCCGACGCCGAGCCGGCGTCGCTGCCGCTCGCCGCGGCGATGGCGAAGGCGCGCGCCTCGGAGGCGGCATGGGAGATTTGCAAGGCGTCGATCCAGGTCCACGGCGGGATCGGCTTCACCTGGGAGCACGACCTCCACTTCCTGCTCAAGCGGGCCCGGGCCGACGCCCAGCTCTTCGGCACCGCAGCCCAGCACAAGGAGCGGGTCGCGACGCTGTCCGGCCTCGGCTAGCGGACCCTGCGCGGCGCGGCAGAGCTCAGTCCGCGATCACCTCGAGGTCGGATGCGAGCTGCCTCTGCCCGCCGATCCGGTACTCGACGTCGACCACCTCGTGCTTCTGGTAGCTGCCGACGAGGCCGAGGCCGAGGACGACCTTGCGCACGATGCCGAGCCCGCTCAGGTCCTCCTTCATGATCGGCTCGCGGAAGATCACCGTGCCGCCTGCGATCTCGTAGTCGGTCCCCTCGACCTGCTCGGTGCCGTTGATGTAGACGGTGATCGGCGCCTGAGCCCCGCGCGGCAGCCGGACCCGGCGCCCGACCGGCTTCCCGCCCCGCTCGGAGGTGCCGTGGCCGCGGCCGCTGCCGCCGCTCACGCCGAGACCCCGCCGCGCAGGGCGCGCTCGACGGCCTCGAAGGGATCGTTGCCCTCTTCGACCTCGAGCTCCTTGCGGAAGATCCCGCCGCGGTAGGGGACCAGGCGGCTGTCGCCCATCACGTCGATGCCCGCGTCGCGGCCCCGGATCGGCCCGCCGGTCGAGACCTCGAGCCGCGCCCGGACCCGCACCCCGGGCTCGTAGGTGCGGATCATCGAGACCTCGGGCAGATCACCCTCGGCCCGGATCGCCTCGGCATGTGATCGCAGCGCTCTGATCGCAGCCGCGAGGTCCCGGTGCTTCTCGCGAGTGACCTTCGACCCGCTCCTGATCGTCAGCTTGAACACGGTTCGAGGCTACCGCCGGGGGGCCGTCCGGCGGCGGATGGGAGCTGCTTCATAGGCTTGCGGCGCAATGTCGGCCGTCCGACTCGCCGAGCTGACGACGCTGCGCCTCGGCGGCCCCGCGCGGCGCCTCGTCGAGGCCGAAAGCGCCGCGGACCTGATCGCCGCGGTGAGCGCCGCCGACCGGGCCGGCGAGCCGGCACTCGTCGTCGCCGGAGGCTCCAACCTGGTGGTCGCCGACGCCGGGTTCGACGGCGTCGCAGTGCGCATCGCCACCCGGGGGGTGGACGCGGTCCGCGCCGGCGAGCGCGTTCGGCTCACCGTCGCCGCCGGTGAGCCCTGGGACGCGCTCGTCGCCCGCTGCGTCGCCGACGGGCTGGCCGGGATCGAGTGCCTGTCCGGGATCCCGGGGTCGACCGGCGCGACACCGATCCAGAACGTCGGCGCCTACGGTCAGGAGGTCGCCACCACGCTCGTCTCCGTTCGCGCCTACGACCGCGAGGCGGGCACGACGGTCGTCCTCGATCGCGATCGCTGCGGGTTCGCCTACCGTTCGAGTGCCTTCAAGGGCTCGGCCAGGTTCGTGATCCTCGAGGTGACCCTGGAGCTCGACCCGACGCCGAACGCCCGACCGGTCGCCTACGCGCAGCTCGCCGCCACGCTCGGCGTCGAGCCGGGCGCCCGACCGCCGCTCGCCGCGGTTCGCGAGGCGGTCCTCGCGCTCCGTCGCGCCAAGGGCATGGTTGTCGACTCCGAGGACCCCGACTCGGTCAGCGCCGGGTCCTTCTTCACGAACCCGATCCTCGGCGCCGCCACCTTCCGGGAGCTCGAGCGCCGCGTTGCCGCCCGGCTCGGCGCCGAGGCGCGACCGCCGTCCTGGCCGGAGCCGGATGGTGGCGTCAAGACGTCGGCGGCGTGGCTGATCGAGCGGGCCGGCTTCGGGCGCGGTTATGGGACCGGGGCG
>DASSEM010000256.1:0-7520 GCA_035695265.1 Solirubrobacterales bacterium
GAGCGCGGCGAGAGCAGCCCGACGCTTGCCGTGGCCGCCCGGATCGCCGATGGGCTGGAGCTGACGCTGTCGCAGCTGCTGCGCCTGGAGGAGGGCCGCAACGTGGTCGTCGTCCGCTCCGGCAGCGGCCGGCGCAGCAGCCGGCCCGGGCATGAGATCGAGGAGCTGACACCGCCGTTGCCGGGCCAGCGCGCCGACGTCTCCCGGCACCGCCTCGCGTCCGACCGCTCGACCGGAGGCGCCGCGGACCCGCCGATCCACGAGCCCGGCAGCCGCGAGACCGTCGTCGTGCTCGCCGGGGCCGTCGAGCTGACGGTCGACGGCGAGCGTTACCCGCTGGCGGCGGGCGACAGCGCCACCTTCGATGCCGATCTTCCGCACAATCTCCACAACCCCGGCACCGACACGGCCGAGATCCTCGCCGTGATCGCCGCCGGCCTGCGGCGAAGCTGACCGATGCAAGCCACCCCGAAGAGGAGCGAGGCGATGAGCGCAGAGACGATGTTCGACAAGATCTGGAAGCGGCACGAGGTCGCTGACGGGTTGCTCTACATCGACCTGCACCTCGTCCACGAGGTCACCTCACCGCAGGCCTTCGACGGGCTCCGCCTCGCCGGCCGGGAGGTGAGGCGCCCCGATCGGACGCTCGCGACCGCGGATCACAACGTGCCGACCGACGACACGCCGGCAGCGCGCCTGATCGCCGACGAGCTGTCGCGCAAGCAGGTCGAGGCCCTGGAGCGCAACTGCGCGGAGTTCGGCGTGCCGCTGTACTCACTGGGGTCGAACCGGCGCGGCATCGTCCACGTGATCGGCCCCGAGCTCGGCATCACCCAGCCGGGGATGACGATCGTGTGCGGCGACTCGCACACGGCAACCCACGGGGCCTTTGGCGCGCTCGCCTTCGGGATCGGGACCACCGAGGTCGAGCACGTGCTCGCGACCCAGACGCTGGTCCAGCGCAAGCCGAAGACGATGCGGGTCAACTACCGCGGCGAGCTCCCCGACCGGGTCAGCGCCAAGGACATGATCCTGGCGACGATCGGCCGGCTCGGAACAGGCGGCATGGTCGGCTACGTCGTCGAGTACGCCGGCGAGACCGTTCGCGACCTCTCGATGGAGGGGCGGATGACGATCTGCAACATGACGATCGAAGGCGGCGGCCGGGCCGGGATGATCGCTCCCGACGAGACCACCTTCGAGTACGTGCGCGGCCGGCCCGGCGCTCCCGCGGACTTCGACGCGGCCGTCGCCGGCTGGCGCGAGCTGGCGACCGACGACGGCGCGAGCTTCGACGCCGAGGTCGAGATCGACGCCTCGACCCTGTCGCCGATGATCACTTGGGGGACGAACCCGGGCATGGTCACCGAGGTCGCCGACCGGGTCCCCGACCCCGCGACGCTCGATGGGCCCGTCGACGCGGAGACCGCCGAGCGCGCGCTCGGCTACATGGCCTTGGAGCCGGGAACGCCGATGACCGAGATCGAGCTCGACCGCGTCTTCATCGGCTCCTGCACGAACTCGCGCATCGAGGACCTGCGGGCCGCTGCCGCGATGGTCGCCGGTCGCCGGGTAGCACCGAGCGTGCGGGCCATGGTCGTCCCCGGCTCCGAGCAGGTGCGCGAGACCGCCGAGAGCGAGGGGCTCGACCGGGTGTTCCGCGAGGCAGGCTTCGAGTGGCGCGCCTCCGGGTGCTCGATGTGCCTCGGCATGAACCCGGACATCCTGATCGAGGGCGAGCGCTGCGCCTCGACGTCCAACCGCAACTTCGAGGGCCGGCAGGGCAAGGGTGGCCGTACCCACCTGGTCAGCCCGCGAATGGCCGCCGCAGCCGCGATCGAGGGTCGGTTCGTCGACATCAGGGACTGGGCCGGCGAGACCGGGGGAGGCGAGCGATGAGGGCGATCGACGTGATCGAGGGGAAGGTCTCGGTGCTCGACCGCGCCGACGTCGACACCGACCAGATCATCCCGAAGCAGTTCCTGAAGCGGATCGAGCGGACCGGATTCGGCGAGTTCCTGTTCTACGACTGGATCCGCGACGGGGAGATCGAGCTCGAGCCCAATCCGGTGTTGGTAGCGGGGCCGAACTTCGGCTCCGGGTCCTCGCGCGAGCATGCGGTCTGGGCCCTCGCCGACTTCGGCTTCGAGGCCGTGATCGCGCCCTCCTTCTCGGACATCTTCTATTCCAACGCGACCAAGAACGGATTCCTGCCGGTGATCCTGCCGCGGGAGGAATGCCGCGGGATCGCGGCCTCGGGGGCGGTCCGCATCGACCTCGACGACCAGACGGTCGACTACGAGGGGGGCGTGGTCCGCTTCGATATCGACGGGGAGACCAAGCACCGCCTGCTCGGGGGCCACGACGAGATCTCCATCACGCTGCAGTCGGAGGACGCGATCGCCGCCTACGAGGAGGCGCACCCGCCGATCGGCGCGGCCACGACCGCGCTCTGACGTGACCGCCACCCGGGATTGGGACGCGGCGACGTACGACCGGGTCTCGACGCCGCAGCAGCAGTGGGCGCGGGCCGTGGTCGACCGCCTCGGGCTGCGCGGTGACGAGGTCGTCCTCGATGCCGGCTGCGGCACCGGCCGGGTCACGGCCATGCTCCTCGAGCGGCTGCCGCGCGGTCGCGTGCTCGCCGTCGACGGCTCGGCGGCGATGATCGCCGAGGCGCGGACGCGGCTCGACCCGGCCCGGACGGAGCTGATCGAGGCCGATCTCTTGCGCGTCGCGCTGCCCGAACCGGTCGACGCGGTCTTCAGCAACGCGGTCTTCCACTGGATCCCGGACCACCGGCGGCTCTTCGCGAACCTCGGGGCGGCGCTCGTCCCCGGCGGACGTCTCGTGGCCCAGTGCGGCGGCCGCGGCAACGTCGCCCGCTTCTACGCGGCCCTCGACCAGGTGATCGCAGGTGGCGGCTTCACCGAGCTCGACGGCTTCGACCCGGTGCACTTCCCGGTGCCGGAAGAGACGCAGGCCACCCTCGCCGCCACCGGGTTCGAAGCCGTGCGCTGCTGGCTGGAGCCGAGCCCGGTCCGACCTCCGGAGCCGCGCGAGTTCGTGCGGAGCGTCTGCCTCGGCGCCCACCTCGAGCTCCTCGAGCCCGGACGCCGCGACGAGCTCGTCGATGCGGTCACCGAGGCGCTCGGGCCGGATCCGGTGCTCGACTACGTCAGGCTCAACGTCTCGGCACGGCGAAGCGCGGCCCCGGCCCCTTCGTGAGGCCGGGGCCGTCCCGTCACCGAGCGGCTCAGCCGCCGGTCGAGGACTCGAGCGACTCGACTGCCTGATCGGCCGCCTGCTGGCAGATTCCGAGCGCAGTCGTCGCGGCCTGTCCGCCGGCCTTCTCGGCCTGCTTGGCGCACTGGTCGAAGGCATCGCGGGCCTGCTCGCACGCGGTTTGCCCGACCTCCTCGGCCGCGGTCCCCTCGATCGCGTCGATGCAGGCGTTGTAGACGTCCTCGGAGCTCGCGCCCTCGTCGGAGTCGGTCGTCGTCTCCTCGGCCGTCGTGTCATCGGTGGCCGTCGTCGTCGTGGCGGTCGTCGCCTCGGTCGGACTGGTCTCGTCGTCGTCGCCGCAGCCGGCGGCTACGACACCAAGCGCAAGCGCGCCGAGCACGATCAGGGTCAGATAGGCCTTTCGCATACTTCCTCCAGTGGTTGTCGCGGTGTACCGGTTGCGGAGTCGGGGACCGAAGGGCGGCAGCCTAACCGTCGCGGTTCCCGGAGGCGATACGGTGCCGCCCGACCGATGGCCCCGGAAGCCGACAAGCAACGGATCGCGGTCCTCGCCGGGGACGGCATCGGCCCCGAGATCGTCGCCGCTGCGCGACGGCTCCTCGACGCGATCGGTCGCTTCGACTACGAGGAGGTCCTGATCGGGGGGGCATCGATCGACGTCACCGGGGAGGCGCTCACAGCGGAGGCGCTCGCGGCCTGCCGGTCGGCCGACGCGGTCCTCCTCGGCGCGGTCGGCGGCCCGAAGTGGGACACGACCGATCCCGACGCCCCGCGCCCCGAGCAGGGGCTCCTCGGTCTCCGCAAGGGCCTCGGGCTCTACGCGAACCTGCGCCCCGTCAAGCCGATCCCCGCGTTGCTCGGCGCCAGCCCCCTGCGTCGCGACCGGATCGAGGGCACGGACCTGCTCGTCGTCCGCGAGCTCACCGGCGGGATCTACTTTGGCCGCAAGGACCGCTCCCCCGACTCGGCCCTCGACGAATGCGTCTACACCACCGCGGAGATCGAGCGGATCGCGGTGACCGCGTTCGCGGCCGCCGAGCGCCGCGGGGGTCGCGTCGCATCGGTCGACAAGGCCAACGTCCTCGAGACCTCGCGGCTCTGGCGGGAGGTCGTCGGTCGCGTCGCTGAGCGATACCCGGCGGTCGAGCTCGACCACATCCTGGTCGACAACGCGGCGATGCAACTCGTATCCGACCCGTCGCAGTTCGACGTGATCGTGACCGAGAACATGTTCGGGGACATCCTGAGCGACGAGGCGGCGATGATCACCGGGTCGCTCGGGATGCTGCCCTCGGCCAGTCTCGGCGACGACGGCCCCGGCGTCTTCGAGCCGGTTCATGGCTCGGCCCCCGACATCGCCGGCAAGGGGATCGCGAACCCGCTCGCCGCCTTCCTCTCGGTGGCGATGATGCTTCGCCACGGTCTCGAGGACGGCGCCGCGGCCGACCGCGTCGAGCGGGCGGTCGAAGCGGCGCTCGCCGCGGGCCTGCGGACCGCCGACCTGTTCACGGGAGCGGAGGGCGAGCGTCGCGCCGACACGGCGGCGATGACCGAAGCCGTGATCGCGGCGCTCTGAGACATCTGAGCCGCGACAGCCGCATCCCCATCCGCAATAATCGCCCGGAACCGACCATCTAGCGAGCGAAGGAGGTTGAAGTGGAGAAGGCTGAGACGATCTGGATGAACGGCGAGTTCGTCGCCTGGGACGACGCCAAGGTCCACGTGCTCAGCCACGGCCTCCACTACGGCACCGGCGTCTTCGAGGGGATCCGCGCCTACGACGCCGAGTCCGGTACCGCCGTCTTCCGTCACCGCGACCACCTCGAGCGACTCATGAGGTCGGCCGAGCTCTACTACCTGCCGATGCCGTTCGGCATCGAGGACCTTCGGTCGGCCACGAACGAGCTGATCCGCCGCAACGGGCTGTCGTCCTGCTACATCCGTCCGATCGCGTTCCGCGGCTACGGCGAGATGGGGCTGTTCGCCAAGGGCTCCCCGGTCGAGGTGACGATCGCGACCTGGCCCTGGGGCGCGTACCTCGGCGAGGAGGGAAAGCGGGTCGGGGTGCGGGCCAAGGTGTCCTCCTGGCGCCGGATCTCCCCCGATGGGCTGATCCCGCACGCCAAGGCGTCGGGCCAGTACCTGAACTCGATCCTGGCGAAGACGGAGGCCGCCAACGCCGGCTACGACGAGGCGATCCTGCTCGACCAGCGGGGCACGGTCTGCGAGGGTTCCGGCGAGAACATCTTCGTCGTTCGCGAGGGCGAGATCGTGACGCCGCCGCATACGGCTTCGATCCTCGACGGCGTCAACCGCCGCTCGGTGATCCAGATCGCCCGCGACCTCGGCTACACGGTGACCGAGCGCGAGGTCGGCCGCTCCGAGCTCTACCTCGCCGAGGAGATCTTCCTCACCGGGACCGCAGCCGAGCTAGTGCCGGTCCGCGAGATCGACGACCACCCGATCAAGGCGCCGGGGGAGATCACGGCGGTGATCGCCGCCAAGTTCGACGACGCCCTGCACGGTCGCGCTCCCGAGTACGCGGAATGGCTCGATCCCGTGGATGAACCCAGTAGAGTCGTTTCCTGATGACCACCGCGCTCCCACTCGGTCCGTCGCGCGGACTCCCGGCGCCCGCCCCGGCGCCGATCCGAATTACCGGCTCCGCGGCCGCCTCGTAGCGGCGCGGATGCCTGCGCCCGCTACGGGCGCAGGAGCGCACGGCCCGGCACCGCCGCCGGCGAGGTCCGGCCCCATCTCCACCCGGTGATCGGTAGGAAGCAGGTTCGATCAACTTGAGCAAGGTTCACCTCTACGACACGACTCTGCGCGACGGCATGCAGGGTCAGGGAATGTCGCTGTCGGCGGCCGAGAAGGTCCGTGTCGTCGCGGCGCTCGATCGTCTCGGCGTCCACCTGATCGAGGCCGGGTTCCCGGACTCCAACCCGAAGGACCTGGAGCTCTTCGAGCTGCTCTCGACGATGCCGCTCGAACGGGCGACGATCGCCGCCTTCGGGATGACTCGTCGGCGCGACCGCGAGGCGGCCGAGGACCCGGGCCTGGCGGCGCTCGTCGGCTGCTTCGCGCCGGTCGTGACGCTCGTCGGCAAGACCTGGGCGCTGCATCTCGACAAGGTGACGAAGGTCTCGCGGGAGGAGAACCTGGCGATGATCGCCGACTCGGTCCGCTACTGCGCCGATGCCGGCAAGCGGGTGATCTACGACGCCGAGCATTTCTTCGACGGTTGGCGGGAGGATCCCGGCTACGCGCGTGCCTGCCTCGAGGCGGCCGTCGGGGCGGGAGCCGAGAACGTCAGCCTCTGCGACACGAACGGCTCGACCCTGCCGCACGAGATCGAGGCCGCGGCGGCCGCCGTCGTCGCCGCGCTCGGGAACGAGGCGGCGACGGTCGGCATCCACACCCACAACGACGCCGGGTGCGGCGTCGCCAACTCGCTCGCCGCCGTCAGGGCCGGCGCCGCGCTCGTGCAGGGGACGCTGAACGGCTACGGCGAGCGGACCGGAAACGCCAACCTCGTCTCGATCCTGCCGGCCCTACAGCTCAAGCTCGGACGCGACTGCGTCGACCCCGAGCGGCTGCGGCTTCTGACCGAGACGGCCCACCTCGTCGACGAGATCTGCAACCTGGCCCCGGATCCCTCGCAGCCGTACGTCGGGCGCAACGCGTTCGCCCACAAGGGCGGGCTCCACGCGGCCGGGGTCGAGGCCGACGCGCGCACCTTCGAGCACGTCGATCCGGCGACGGTCGGCAACGAGCGCGAGATCCTGATCTCCGAGCTCGCCGGCCGCGGCTCGGTCCTCGCCCGGGCGGCCCACTCCGGCATCGCGCTCGACGACGACGCCGTCCGCAGCTCGGTCGAGAAGCTCAAGGAGCGCGAGCACCGCGGCTACTCCTACGAGGCCGCTGACGCCTCGTTCGAGCTCCTGCTCCGCCGCGAGGCCGGTGCCTACGAGCCGTTGTTCCGCCTCGAGAGCTTCCGCGTGGTGACCGAGAAGCGCGCCGACGGGGGCGTCGAGACGGAGGCGACGATCAAGCTCTGGGTCGGCGAGCGCCGCTACATCCGGACGGCCGAAGGCAACGGGCCGGTGAACGCCCTCGACCGGGCGCTGCGAGCGGCGATCACCGAGCAGCACCCGGAGATCGCCGAGGTCGAGCTGACCAACTTCAAGGTCAGAATCCTCGACGAGCACCACGGCACCGCGTCGGTCACACGGGTCCTGCTCGATTCCTCCGACGGGAGCCGGGAGTGGAGC
>DASSEM010000257.1:0-6582 GCA_035695265.1 Solirubrobacterales bacterium
GGCCTACGATGTCGGGCAGGCGTGCGGCACCGGGCTCGAGACGGCGATCCTCGTCGCCAACAAGATCGCGCTCGGCCAGATCGAGAGCGGGATCGCCTGCGGAGTGGACACGACCTCCGACGCGCCGATCGCGATCAACGAGGACCTGCGCGCGGTCCTGCTCGAGCTGAACGCCGCCCGCTCCAACCTCGATCGGCTGCGGACCCTCGCGAAGCTTCGCCCGGGCCAGCTCGTGCCCGAGATCCCGCGCAACTCCGAGCCCCGCACCGGTCTCTCGATGGGCGAGCACACCGCGATCATGGCCCGCGAGTGGGGGATCGCGCGCGAGCCTCAGGACGAGCTCGCCGCCGCCAGCCACCGCAACCTCGCCGCCGCCTACGAGCAGGGCTTCGAGGACGACCTCGTCTCTCCCTACCTCGGCCTCGAGCGTGACCAGAACCTGCGGCCGGACTCGACCGTCGAGTCGCTCGCGAAGCTGAAGCCGGTCTTCGGCGGAGCCGACGGGACGATGACCGCCGGCAACTCGACACCGCTCAGCGACGGCGCCGCCGCGGTCCTGCTCGGGACCGAGGGGTGGGGCGAAGCGCGCGGACTGGTGCCGCTGGCCCGCTTCGTCGATGCCGAGACCGCCGCCGTCGACCATGTCGGCGCCGGTGAGGGACTCTTGATGGCGCCCGCCTACGCGGTTCCGCGGCTGCTCGCCCGCCACGGCCTGAAGCTCCAGGATTTCGATCTCTACGAGATCCACGAGGCGTTCGCCGCTCAGGTGCTCTCGACGCTCGCCGCCTGGGAGGACCCGGTCTTCTGCCGCGAGCGGCTCGGGCTCGAAGAGCCGCTCGGCGCGATCGAGCGCGAGGTGCTCAACGTCCGTGGCGGTTCGCTCGCCGCCGGCCACCCGTTCGCGGCCACCGGCGGCCGGATCGTCGGCAACCTCGCGAAGCAGCTCAGCGCCCGCGGAGGCGGCCGCGGGCTGATCTCGATCTGCGCCGCCGGCGGCCAGGGCGTGGTCGCCATCCTCGAGGCTTAGACGATCTGGCCGTGGCCGACGCCTACACCCAGATCGTCAGCAATCCCCTCGGCGGCTTCGTCGCGCGAAACCTCGGCCTGCCGCGACCGGTCGAGCTCGACCGCTACCGGCCGGGCGCGCCGCTGATCGACGGCAGGGTGCTGGTCGGCTCGGCGCCCGGCGGGCGGTGCGGCGCGGCGATTGCGAGCGTGCTGGCGGCAGCCGGGACCGCCGTCGACAGCCGCCTCGACGATGGGGTGCGGGAGGCGCTCGGCGCGGCAGCGATCGACGCCGGGGTTTGGAACCCGGAGGCCCCGGCCGACCAGCGCTGGAAGGGCCTCGTCCTCGACGCGACCGGGATCTCCTCGAGCGTCGAGCTGCGCGAGCTCTGGTCGTTCTTCCATCCGACGATCCGCCGGCTCGAGCCGTGCGGGCGCCTGATCGTGATCGGCGCCGAGCCCGGCGAGGGCGGGCCGCCGGCGGCGACCGCGCAGCGGGCGCTCGAGGGCTTCGTCCGCGCCGCCGGCAAGGAGGTCCGCCACGGGGCCACCGCCCAGCTCGTCCGGGTCGCCGCCGGCGCCGAGGCCCGGATCGGCTCCACGCTGCGTTTCCTGCTCTCTCCCCGCTCGGCCTACGTCTCCGGCCAGGTCGTCCGGGTCGGCGCCGGTGACGAGGTCGCCGACGTCGATCCCGATCATCCGCTGCGCGGCGAGGTCGCCCTCGTAACCGGCGCGTCGCGCGGGATCGGCGCACAGGTCGCGGCCGTCCTCGCCCGCGACGGCGCCCACGTCGTCGGCCTCGACGTCCCCGGCCTGGCCGAGGACCTCGAGCGGGTCGTCGAGCCGCTGGGCGGATCGACGATCGCCGCCGACATCACGGCGGACGACGCGCCGAAGCAGATCTGCGACGCGCTCGCCGAGCGGCACGAGGGCGTCGACGTCGTCGTCCACAACGCCGGCGTCACCCGCGACAAGACGCTGGCCGGCATGGACGCCGGGCGCTGGGAGGCCGTGATCGCGATCAACCTCACCGCCGCGGAGCGGATCAACGAGGAGCTGCTCGCCCGCGACGGGCTGCTCGGCGCCGGGGGGCGGATCGTCTGTGTCTCGTCGATGAGCGGGATCGCCGGCAACGCCGGGCAGACGAACTATTCGACGTCGAAGGCGGGCGTGATCGGGATGGTCGAGTCGATGGCCCCGGTCCTCGCCGATCGCGGGACGACGATCAACGCGGTCGCGCCGGGGTTCATCGAGACGCAGATGACCGCGGCGATGCCGATCGGCCCGCGCGAGGCGGGGCGGCGGATGAACTCGCTCGCCCAGGGTGGGTTGCCGGTCGACGTCGCCGAGACGATCGCCTGGTTCGCGGCGCCCGACTCGGGCGGTCTCAACGGCAACGTCGTCCGGGTCTGCGGACAGAGCCTGATCGGGGCCTGACTTGCCGGCGGCGGCGCGCGAGCTCGACGCGATGCCGGCGCTCCCGTCGCTCTACGCGCGCGCCGGGCTGGGCGCGATCCCCGGCAGCGGCATCCTCGGGCGCCTGCCGATGCTGCCGGGTGGCGGGCGCAGCGATTCGCTTCCGGCCGAGTCGCTGCGCGTCGCCGGCGTCGTCGCCGATCGCGACGAGGTCTCGCGCTACTCCCGGGTCTGCGGGCTGACGCTCCGCGACGAGCTCCCCGCCGCCTACCCCCACGTGATGTCGTTCCCGCTGCAGCTCGCGCTGATGGCGTCGGGGGGGTTCCCGTTCCCGCTCCTCGGTCTCGTCCACATCGCCGATTCGATCAGCCACCACCGGCCGATCGCAGCCGGCGAGCCGCTCGACCTCGAAGTTGCGGCGACAGACCTGCGGGCGCATCCGAAGGGCCGGGCGTTCACGCTCGCCGTCGAGGCGCGCGCGGACGGCGAGCTCGTCTGGGAGGAGGAGGGGACCATCCTCCAGCGCGGCGGCGGTGATCCGGCCGCCGCGCGCGAGGCGGAGCCCGATTTGTCTGAGCCACCAGAGGACCTGAGCGCGGCGGCCGAGTGGCGGCTTCCGGGCGATCTCGGGCGTCGCTACGCCGCCGTCTCCGGTGACCGCAACCCGATCCACCTCCACCCGCTCAGCGCCCGCGCGTTCGGGTTTCCGCGACCGATCGCGCACGGGATGTGGAGCCTGGCGCGCTCGCTCGCCCAGCTCGAGGGGCGGACCCCCGATGCGTTCACGGTCACGGTCGCGTTCCGCCGGCCGATCCTGCTGCCGGGCCGGGTCCGCTTCGCGGCCGGGGCGGGTGCCGGCGGGGCGATCGACTTCGCCCTGCGCGGTCCCGAGCCCCGGGATCCGGCGCTGCACCTGCACGGCGAGCTGCGGCCACGCTGAGCCTCCCGGCCGGAACGGCCGCGGCAGGACCGCAACTACTACGTGAGCGTCGCGTTAGCGGACTTAGAGAACGCTAACAATCCGCGCTCCGCCCTGATTGCGAGCGCGAGCGAGCCAGCGAAGGGAACGGATGAGAACGCTCGACCACGATCGCGCGAGCCGCGGCCGGCGGCTCTGGGTCACCGAGATCGCCGTCGCGACGGCGATGCTGCTCGGCCTCGCCGCCGTCCTCGCCGGCACCGACGAGGCCCGTGCCGCCGCCGGATCGACCGCCGCCGGAACCGAGCGGGTGGCGGGATCGTCGCGCGCCGGCGGCGATGTCCCGCGCCCGCGGGTTCGCGCCGCCCGGGTCGACCGCCGCCGGATCATCCTCGGCGCTCGCCACGGCGTCGCGTTCCGCTTCGAGCTCGCCGGCAAGCGGACGCGCAAGGTGCTGGTCAAGGTCGTTCGCGTCGGCAGCCGCAAGGTCCACAAGCGGTTCCGGCTCGGCCGTGTCGCCGCCGGCAAGCGGCACCGGATCGAGTGGAGCGGGAGGACCCGCCGGCACGGCTGGATCCCGCGCGGCAAGTACGCGTTCCGGGTCTTTGCCGACGGCCGACGTGCGAAGCTCGGCGCCCGGAGCGGCCCGATCCGCTTCCGCTTCTACAAGAACCGCTTTCCGATCCTCGGTGGCCACGGCTACGGCGACGGGCTCGGGGCCGGCCGCGGTCACCAGGGCCAGGACCTCTTCGCTCGCTGCGGCCGCCCGGTCGTCGCGGCCCGCGCCGGCCGGGTGCAGGTCCGCCGCTATCAGTCGGCGGCCGGCTATTACGTGGTCGTCGACGGTCGCGGGACCGGCCAGGATTACGTCTACATGCACATGAGCAGGCGCGGGCGGCCGCCACAGGGCGCGCGGGTCCACGCCGGCGAGCGGATCGGAACCGTCAACGACACCGGCCGGGCGACCGGCTGCCACCTCCACTTCGAGCTCTGGACGAAGCCGGGCTGGTACGAGGGCGGCCGGGCGAAGTCGCCGACCCGGGCGCTGCGGCGCTGGGACGGGTGGAGTTGACCGGCCGGGGCCGGATCGTGCCCGCAAGATCTCTTGCAGATCTGTTAGCGGGCGCTTGCAATCGGGACCGCCCCATCTACCGTGGCGCACCGCGAGTGGGGTCTCGGCTCCCTCGCCGACCTTGATGCGACCGAACCTCTTCGACAACCGGGCCCCGAGCCCTTCCGCACGCCTGCTCGCAGCCGCCGTGCTGCTCCTCCTCATCGCCTGCGCGGCGGCGGTCCTGCTGCGCCCGGCGCCCGCGACGGCGACGATCGCCGAGAAGCAGGAGGCGCTCGCCGGCGTTCGCGACCAGCAGTCCGCGATCTCGCAGGAGCTCGCCGAGAGCAACCAGCAGATCAACGCCCTGATCGGTCAGGTCTCCGAGGCCCGGCAGGCCGAGGCCGCCGCGGCGGCCGAGCTTCAGGCCAAGCAGGAGGAGCTCGACGCCGCCGAGGCCGAGCTCGAGGCCGGCCGCGACCGGCTCGCCCGCGTTCGCGACCACCTGCGGGCCGCCGTCCGCGAGCTCGAGAAGATCCTGGTCGGCGTCTACAAGTCGGACGACCCGAACATGGTCGACGTCCTGATCGAGTCCGCGAGCTGGGAGGACGCGTCGGTCGACGCGACCTACCTCGATCGCCTCCACGACTACCAGGAGGACACGGTCGACCGCGTCAGGGAGCTGCGCGACGAGGTCGAGGGCATCGTCGCCGAGCTCGCCGACACGAAGGACCGGATCGCGGCCGTCCGCGACGACCTCGCGGTCCGCCACCAGGAGCTCGCCGACCAGCGCGCCGCGCTCGAGGCGCAGGAGCAGCAGCTCTACGCCGCCCGCGCCGCCCGCCGCGAGACGCTGCAGCGGCTGACCGCCCGCGAGGCCGACCTCGAATCGGGCATCGCCGACGCGCAGCAGCGCCAGGCCGCCGCGGCCGCAGCGCCCGACCCGGCAACCGTCGCAGCGCCCGCCCCCTCGGTGCCGGCGCCGAACGGGTCGACCGCGACGCTCAACCCCGACGGCAGCGCCACCGCGCCCGCCGACGCACCCCAGCAGGTCAAGGACGTGATCGCCGCCGCCAACGCGATCCGCGACAGGCCGTACCTGTGGGGCGGCGGCCACGGTTCCTTCGAGGCCTCCGGTTACGACTGCTCGGGCGCGGTCAGCTACGCCCTCCACGGCGGCGGCTTCCTCTCGAGCCCGCTCGACTCGACCGGCTTCATGAGCTGGGGCGAGCCCGGCGCCGGCAACTGGATCACCGTCTACGCCAACTCCGGCCATGCGTATGCCGTCATCGCCGGCCTCCGCTGGGACACCTCCGACTCGGGCGGCGACGGCCCGAGCTGGGCCGACTACTCGAGCTCGTGGGAGCAGTCGCAGAGCTTCACCGCGGTTCATCCCGCCGGTTTCTAGATCGCCTCCCCGGGTACGCTCCCAGCGTGGGTGAGCTGATCCACACCTGCTACCGGATCCTCGATCCGGAGGCCTCGGTCGCCTTCTACGAGAAGCTCGGGTTCGAGGTGCTGCGCAGGATGCCGATCCGCGACGAGGCGACCAACATCTTCATGGGCCTGCCGGGCGACGGTGCCCGGCTCGAGCTGACCCACAACCACGACGTCACCGAGCCCTACGAGATCGGCACCGGCTACGGCCACATCGCGATCACCGTCGATGACCTCGACGGCACCCTCACCCGGCTCGCCGACCTCGGCATCGAGCCCGAGCGCCCTCCCTACCAGGTTCGCGAGGGCGGCTCCCGGCTCTGCTTCGTGCGCGACCCCGACGATTACCGGATCGAGCTGATCGAGGCGAACCCGGCCGCCGGCTGACGCGTCGTCAGGCCGGCGCCTTCTCCGTTGCCGTTCCGGTCGGCTCGGCCCGCGGGACCGGCGTCGTCCGCGCCTTGAGCCGCAGGGCGGGCACCTCGATCAGTCGATAGGTGACGACCGAGAGGGCGACCGTGAGCACGAACAGGACCGCGGTGTTGAGCGCGAGGCCGGCGGGGCCCGCGGCCACGAGTCCGTGGTCGCGGAGCCAGTAGATGACCGGCTCGTGCCAGAGGAAGAGGCTGTAGGAGACGAGCCCGAGGGCAACCGCGCCCGGGGCCTCGAGGCCACGGGCGGTCCGCGAGACGCCGCCGCCCGCGGCGGGCATGACGACCAGGGCGAGCCCGATCGCGGCGACGAGCGCGATTGC
>DASSEM010000258.1:0-3849 GCA_035695265.1 Solirubrobacterales bacterium
CTGCTCGGCGTCGAGGTCGCGCTCGCGCCTGACGTCATCGGCGCGGACGTCGAGGCCGCCGCAGCGGCGCTCGAGCCGGGCGCCGTCCTGCTGCTCGAGAACACCCGCTGGGAGCCCGGCGAGAAGGCCAACGACCCGGACTTCGCCGCGGCGCTCGCCGCGCTCGCCGACGTCTACGTCAACGACGCCTTCGGCGCCGCCCACCGCGCGCACGCATCGACTGAGGGCGTGACGCATTCGCTGCCCGCCTACGCCGGCCTTCTGCTCGAGCGTGAGGTCCGCGAGCTCACAGCGGTCCTCGCCGATCCGGCCCGCCCGCTCGTGGTCGTCCTCGGCGGCGCCAAGGTGACCGACAAGATCGGGGTCATCGAGCGGTTCCTCGACCTCGCCGACCGGATCCTGATCGGTGGCGCGATGTGCTTCAGCTTCTTCCGCGCGGCCGGTCACGGCACCGGCGACTCACTCGTCGAGGAAGACGGGATCGGGCCGGCCGGCCGGGCGCTCGAACGGGCCGCCGGCTCCCGCTGCGAGCTCGAGCTGCCGACCGACCTGGTGCTCGGCGCGAGCTTCTCGGCCGACGCCGAGCCGGTCGTGAGCGACGGGGTCGAGGTCCCGGACGGGATGATGGGCCTCGATATCGGCCCGCGGAGCGCCCGCGCCTACGCCGAGACCGTCACCGGCGCCGGGACCGTCTTCTGGAACGGGCCGATGGGCGCCTTCGAGCTGGCGCCGTTCGCGGCCGGGACCCGCGCCGTCGCCGAGGCGGTCGCGGATGCTGATGCGACGACGATCGTCGGCGGCGGCGATTCGGCCGCCGCCCTGACCGCCTTCGGCCTCGCCGACCGCGTCGACTGGCTCTCGACCGGGGGCGGGGCGTCGCTGGAGCTGATCGAGGGCAAGCCGCTGCCCGGCGTCGAGGCGCTCCTCGATGCCGGCGGGAAGGAGTGAGATGGCTCGCCGACCGCTGATCGCAGCGAACTGGAAGATGAACAAGACGATTCCCGAGGCGCGGGAGTTCTGCGAGGCGCTCCTGCCCGAGCTCGGTGGCCTCGGGCCAGATGGCCCGGAGGTCGCGATCTGCCCGCCGTTTCCGGCGCTTTCCGCGGTCGCGCAGCTCTGCGCCGGCAGCGGCGTCCTGATCGCCGGCCAGAACATGCACCACGAGGAGTCGGGCGCATTCACCGGCGAGGTGTCGGTGGCGATGCTGCTCGACGCCGGCGCCGGCGCGGTGATCCTCGGCCACTCCGAGCGACGCCGGCTCTTCGGGGAGACCGACGAGGCGCTCGCGCTCAAGGTCCCGGCGGCGCTCGGCGCCGGGCTGGTGCCGATCCTCTGCGTCGGCGAGAGCGAGGAGCAGCGCGAGGGCGGGGAGACCGAGGCGGTCCTCGACCGCCAGGTCGGAGCTGCCCTCGCTGACGTCGACGGCGAGCGGCTCGCGACCGTCGTCATCGCCTACGAGCCGATCTGGGCGATCGGCACCGGCCGCACCGCGACCGCCGAGCAGGCCGACGAGGCATGCGGCTACATCCGCTCGCTGATCGCCGCGCGCGACGAAGCGGCGGCCAGCCGGGTCCGGATGCAGTACGGCGGCTCGGTCAAGCCGGCGAACGCCGCCGAGCTGCTCGGCCGCGAGCACATCGACGGAGCCCTGGTCGGCGGCGCCGCGCTCGACCCGGCCGACTTCGCCGCGATCGTGGCGGCGGTCTGACAAGCCGATGGCGGAGCTGCCGAGCGGACCCGACTCGATCCCGGTTCCGGGCCTGGCGCTGATCGTGCTGGACGGCTGGGGGCTGGCCGAGCCGGGCCCGGGCAATGCGATCGAGCGGGCGTCGACGCCGACCTTCGACGCGCTCTGGCGCGAGTACCCGCACACGACCCTGTCGGCCTCGGGCCACGATGTCGGGCTCCCCGACGGACAGATGGGCAACTCCGAGGTCGGGCACCTCAATCTCGGCGCCGGCTCGATCGTCAGGCAGGATCTCGCCCGGATCGACGCCGCCGTCGCCGACGGCAGCTTCTTCGAGATCGCGGCGCTGACCGACGCCTGCCGGCGTGCCGTCGAGTCCCCGCGCGGGCGCCTGCACCTGGTCGGGCTCGTCTCCGACGGCGGCGTCCACTCCGGCTGGGAGCACATCGAGGCGTGTGTCGAGCTCGCCGCCCGCGAAGGCGTCCCCGACCTCGTTCTGCACGCGTTCACCGACGGGCGCGACACGAGCCCCTCCGGCGGCGCCCGCTACATCGAGGAGGCCGAGCGCTGGCTGCGGAGCGCCGGTCGCATCGGGACCGTCGGCGGCCGCTACTACGGGATGGACCGCGACCATCGCTGGGAGCGGACGAAGCGCGCCTACGACGCGATCGTCCACGGGGCTGGGCCCCGCGCAGAGGGCGCCGGCGGCGCGGTCGCCGACGCCTACGCGGCCGGCGACACCGACGAGTTCATCAAGCCGACCGTGATCGGCGGCTACGACGGCGCCCAGCCGGGCGACGTGGTGATCGCGTTCAACTTCCGGCCCGACCGGATGCGGCAGATCATCGCGGCGCTCGGCGACCCGGGCTTCGACGGCTTCGAGCGCGGCGGCGACCCCGGCCTCGACGTGACGACGATGGCGAGCTACCGGGCCGGCTGGCCGTACCCGGTCGCGTTTCCGCCGAGCGCCCCGGAGACGACGATGGCCGAGGTGATCAGCGCCGCCGGGGCCCGCCAGATCCACGTCGCCGAGACGGAGAAGTACGCGCACGTGACGTACTTCTTCAACGGCGGGCGGGAGGCCGAGTGGAGCGGCGAGGAGCGCCGCATGGCCGACTCGCCCCGCGACGTCCCGACCTACGACCACAAGCCGGAGATGAGCGCCGCCGCGGCGGCCGACGCGTTCTGCTCGGCGTGGGAGGGCGGGGAGTACCGCTTCGGGATCATCAACTTCGCCAACCCCGACATGGTCGGCCACACCGGGTCGATCCCGGCCGCGGTCGCCGCCGTCGAGGCCGTCGACGGCTGCCTGGCCCGGGTGGTCGGAGCGGTCCACGGAGCCGGTGGCGCCTGCATCGTCACCGCCGACCACGGCAACGCCGAGCAGATGCTCGAGCCCGACGGCTCTCCCAACACGGCCCACTCGACCAATTTGGTGCCCCTGATCGCCACCGTGCACGGCATTCGCCTGCGAGCGGGAATCCTCGCCGACGTCTCGCCGACCGCCCTCGACCTGCTCGGGATCGAGCAGCCGGCGGGGATGACGGGGCGGTCGCTGCGGGGGTAGCAGGGAGCAAGGAGCACGCTCGCTTCGCTCGCTTGAGCAAGGAGCATCGAGCCGCCGCTCCTCGCTCCATGCTCCTTGCTCCATGCTCTGCCGATGCGCCACGACCCCGATCGCCTGACGTTCGAGATCGTCGCCCGCGACGGGGGCGCGCGGGCCGGGATCCTGCACACGCCCCATGGCGACGTCGAGACCCCCTGCTTCGTGCCGCTCGCGACGCGCGGGTCGGTGAAAGGGCTGCTTCCGGACGAGGTTGAAGCGTCGGGCTACGAGATGGTGCTCGGCAACACCTACCACCTGATGCTGCGCCCGGGCGGCGAGCGGATCGCCGCGCTTGGCGGCCTCCACCGGTTCATGGGCTGGGAGCGGCCGATCATCACGGACTCCGGGGGCTTTCAGGTCTTCTCGCTCGCCTTCGGCGGCGTCGCCGACGAGATCAAGGGGCGGCGCGGCCGGCCGCCGCTGGACGGCGGGGTTCTCGGGATCGACGAGGAGGGCGTGCGGTTCCGCTCCTATATCGACGGCTCCGAGCGGTTTTTGTCCCCGGAGCGGTCGATGGAGGTGCAGGCGCAGCTCGGCGCCGACATCGCCGTCGCGT